>NZ_SZZZ01000001.1:0-527913 GCF_009830025.1 Pantoea sp. Taur
AAAAAGTGCCATGCCGGTTACAGCCCAGACCATCATTTCCATCGATAAACGGCGCTTTCGTAACGTCACTGTCCCGGTATCAGCGAGACACTCGTCAATGAGTTCAGGAGAAAGGAGATCGGAAAGCCTCGAGAATTCCTGAGGCGTAAACTTATGAACGATATCGAGAGCCTGACTGAGAAGCATAAAAAAATCCGTAATCCCTGAGAGATTACGGATTCTTGCAGAACTGCCGGATCGTTCAACCGATCATTTTTGTCTTAACTGATCGGCATTACGCCAATGGCGGGCTTTTTTTCGTGCATGATGCAGCCGTTTTAGACACCGACCTCACACCGCTGTGCTTAAACTGCAGCCTGTAATGCGTCTTTCACCATCATCAGCGCTTTATCAAACTGTGCATCAGGGATAGTGAGCGGATAAAGGAAACGAATGACGTTGCCATGCGGCCCGCAAGTCAGCAACAGCAAGCCTTGCGCCAGCGCCTGCTTTTGCACTGCCTGAGCTGCCGACGCAGAAGGCGCACCGGTGGCAGGATCGCTGAATTCAGCGGCAATCATCGAACCCACACCCCGCACATCGCTCAGTGCCGGACAAGTTTCTACGGCACTCTCCAGCACCGAACGCAGTTTGGCTCCCAGATGAACTGCACGTTCACACAGCTTTTCTTCACTGATGGCATCAATCACCGCATGGGCGGCGGCGATGGAGAGAGGATTACCCGCATAGGTCCCGCCCAGACCACCCGGCAGCGGGCTGTCCATGATGGCAGCTTTACCGGCCACGGCGGAGAGTGGCATCCCGCCCGCCAGGCTTTTCGCCATGGTCATAAGATCGGCCTGATGATGATAATGCTGCATGGCAAACAGTTTGCCAGTACGGGCAAAACCGCTTTGCACTTCATCGGCGATCAAAACAATGCCGTGTCGATCGCAGATGTCACGCAGCGCCTCGACAAATTCGGCAGGCGCAACGTTAAACCCGCCCTCACCCTGCACCGGTTCGAAGATTATTGCGGCAACCTGCTGTGGATCGATATCGCACTGGAACAGCGACTCTAACGAACGAATGCTGTCCTGCACGCTGATACCGCGTGCTTCTGAAGGATAAACGGCATGGAACACCGAACCGGGGAATGGACCAAAACCGATTTTATAAGGCTTAACCTTTCCGGTCAGCGCCATGGTCATGTAGGTACGGCCATGGAAACCGCCACCGAATGCGATAACGCCAGGGCGTCCGGTGTGACAACGGGCGATTTTAATCGCGTTTTCCACCGCTTCTGCACCGGTGGTAAAGAATGCGGTTTTGGTCTCGCCTTCAATCGGCGTCAGCTCATTGATTTTTTCAGCCAGACCGACATAACTCTCGTAGGGGACAATTTGATAGGCGGTATGGGTAAACTGTGCCAGCTGTTTCTCAATCGCCTCTACCACTTTGGCGTGGCGATGTCCGGTATTCAATACGGCGATGCCGGCGGCGAAATCGATATATTCCGCGCCCTCTACATCCGTGATCGTGGCATTGTCCGCCTGCTGCGCATAGAAATCACACATGACGCCCACGCCGCGTGGGGTAGCACGCTGACGACGCTGATTAAAATCAGAGTTTTTCATTGTTCGAACCTTCTGTTCAAGCGATACGATGCCTGCCGTAAATATTCAGGCATGGATTCAATTTATTAATAATTACTTTAATTGTTCGTCGAGTTTCTTCGAGTCGTAATAATCACCTTGATAAGTGATTTTACCCTCGTTCACTTTAATATATGAAACGCCGTGGAATTTAATCGGTTTATTGGTTGCCGGACTACCCGCCCATTCACCGTTGTTGACGCCGGAGAACATCCATTCGAAAGCCACAATGTCATGGTTATAAACGGGTTTACCGATCATCTGCCATTTCAAATCCGGCACACCATCAATAAAGGCTTTAATAACATTTTTCTCGGCATCGCTATTGCCTTTTACCGGAGTGCCGACGGCCGCGTCATAATAGATCACATCTTTTGCCAGGTAGGTTCCGGCCTTGTGGGCATTATGCTGATTCCATGCGCCCATATACTCTTTCACCACCTCCAGCGGTGTTTGGCTGGCAAAACAGCTGGAAGAAACAAACAGTGCCACCACCATTGCGATCTTTTTCATGTTGATTCTCCACCGTTAAGATAAGTCGCTCATGACATGTTTAATGCGGGTGTACTCTTCTAAGGAATACGCAGAAAGGTCTTTGCCATAGCCGGACTTTTTAAATCCGCCATGCGGCATCTCCGCACAGAGAGGAATATGGTTGTTGATCCAGACCGTGCCGAAATCGAGTTCACGGCTAAATAGCTGCGCCCGACGGTGATCGCGCGTCCAGACGCTGGCCGCCAGACCGTATTCCACGTCATTCGCCATCGATAACGCTTCACTTTCAGACGTGAAAGATTGAATCGTCATCACCGGTCCGAACACCTCGTGCTGGATAGCCTCATCTTTCTGCTGCAGCCCGGAAATAATGGTGGGTTCGAAATAGAAGCCAGGTCCGTTACCTGCTTTGCCGCCGGTTTCAACGCGCGCGTGCGCAGGCAGACGGGCGATAAAACCTTTCACCTGTTCCAGCTGATTTTGGCTGTTGAGCGCACCATAAAAAGCGTCGGTATCATCAGGCTGGCCGAAACGCAGACTGCGCGCTTCACTGACTAATTTATCGAGGAAATGGGGATAAATTGCCTCTTCAACCAGAATACGCGTAGCGGCAGTGCAGTCCTGACCGGCATTAAAGAAACCAGCGGCGCAAATGGTTTTCACCGCTTTGTCTACGTCAGCATCGCCAAACACAATCACCGGTGCTTTACCGCCCAGTTCCAGATGTGCTTTGGTCAGATTGGCTGCCGCTGATGCCGCCACCTGTAAACCGGCGCGTACCGAACCGGTGATTGACACCAGCGAAGCATCGGTATGCGACACCACCAGCGAGCCACTCGCGGCTTTACCTAACACCACATTGATGGCACCTGGCGGGAAGAATGGAGCCGCCAACTCGGCCAGCAGCAAGGTGCTGAGTGGTGTGGTATCACTGGGTTTTAACACCACTGTGTTTCCCGCTGCCAGCGCAGGGGCGATCTTCCATACCGCCATCATAAATGGGTAGTTCCATGGCGTGACCTGGCCAACGATACCCAGCGGCTCGCGGCGAATGGTGGAGTTAAAGCCCGCCATATATTCACCCGAGGCTTTTCCTTCCTGACAGCGGGCGGCACCGGCAAAAAAGCGAATCGCATCGCAGGAACCAGCGATCTCTTCCTGACGGATAAAGTGCTTTAACTGACCGGTCTCCTCGCTCTGGATATCAACGATACGCTCACAGTTCTGCTCGACCGCATCCGCCAGATGCAGCAACGCGCGCTGGCGCTCACCTGGCGTACTCTTTTTCCAGATTTGAAAAGCACTTTTAGCGGCGGTATAGGCCGCGTTGACATCGTCTTCATTAGCAAGGGGGGATAATGCATAGACTTCACCGCTCACCGGGCTGACCAGTTCGAAAGTCTCACTGCCAGAACCCTCACAGAAGGCTCCATTGATAAAGTGTTTTATCTTACGCATGCGACAGGCTCCTTTAATCATATAACATATTAGGTTTTATCATTATGATCACAAATCAGGCAACGTTTCTTTCACATTAATTTGATTGCACTCGCATATTTGCGGGTTCACAGATCCGTAAGAGGCTGTTTGAGCAGCTGTTGGTTTAAGCTGCTGATTGCGTTGCTTATCACGGTTTTCCGTCGCAACCAGATAAGGCAACTCATTGTTTCCAATGTGGATGTTTTATGTTATGAATGTGCATCTTGCCTCCCCAACACGAATAAGAAATCACGAGGACTATGATTACTCATGCAGTGATTTTTTCCCCTATTGGGCAGTCCAGTCGTTCCGATCAAATCGTGCAGCGATTGGCCAACGCTATCGTTTCAGGTTTACTTGAAGCCAATGAGCAACTGCCGAATGAAGCGGATTTGGCCCGAATGATGGGCGTCTCACACATCACGATTCGCGAAGCGCTGAACACCCTGCGCGCCAACGGTCTGGTTTACACCGTGCGCGGGCGAAACGGTGGCAGTTTTGTTGCCAACAGCATCGATAAGCAGACATCGAGTCAACATCCGTTCAATTTGATCAGCACGGAATATCTGTCTGATTTGGGTGAATGGCACTGTGCGATTTTCTGCCATGCCGCAAGATTAGCGTCCACCCGCATGACGGCCAGCGACATCGCCACGCTCACGCAATTTGTGGATATCCTGGAGCAGGCATCCAGCGCAGAAATGCGCAGCCAGGCAGATATGCGTTGTTTGTTGACGATTGCTGCGAATTCGCAGTCGGCGAGAATTGCCAGCCAGGAGTTGATTATCCAATCTGAATGGGCGTCTCTGGTCACACTTTTATATAAGTCAGATGCGGCTCATCACACTACTGTCGATATTTATCGCAAGTTATTGACCGCATTTCGCGGTCATGATGAACTGGCTGCGGTTAATCTGGCGAGTGCGCTGATTAATGAATTAACGTCAAAACTCATTGAATATAAAATAAGCTTTAAAGAGATTATGTGAGGAGAGAAGAGTGAGTGATGTCAATAACCAAGAGCGGATCGTGAATACATTGGAAGCGCTATTCGCTGCGGTGACGCTCTCGACGAAACATCTCTCTGCTTACGTTAATCAGACCCTTGCCACGATTCCCGTTGCGGGCATCGCATCTGATAAACAGCGTGAGAGTAGCCTGCGTAAAAGTCTCTACCCTTCAATCGAAAAAATCCTGCTGGAGAGTCAGTTTTGCTCTGGCGCGGGCTTTGCCAGCCATCTGGCAACAGAAAACCTTGCTCAACCCTACTGGTTCCTCGAATGGTGGTTTAAAAACCCGAAGAGCAATCAACAATCCTGCTTAGATCTCGATCAGGCCACGCAGCAGCGGCTGGATTTTAGTACCTTTGAATGGTTTAAAAATACGCCCGATGCCGAGGACGTTTGTTTACACGGCCCGTATGTGGATTATGTTTGCACCTCAGCGTATACCATTACAGCCGCGTCTCCTGTGGTGATTGACGGAAATATGGTGGGCGTGGCAGCGGTAGATATATTAGTCAGCCGTATTGAGGAAGCCTTATTGCCTATTGTGAAGCAAAGTAGCAGCAAGGTTGTTATGACCAATAGCGAAAATCGCGTGATATTTTCCAGCCATTTGCACTATCGCACCGGCTCGTTGCTAAATATCGATGCACCTTATCAGATCACGCAAAACGGCTTTTGCAAAATTTATTTCCTGTAAAACCCTGCCGCCCTTAGCGGCAGGGTGCTGATTAAAACGAAATCATTTTACCCGGTGCCAGTTTGGCGCTAATACCGAGTAGCGTCTTCGCCAGCGGAATGGCCACCGGAGCCAGTTTTCTGCCAATCATTAACGGTGTGTGTTTAATCGCCGTCAGCATTGAAAAATCGCTGTTGGCATTAACGATATCATCACGAATCGCCTTGCCAATGCGTACTGTCTGCGCGATGCCATGCCCACTCCAGCCATGCACCGAATAGATCTTGCCGTTCTTGCCGCCTTTACGGCAGTCGGTGGCACCATTGAGGGTGAGATCCGTGGTACCGCTCCAGGCAAAATCGAGCTGTAGCTCTTCGTGCTCGGGAAAAACCGCCCGCAAGCGTGATGTCAGGTAATCGACCGTGCGGGTATCGTCCCAGCGCATGCCCGTTCCCTGTCCCCCAAACAGCAGACGCTCATTTCGCACCGGGCGGTAATAATCTATCTGCAACTGGGTGTCATACACAGGTTTGCCAGTGGGCAGAAGGGTTTTTGAGCCGCCGCTGACGGGCGACGTGACGCCGACATAGGTATAGAAAGGAATGGTGGTGGCGTTATTCTCGTTCAGCAAAGTATGTGTCGCATCATGAACCGCAATCACCACGCCTTTGGTTGCGGTAATCACACCTGCGGCGGTGTGAACGCGCGTCACACTCCCGACTTCCTCAATCCGTATCACTTCACTCTGCTCATGAACCTGGCCGCCATTCAGCACAAAGCCGTAAATCAGACCGCGGTTGAGCGCCAGAGAGTGAATCTGTCCGCCAAGGTCGTCTAACACGCCTCCGTAATAGGCATCGGATTTGATATGCTCCTGCAACTCATAGCCGCCTAACACCGCCACATGGTCATCCCCGAGAAAGCGACGCGCATCCGCCGCCTGCACCAGCGCATTCATATGGCCGGGATGAATGGCGGCGGTAATGTGCCCGCGTTGACGATCCAGATCGAGGTGATAGCGGCTGGCGATATCATCAATCAGCGACATGGCTTCGGTTGAGGTGAAATGCCACAGGCGCTTCGCTTCATCGATACTGAGATTATCCAGCATTGACTCCGCCTCCCATCGGGCCAATCCCGGTGTCAGTTGCCCGCCGTTACGTCCAGACGCACCCGACCCAATGGCGTTTTTTTCCAGCAGTACCGTTTCGATACCGGCTTCTGCCAGATGCAGCGCCGTCGAGGCCCCCAGCAACCCGCCACCAATGACTACGAATTCACACACTTTATCACCTTCCAGCGGGGCAAATGTTGTCCAGGGGGCAAGCGTCGACTCGTAGTAATTGGCCGGATTTCCCGGATCGATATTCTCTGTTTCATCACACTGTCTGACCCAGTTCCAGTCGCCATTGATGGCGGTCTGACTCGGTCGCGAAAATTTTGCATCACGCATTAATACAGGTTTAATTAAATCAGGCTGTCTGCTCATCGATTATTCTCGGTTCGTTAATCGCACCACAGGAAGATTCACTGTGAGTTGCACTACTTTTTCACTCGGAAATCATCACTTCACGTTGGGTAACACTGCAGTAAATAATCCAGCTAATCCCTAACACCGCCCAAATAGATCCCAGCATAAAGGCATCATGATCGAGGTTGACCCACATCATCGCCACACACGCCAGGCCACACACCGGCAGCACCATATTTCTGAACAAATCACTGAAGGTACTGATTTGTTTATCGACAAAAACGAATTTCACGATAACTGAAAGGTTCACGGCGCTAAACGCCACCAGCGCACCAAAACTAATTAATGAAACGGCAGTATCTAAATCAAAAAAGATCGAGCTGAGCGAAATAAAGCCGGTTAATAATACGCAGTAGAGCGGATTACGCGTTTTCGGATGGATGTAACCAAATACCGGCGCGGTAACCGGATTGTTTTTCCCCATAATATGCAGCAGTCGTGCCGCACTGGCGTGCGAGGCGAGCGCAGAAGCCACGGTGTTCAATAAAATACCCAGCAGAAATAGCGTCTGGAAGAATCGGCCACCCACGTATAAAACAATTTCCGGCATCGCTTCCATCGGATTTTTGAACATGGCGTTATCGGGGTAGTAAAGCTGAATAAACCATGCCGCGAGGAAGAAAATCGCGCCGCCGATTAATGCGGTATAAAACACCGCTTTGGGGATAACATTCTCTGGTCTGTCTGTTTCATCAGACAGCGTGGTCACAGCATCGAAACCGAGGAAGGAGAAACAGAGTACGGCAGCACCGCTAATTAGCGGGAGAATACTGGCATTGCCATTGAACAACGGCGTGACCGTTAAAACGCGGCCAGTGCCGTAGGCGGTATCCAGATCGTGAACCACCAGGTAAACAAACACACCCATCAAAATAACCGGCATGCCGACAAACAGAAAATTAACGTTGGCCAAAATTTTAATGTTGCAGCAATTAATATAGGTAATCAACGTGGTGAAAGCGAGGATAGAGATCCACGGTGGAATGGCGGGCAACAACGTTTGCAAATAGATGCCTGCCAGCAGTGAGTTAATCATCGGCAGAAAAATATAATCTAACAGCGATGACCAACCCACCAGAAAACCCACATTGTTACCGCACACATTGCGTGCGTAGGTATAGGCCGAACCCGCACTCGGATAGAGTTTCACCATGCGGCCATAACTCAGTGCGGTAAATAACACCGCTGCCAGCGCCAGTAAATAAGCTAACGGCACACGGCCTTCAGTCAATTTTGAGACAATGCCGAAGGTATCAAATACCGTCATCGGCGTCATATAGGCGATACCAATAATAATCACTTGCCAGATGGATAAATTTGTCTTTTTTCTTGAATTCAGGCTCATAATAATTCCTATTCAATATGTCAGACACGCCGCTCCCTTCGCATGGTATCGGCGATGGAGTGAAAAGAGAGATGAAATGCTTGAAAGGGGTGAGGTGACCCTCACCCGTAACGATTATTCTTTGATTGCACTCAGATCATAATGCTGTTCATTGCTTTTCTGGTTATAAGGTCTGGCAATAAACATATACAGCGCACCTGATCCCACCACAATAAATAAGCCGATTAATACAATCCATTTATCGACGAAGCTGCCCTCGCCCGGCTGCACCAGTAAATAAATACCGCTCATCCCGTACATCAGCGCCAGAATATTGACCCACATGCCCCAGCGGCTAATACTCCATTCTCCCTGCGGTTTCCACCCTTGCAGACGTTTACGCAGTGCCGCTAAGACCACCATCTGGAAGGAGATATAGATCCCCGCTACGGCAAAGGCGGTAATTCGCGCCAGGTTATCGGGCTGATAGTAAACCCAGATGCAAATCAACAGCGGTAAGGCACAGCTGACAATCATGGCGTTGTCGGGCACATCGTGTTTGGAAATTTTCGCCATCCAGTTGCTGCCGGGCAGCATCTTGTCCCGCGAGAAAGAGAACAGCAGTCTGCTGAGGGCTGCCTGCAGTGAAAGGATGCATGACAGCATGGCAATCACCGCCACCACGATAAAGATCTTCTCCCCCATCGGCCCCAACGCGTTATTCAGAATCTCAGGGATTGGGTTCTGGATTTTGCCCGACACAATGTCGTGCAGATTAGGATAGGACAACAGATAACCCAATACCGAAATCACCGCCGAAATCGCGCCAAACACAATGCTCAGAATCATCGCGACAGGAATCTTCCGGCTGGCGTTCTGCACTTCTTCCGCCACGTTACCGCAGGCTTCAAAACCGAAGAACATAAACAGACCGAGCAATGACGCCGACATAAAGGCACCCATGTAGCCACTGCTGGCATTCACACCCATCGAATCAAAGATCACACTGATTGGCTGCATGCGATGGAACAACAGTAAATAGATACCCAACGCAATCACGCTAACAATTTCACACCAGAAACCAATACGCGCCACGCGTGCCAGGTTTTTAGTTCCGGAGAGGTTGATGGCCATCATCATTAACAGCAACACCACCGACGTCATCAGTAAATTAATCGCCGTTTGCTCATAGCCTAATAACGAGGCAACAAAGGTTGAGCTGTATTCGGCGATTGAGGTGATGGTCACCACCAGCGCCCAGAGATAAACCCAGGCGGCAATCCACGCATATTTCTTGCCCCATAAAATACGCGACCACGGATATAAACCACCGGTAATCGGATATTGTGACGCCACTTCACCAAATACCATTGCCACCAGAAGTTGCCCTCCTGCCGCAATCAGTATCCACCAGATAGAGGGCGGACCGGCCAACGTCATGGCGAGAGCAAACAGGGAGTAGACGGCGGTGAGAGGGGATAAATAGGTAAAACCCAATGAGAAGTTGGACATCAAACCGATCGATCGTTTGAATTTTCGCTCTTCATGCTCGGTTGTATTGCGGGTATTTCCTGACGGGATAGTACTCATCAACGCCTCCAGAACCTTGACTGTAATGTTATGTCAGTATTTATAAAACATAATATGTTATATGTATATTGTGCAATGTCACAGTTTTGTTAAATGACATATAACTCAATGTTAAATAGTGACTTTTCTGTTTATAGGGGATTCTTATGACATGCAGGAAGGTGGAATCGCGGGCAGAAGAAGGGACTTTTGTCGATCAAATGTGGTAGCTGGGCGGCCGCAACCGCCCTCAAAATATTCAAATACCGTGCAACTTCGCCAGCGACCACATGCGTTCAGCAGCCACATCCGCGTTATTCAACAAACCAGCCTCATCCGCCAGTCTAAAGGCTTCAGAGTAGTGCGTCAGACTGCGCGCACTCTGCATGCCGCCCAGCAAGGTGAAATGCTTCTGATGGCCATTCAACCAGGCCAGGAACACGATGCCCGACTTGTAGTACTGAGTGGGTGCCGAGAACAAATGCCGTGCCAGCGGCACTGTCGGTGCCAGTATCCGTTCAAAGGAGGCGCGATCGCCCTGCGCCAAAGCATGCAGTGCGCTGGTGGCGGCCGGTGCAATGCCGTCGAGAATGCCCAGCAGCGCATGCGAGAAACCTTGCTCATCCCCGGCGATCAGTTCGGGATAGTTAAAGTCATCGCCGGTATACATTTTGACGGAAGCCGGCAGCTGGCGACGCATCTCTATTTCACGATCTTTATCCAGCAGAGAGATTTTTATCCCCTCCACTTTTGCCTGATTTTCGCGAATCACCGCAAGGCAAACCTCCATTGCACTGTGAATCGTCGCGCCGCCCCAGTAACCGCGTAGTGCAGGATCAAACATGTCCCCCAGCCAGTGCAAAATAACTGGCTCACGCACCTGGCGCAGAAGCGTGCTGTAAACGGTGATGTAATCCTCTGGCCCTTTAGCAATGGCGGCGAGCGCGCGACTGGCCATTAAGATAATACGGCCGCCACAGGCTTCGATTGCTGAGATTTGCTGCTCATACGCGGCAATCACATCCTGTAGGGTTAGTTGGGAAAAGTCCGTCAGATGATCGGTGCCAGCCCCGCTGGCGACCCGTGCCCCCGGATAAGCTTTCGCTTGCTCAACGCTGCGTTTTATAAGCTCCAGCGCGGTTGGCCAATCCAGCCCCATGCCGCGTTGCGCGGTATCCATGGCTTCCGCGATGCCCAATCCCAGCGACATTAAATGATGGCGATATTCCAGCGTGCTGTCCCAGTCAATCGCCATATCGCTATGCGGATTTTGCATGCGCTGCGGGTCGGCAACCACATGTGCAGCGGCATAAACGTCGCGGTTAAATACCGGTTTCGCCGGTACGCTCCAGTGGCGCTCACCTTGCATGATGTAACTGTAGGGCTGACCGTTGCGATCCAGTAAACGCACTTTATTGCTCACAGACATGGTTCTGTTCCTTATTTCAGTGTTTTGCCAGATGCCCGGACGGCATCACATTCTGCGAACTGTTGTGGCTTCCGATAGGCAGGCGACGCACCCCCAGCAACACCAGGCTGCTGCAGATAATGACGCAGGCGGCGACCAGCCAGACCGGTTGCAAGGTGTAATGTTGCGCGTAATAACCCGCCACAATCGGCGAGATGCCGCCCGCCGCCATTCCCATATTCATCACAAAGCCGATGGCTGAACCACGCAGAGAAGGCGGCACCAGTTCAGCAGTGAGCGAGAGAACAATGGGTGTAATCGGATAGCCAAGGAAACCGAGGATCAGCACCAGCACAATCACCAACGGCACCGAAAGATTGAATGCCATGGCGGCCATCACCAGCCCGCTGATAAAAGTAATGGTCATCAGAATGGTGCGACGACGTTTAAAATCGCCCTTATCGCAGTAGCGCCCCAGCACAAAGCCGCCGAGCGCACCGGTAATGCCCAACAAACTGGCGATGGTGCCTGCAGTGCCAATCGACAGATTTTTCACCTGCATCAAATAGCTTGGTGCCCACAGCAGCACAATCCACCAGCCTGCCAGCAGCACGAAATAGAACGCGGCCATCAACAGCACCGGCGCATGGCGAAATAAGGTTCTTAATGGCACTTTCTCCGCCGCCTGGCGTGCAATCAACTCGGCAGGTTTACGATCATTTTTCACCAGCACCAGATACAACAGCGCCACCAGCATGCCCATCGCGCCTGCCACGTAGAACACCACGCGCCAGCCAAATATCGGACCGAGCATGGCGCCCATCCATGTGCCGAGGAAGCCGCCAATCGGGTACCCCATCCAGTAGAGTGACATCACCGTGGTGCGCTGTTTTTCGCTGGTCACGTTGGCCACTTCGAGCGAGGCGGCTGGCCAGAAGATGCCCTCACCTACCCCCGTCATCACGCGGTAAAAAATCAGGCTGGTCATGCTGCCGGCGACACCCGTTAACAGTGTCGCCAGTGAAAACATCATCAGGCCGAGAATTAATACCGGTTTGCCGCTTAACTTGTCGGCGATAATGCCGGAAATGAACAGAAAGACGATGAAGCCAAAAAAGAAGGAGGAGAGCAGAATGCCACTCTCCGCTTTACCGAGACCAAACTCTCCAGCGATCAGCCCGATGGCTGATGACACCGTCATGCGATCCACCGAGTACATCATGTAGCCAAGGCCGCACAGCACGGTGACCAGAATCATTTTGCGGGTATCTGTATTCATCTTTTCCTCGACAATGTCTGTGACCGACGAAAACAGCTTTTCAGCTCTGTCAGATACGGTTAACCGTGCGCCAGATGGCGAGCCTTGCAGGTCTTAAGCACCTCATCTGGATCCTGAGTCCACCAGTTCAGGCGGGAGAAAATTTCCACTTCATGTAATCCGCGATAACCCTGAGCTTCTACCGCTTCCCGCATGGCGCGAATATCGATAACGCCATCGCCCATCATGCCGCGATCTTCCAGCAGATCCCTCGTGGGCGTTAGCCAGTCGCAGATATGAAACGCCAGCAGCCGTTTCAGACCCGCACGGGCGATTTCCTGATAAAACTCAGCATCCCACCAGGTGTGATAGACATCGACGGCAATCCCCAGTCCATCGTCGCCCAGCTCATCGCAGAGGTCGTTAGCCTGTTTCAGCGTGTTGATGCAGGCACGATCCGCCGCGTACATGGGATGCAGCGGTTCAATCGCCAGCGGCATGCCGCCCGCGCGGGCGTACTCCAGCAGAGCGCTGAGTCCATCACGCACTTGCTGTCGCGCCCCCGGCAGATCTTTCGAACCTGGCGGCAAACCGCCGACCACCAGCACCAGGCACTCTGCGCCCAGTTCCAGCGCTTCATCCACCGCTCGCTGGTTGTCGGCCAGGGTCGCCTGGCGTGCTTGCTGATCAACGCCGGGAAACATGCCGCCCCGGCAGTAGCCACTCACCCGCAGATCGTGATGACGAATCAGCCGCGCCGCTTCTGCTAAACCGATGTTTGCTACCTGATCGCGCCACGGCGAGATGCCGCGAATCTCATGGCGCGCACAACCTTCAATGATTTGGCGTAAATCCCACTGCTGGCGCACGGTCGCCGTGTTGAGCGAAAGCTGTTCGGAATGGGGACGACTCATGTTCGGCTCCTTAGCGATCCAGCGATGGCACATCAACCCAGCGACGCTCTTTCCAGCTTTTCAGAGCCAGATCGACCAGTTGCAGACCTTTGGCTCCTTCCAGCAGATCCCAGCGATACTCCCCTTCGCCCCAGACGTGGCGTAAAAACAGCTCCCACTGCACTTTGAATGCATTGTCGTAGACCTGGGTATCCGGCACGCTGGCCCAGTCATCGAAGAAGTTATGGGTTTGACGGATATCCGGATTCCAGACCGGCTTCGGCGTATTGACGCTAGCCTGCGTGAAGCAATCGCTAAGGCCAGCCACCGCTGAACCGTTTACGCCATCCACCTGGAATGTCACCAGATCATCGCGCCGCACGCGCACGCACCATGAACTGTTGATCTGAACAATCGCGCCGTTGTGCAGTTCGAAGGTGGCGTACACCGCGTCATCCGCCGTGGCGTCATAAGGTTGCTGCTGTTCATCCCAGCGCTGTGGAATGTGGGTTGCGCCGATGCAACTCAGGCTTTTGATTTCACCGAACAGGTTGTCGATGACGTAGCGCCAGTGGCAAATCATGTCGAGGATAATGCCGCCGCCATCTTCGCTGCGGTAGTTCCAGGATGGACGTTGGGCCGGTTGGCGATCGCCTTCAAATACCCAGTAGCCAAATTCACCGCGCACCGATAACACGCGACCAAAGAAGCCGGATTCATTTAGCAAACGCAGCTTTTGCAGACCCGGCAGCCATAGCTTGTCCTGCACCACGCCGTGACACACGCCTTTTTCTTGTGCGAAATGGTATAGATCCAGCGCATCATCCAGCCCCATCGCTACCGGCTTTTCCGAATAGACGTGTTTCCCCTTGCTGATGGCTTTCTTCAGCAACGCCGGACGTGCTTGCGTGGTGGCGGCATCAAAAAAGATGATGTCATGCGGATTATTCAGTGCTTCATCAATGTTGGTTCCCCAACGTTCGATACCAAACTCTCGCGCCAGTGCAGCCATTTTTTCCGCGTTGCGGCCAATCAGAATCGGATCGGGCATCAATCGATCGCCATTGGCCAGCGCGACACCGCCCTGCTGCCGAATCTGCACAATCGAACGGATGAGATGTTGATTTTTACCCATTCGCCCGGTCACGCCGTGCATGATGATGCCCACTGGAATCTGCGCCATGTATTCACCTCAAAGTCGTTTGTGATGGAAGTAACACGTTCAACATCTATTTCAACGCTCCGCCGTTCGCTGATTCATAATCAATCAACTAACTGGTTGATGACGTCACTATAATGGGCAGAAAGAGACCTGACTTTGATCGAATTCACATAACCAACTAGTTAGTTGAAAATCTTTTGCCCTTGTTTTATGCGCAAAAAGAGGCACTATAATGCTCAGTAAAACAGTGATATGTGGGGATTCTGCTTTGGTTGATCGTGTTGCGAGTAACATTGAGGATGTCACGGATAAGCAGGTGCGGATACTGATGGCCGCGCGCGCAGAGTTCGCTGAGAAAGGATTCGACGGTGCACGCGTTGATAGCATCGCCGAACGCGCTCATGCCAATAAGCAACTGATTTACTACTACTTCACTAACAAAGACATTCTGTTTACCCGCGTGCTGGAAGAAGCCTATCGTGACATTCGCGAGCAGGAAGCAGCCTTAATGCTCGATCACCTCCCCGCCGATCAGGCAATTTTGCAGCTGGTGGAGTTTACCTGGCACTATTACCTGAAAAACCCCGAGTTCATTCGCCTGCTCAACAGTGAAAATCAGCTCAAGGCGCGGCATCTCAAAGATTCTGACATCACCGTGCAGATTAATCAGAGCTGGAGCAGTATCACCCAGCAATTGCTGCAACGAGGACGCGCCGAAGGAAACGTGCGCGAGGATATCGATGTGATGCAACTCAACATCAATATCTCCGCGCTGGGCTTTTTCTATCTGATCAATCAGTCAACACTGTCGATTATCTACCAGCAGGATCTCAGTGCCAAAGCGGCGCTGGATGAGCGCCTGCGCGTGATGAAAGAGTGTATTGCCGCGTGGATAAAGCCGTGATGCATTACTGCGCCAGCCAGCCGCCATCCATGTTCCAGGCCGCGCCGCGCACCTGCGCACCGCCCTCACTGCACAGAAACAGCACCAATGCTCCCAACTGCTCAGGTGTAACAAACGCCTGAGCAGGTTGTTTTTCTGACAATAACGCCAGGCGCGCGGTTTCGGCATCCTCGCCGGCTGCAATGCGTTTATCGATCTGCTGCTGCACCAGCGGCGTTAGCACCCAGCCCGGACAGATGGCGTTGCAGGTGATCGGTGATTGCGCGTTCTCCAGCGCAATCACTTTTGTCAGCCCTACCACCCCATGCTTCGCAGCGACATAGGCGGCTTTCTCTTTCGATGCCACCAGGCCATGCACAGAGGCGATATTAATGATGCGCCCCCAGTGACGTGCCTGCATACCGGGTAAAACGGCGCGACTGGTGTGGAACACCGAAGAGAGATTGATGGCAATAATCGCATCCCACTTCTCTACCGGGAAAGATTCCACCGGCGCGGTGTACTGAATACCGGCGTTGTTCACCAGAATATCTATCGCACCATAGTGCGCCTCTGCCCACTCAATCATCGCGGCGATTTGGTGCGGATCGGACATGTCTGCCGCGTGATAGTCCACTGTTGCCCCGGTGGCCGTGATAATCGCTTTCGCGTGTTCCACTTCGCCAAAACCGTTGAGTATCACCGTGGCGCCCGCTAGTGCCAGTTGCTCCGCGATACCTAATCCGATACCGCTGGTAGACCCGGTCACCAGTGCCACTTTTCCCGTTAATTGCATCGATTCATCCTCCTTCAGACAATGCCGGTGAGGTAAAACACCCCAATCACAAACAGCACGGCCAGACTTTTGATAATGGTGATGGCGAAGATGCCACCATACGCTTCTTTATGCGTTAACCCCGTGATCGCCAGCAAGGTGATCACTGCGCCGTTGTGCGGCAGTGTGTCCATCCCGCCGCTGGCCATCGCCGCCACGCGGTGCAGCACTTCCATCGGAATCCCCGTGGCCTGCGCCGCCTGCACGAAGTGTTCTGCCATCGCTGCCAGCGCAATACTCATCCCGCCCGATGCCGAACCGGTGATCCCCGCCAGCACGGTAATACTGATCGCTTCATTGAGCAGCGGGTTGGGAATCGCCTGCAGCACGCCAGACAGCACGACAAAGCCCGGCAACGCAGCGATTACCGCACCAAAACCGTACTCGGAGGCGGTATTCATCGCCGCCAGTAACGCACCGGCGACCGCCGTACGACTGCCTTCTGCCAGACGACCGCGAATGTTGCGCCAGCCAAAAATCAGCACCACCAGAATGCCGCTGAGTAGCGCCGCCTGTACTGCCCAAATCGCGGTGGTTTTCTTAATATCGGTGAGAATCGGCGTGGGATTTCCCGGTAGCGTGACGCTGCTCTGCGCGCCGTACCACGACGGGATCCACCAGGTGAAGCAGAGATTGAGCACCCCGACCAGAATCAGCGGCAGAATGGCGATCAGCGGATGCGGCAAGCGAACATCTTCTGCCGTTTCTGGCTCATTCTTCAGGTTAGTGCCATAGGGTTCCTGGTTGGCCTGTGCCCGACGGCGTTGCCGATCCAGCCACAGTAAGCCCACCACAATAATGAAGAGTGAACCGATCAACCCCAACCATGGCGCAGCCCAGGCGTTAGTGCCGAAGAAACTGCCGGGAATGATGTTCTGGATTTGTGGCGTGCCGGGCAGTGCATCCATGGTGAAGGAGAACGCACCCAGAGCCACCGTTGCCGGAATCAAGCGCTTAGGGATATTGCTCTGACGAAACAGTTCTGCGGCAAACGGATAAACGGATAAACGGCAAAGGCCACCACAAACAGCGACACGCCGCCGTACGTCAGCAGTGCGCACACCAGTACAATCACCGGGATGGCATGGCGACGCCCCAGCAGCGCAATGGCCGCCGTGACGATCGAGCGTGAGAAGCCGGATAGCTCAATCAACTTGCCAAAGATGGCACCCAGCAGAAACACCGGGAAGTAGAGCTTCACAAAGCCCACCATCTTTTCCATAAACAGACCGCTGAACACCGGCGCGACCGCAGCCGGTTCGGTTAACAGCACCGCTAACAGCGCGGCAATCGGGGCGAACAAAATTACGCTATAGCCGCGATAGGCGGCTAACATCAGCAACCCAAGCGCAGCGAGGGCAATAACGACACTCATGTTGCTTCCTTATTATTTTGTAGGGTTGAAGGTAAAGACATTGCCAAAAATTTGAATCGGTCCGCCTCAATCCGGGCGTTCAACCGCCAGCGCGACGCCCATGCCGCCGCCCACACACAGCGTTGCCAAACCGCGATTCAGCTCACGCTGCTGCAAGGCATGAATGAGCGTCACCAGAATGCGGCAGCCGGAGGCACCAATCGGATGCCCCAGCGCAATGGCACCGCCGTTGACATTGACCCGTTCCGGCTGCCAGTTAAGCGCTTTGCCTACCGCCAAAGCCTGCGCGGCAAAGGCTTCATTAGCTTCGATCAAATCCACTTGATCCAGCGTCCAACCAGCCTGTTTCAGGGCTTTGTTGGTGGCAGCCACCGGGCCAATACCCATCACCGCCGGATCCACACCGGCCATGCCGCTCCCGGTCAATCGCGCCAGCACCGGCAACCCTAGAGCAGCGGCGCGTGATGCTGACATCAACAGCACGGCGGCCGCGCCATCATTCAGGCTGGAAGCATTACCTGCGGTCACGCTGCCGTCCTTTTTAAAGGCGGGATGCAAACGCGCCAGCCGCTCTGCTGAACTGTCCGCGCGTGGCTGTTCATCTTCACCGATCACCAATGTCTCGCCTTTAGCCTGCGCCACCGTGACGGGCGTGATTTCGGCGCGGAAGGCGCCCTGCTGCTGTGCCGCCACCGCTTTCTGTTGGGATTGCAAGGCAAAGGCATCCTGATCGGCACGGCTAATGTGGTATTCGTCGGCCAGATTCTCGGCAGTGATCCCCATGTGGTAGTCGTTAAACGCATCCCACAAACCATCGTGGATCACGCTGTCCATCAGTTGACTGTGACCCAAACGACAGCCGCTACGCGCATCCGGCAGCAAATAAGGGGATTGGCTCATACTCTCCTGACCGCCCGCGATAATGATCTCGGCGGCACCGCTTTGAATGGCTTGCGCGGCCTGAATTACCGCTTTCAGCCCCGAGCCACACACCATGTTCAGCGTGCTGGCTGGCACGCTGTAAGGCACACCCGCCGCCACAGCCGCCTGGCGCGCAGGGTTTTGCCCGCATCCGGCGGTGAGTACCTGCCCCATAATGACCTCATCGATTAGCACAGGATCGAGCGCGGTTTGTTTCAGCAGTGTGGCGATCACCTGCTGGCCCAGCTCCGCTGCAGTCAGAGACGCCAGCGCACCGTGAAAACGGCCGATGGGCGTGCGGGTGGCTGCCACAATTACACATTCGTTCATGATGCCTCCTGGGAAAAACGCATTTCACGGACATCATCGGCGATGCGTAATTGCCCGGCTGTCTTTGCACGGATCTCATCCAGCGTGACGCCCGGCGCATACTCACGCAGCACAAAAGCGCCCTTTTCAATCTCCAGCCAGCCGAGTTCAGTGATCACTTTACGAATACAGCCGACGCCGGTAAGCGGCAAAGTGCATTCGGACAGCAGTTTTGATTCGCCATGCTTTGATGCGTGCGTCATCATCACGATGATGTTTTCCGCACCCGCCACCAGATCCATCGCGCCGCCCATGCCCTTGACCATTTTTCCGGGGATCATCCACGACGCGATGTTGCCGCTGACGTCCACTTCCAGCGCGCCCAGCACGGTAAGATCAACATGGCCGCCGCGGATCATGGCGAAAGACTGTGCCGAATCGAAGATTGCCGCACCCTTTCTTGCGGTCACCGTCTGTTTGCCGGCATTGATCATGTCGGCATCCAGTTCGGCTTCGGTGGGAAACGCCCCCATGCCCAACAAACCGTTTTCCGACTGCATCATCACGTCCATGCCCTCAGGTACGTAGTTGGCCACCAGCGTCGGCATACCAATGCCGAGATTGACGTAATCACCATCGCGTAGCTCCTGTGCCACGCGCTGCGCCATCTGTTCACGCGTGAGCATGTGCGCCTCCTTCACTCAGGGTGCGTTTCTCAATGCGTTTCTCGAAGTTCCCCTGAATCAGGCGATCGACATAAATACCCGGTGTATGGATCGCCGCCGGATCCAGCTCACCCGGTGCCACAATTTCTTCAACTTCTACCACAGTGACACGGGCAGCCATCGCCATCAGTGGGTTAAAATTCTGCGCGGTGTGGCGATAGATCACATTGCCGTACCAGTCCGCTTTCCAGCCTTTGACGATGGCGAAGTCACCACGAATCGCCTGTTCCAGAATGTAGTGGCGCCCATCGAATTCTCTGACTTCTTTGCCTTCTGCCACGGGCGTGCCATAGCCGGTGGCCGTATAAAATGCGGGGATACCCGCGCCGCCTGCGCGCACTTTTTCCGCCAGCGTCCCCTGCGGCGTGAGAATCACTTCCAGCTCACCGCTCAGCATTTGCTGCTCGAACAGCGCGTTCTCACCGACGTAAGAGGCGATCATGGTTTTGATTTGCCGATTCTCCAGCAGCAGCCCGAGGCCAAAACCATCGACCCCGCAGTTATTCGAGACCACGGTCAGCCCCTTAATGCCCTGCTGACGAATTTCGGCGATGAGATTTTCTGGAATGCCGCACAGGCCAAATCCCCCCGCCAGCAGCGTCATGTCGTCTTGCAATCCAGCCAGCGCCTGCTGATAACTGGTGACGCGTTTGTCTAATCCTGCCATTGCTGTACATCTCCTCAGCTCACCGAATAAAGCCATCCTCGCGTCACAAAAATGATTTGTTAATTTTGTTTTTATTGGCCTTTCATTTACTTTTCTTATTAATATTCTGTTAATCGTTGTTTTACATAAAGTTAACAAAAAGCAAAATGAAAATGACTATCAAGCAGTTACGCGCGTTCTTAGCGGTCGCTCACACTTTGAGTTTTGCCCAGGCCAGCGAACGTCTGGCGATTTCGCAACCGGCGCTGAGCCTGGCGATCAGCGGATTAGAAGAAGCGTTGGGCGGACCGTTGTTTATGCGCACCACCCGCCACGTATCACTGACGCCGGAAGGCGAGATCTTTTTTCCGATGGCGCGACGGCTGCTGGCGGATTGGGAAAATGCCGAAGAGGCGATGCATCTGCGTTTTACGCTGCAACTGGGGAAAGTGTCGATTGCCGCCATGCCCTCTTTTGCTGGCAACTTGCTGCCTGCGGTGCTGAAGGCTTTTCGTCAGCGCTATCCAGGCGTCAATATCGCGGTGCATGACGTGATCAATGAAACCGTGCTGGAGATGGTGCAGGAGGGGCGCGTGGAGATGGGTGTCGCCTTTGAACCCGAACTGGCCGATGCGCTGCACTTCACCCCGCTGGGTAGCGACCGCTTTGTTGCCGTGGTGCCCGCTGATAGCCCGTTAGCGGATAAGCCACAGCTGAGCTGGCGAGAACTGCTGCATCTGGATTTCATTACCTTGCAGCGTCCATCAGCGGTGCGTCTGCTGCTTGAGCAGTCACTGGCACAGGCCGGCAGAAGACTCGACGTCGCTTACGAAAGTCATCAATTGGTCACCGTGGGCAAAATGGTCGCCAGCGGTTTGGGAGCCAGCGCGGTGCCTGCTCTTTGTATTCAGCAGATGCGAGAACTCGGCGCGGTATGCGTGCCGCTGGTCTCGCCGCAGATTGAGCGGCGAGTGGGCATTTTGCGATTGAAACAGCACCAGCTCTCCCATGCTGCCGCCGCACTGGCACAAACCATGAGTGACGAATGTCGCTGGCCCGACTCATAATTCAGCGTTAATTCACAACGTAACCTCAACCAGACAATATTTGTCGCCTGGTCTTCCTAAATGCACAGTCGTTTTTTATCAATTAAATAAACACCAGACATTAACAATTGATTTAGCCGAATAAAATATTCCGTAGATAAATCATAGCCAGTAAGCTGAACCCTCATCCGCTTTGATTAAGCGTACTAATCAAAGCGGTCACAAGATTGCTAATGATATGTAAAAATCTTCTCCGCGCGGACATTTTAAGATCAAATCCACCCTGCATTAGGTGTAAGAATAATCCTAAGAGAAATAAATATCCCCTTCCGTAAGGTGAACTTCATTACTCAATTACCTCGCCGCATCACAACCCACAGACCAGAGGCAGTTTTCATTACATCAAATAAAAATTAAAAATCCTGGAATCTCACTTTTCACACCAAAGATAATCAGGCTCAACACTGACGAACATTCAATTATTTAGCAATTAATGCTATCTAAATTTTGATCCCAAAAGCCGATTTTCACCATTAATCCTGGGGGATTTAGAAAGTTCTTAACTCTATAGGGGTATGAAACGATGACGATCATGCCAAGTTGAGAAAAGACAATGGAATTTTAAAAATCACCATCCCGTACAACCTAAGACTTTTCTGAGGGTAAGAAATGACTGATTTTCTTAACTCGTTGAATAAAAACAATTATCCTGCCAGGATATCCGCAGCTCTTACAGGAGCGGATGAGTTTGTTATGAAAAATACCACACGAGAGGACTTACGCTGTGCCAGTTGCAAATATGGCTGCCAGCTGACGAACCGAAACAACGACATTCTTAATCGCTGTCCAATACAAAAAATTGCGATTTGGCCGGGGAACAATCATTTCCTGATTAAAGGTGTACTTTCATTAGTCGCTGGCCGCTATGAAAGTGTGTTTTGCCGGGGATGTATATTCGTTGATTTTTCGCGAGAAAACTTACGTTATCTCACCAATAAAAACTGGATTGATTATCTGAAATCCACCGGGCTGACGATCGTTTTGGTCTCCGATCGACCGCTGGCCGCTCTGGCTGCACACTGGATAAAGAGAGAGGGAATCCACTCCGTTATTTATTGTGAAGACCGGTTAGAGGATATCAAGAAGGTGATTAACAGTACCTATTATGGTTTAAAAGGAGGCGCAACAAGGAGAGTTAATGCACTGTCGAATGAGGAAGTAACCTTTCTGGATTTAGCCTTAAAAGGGAATTCACTTTCTGCCATTTCGATAGCAATGAACCATGAGATGAAAAAAATTTACAACATCAAAGATTCGATTCGACGAAAGACCGGTACCAGCCTTAATCAGCTGATCTCGGGTCACTAAGTAAAAGGATTACACGAAATGACGCAAACACATAAAACACTGCTTTCACTGGTTATCACCGGTGCCCTTTTCTCGACTTCTGCCGTTGCAGCGTCCGATAACACCATTAATTTCCAGGGTGAAGTGGCTGATGAAACCTGTTCCATCTCGGTGAATGGCAATGCGGCCTCACCGGTGGTGCTGATGCCAACTGTGAGTAAATCCGATCTGGCTGCCAGCGGTGATGTCGCCGGACAAACCGCCTTTACCGTAGGTTTGACCGGTTGTACCGGCAACTCAGCTTCCTCAACAAAAATTTCAACGGTATTTGTCGGCAATAACGTGACGGCCAATGGCAACCTGACGAACACCGGCACCGCAAAAAATGTGGAGGTCCAACTGGTGGACAGTAAAGACGCGGTGATTAACCTGACGGGCGGCTATACCGGTGATGGCGACCTGACGCTTGCCGCCGATGAGACCGAATCCTCGGCCACTTATAACGCGCAATATTATGCCAATGGTGTCGCCGCTGCCGGAACCGTGGCTGCTTCATTACAATACGCGGTGACTTACCAGTAATAATTAATCAGCGTACGTTCGGATATCCGGGCGTGCGCTGCATGCCATGAGATTGTCTGTATGTATTTACGCAATGCCCTGGGCGCGTTATTTATCAGCGTGATGTCAGCCTCGGCAGCAGCAAGCGTCACGCTGCTGGGCAGTCGGATCATTTATCCGGCACCGGTCAGCTCCATCAATATTCAATTTAAAAACGACGATAGCATTCCCTATGTTATTCAGACCTGGTTTGATGATGGTGATATGGATGCCAAACCACAGCAGATTAATCGCGTGCCCTTTATCACTACGCCGCCGGTGTTTCGTATTCAGCCGAAATCAGGGCAGGTCGCGCGTATTGTCGTCAGCCAGCCAGACAAACTGCCTCAGGATCGAGAGTCCGTTTACTGGTTTAACATGCTGCAAATTCCGCCCGCATCACAGGCTGCCGCCGATAAGAATGCCATGACGGTCATGCTGCGCAATCGGGTGAAATTGTTTTATCGCCCGGCGGCAATAGGCAAACCGGGCAATATTTTATCGGGTATTAAAGTCCGCACTCTAATCGATCCCCAAAAAGGCAGCGGATTACAGATCGATAATGCGCAGCCCTGGCATGCTTCATTCGTCGCTATTTCCCTGCGTATCGCGGGAAAAAATTTTGAGTGTGAACCTGTAATGGTTGCCCCGTTCTCTATGCATACCTGCTGGTTCAGTCATACCAAACAACGCTTACAGGGTGTAGGCAGCGTCAGACTCGACGCGATTAACGATCAGGGAGCCAGAATAAGTGAAAATTACCCCATCAACTCCCAATGAATTGAAATTCCCCTTATTCTTTCTGACCGTTTCATTCTATTTCTCAACAGCCGTGCACAGTGAAGAATATTATTTCGATCCGTCGCTGTTTAAAGGCTCAGCCTTCGGTCAGAACATCGCGCAATTCAACCAAAGCGAGTTGCCCGCGGGGCATTATCTGGTCGATGTTTATGTCAATAATGCCCTCTTGTCATCCAGCGTGAAGCTGGAATTTTTGCCCCCGGCACAAGGAAAAGAGGTCGAGCCATGCTTGCCCTTTTCGCTGGTGAAAATGTTGCCGTTAAAAAAGGTTCCAGCAGAGCCAATCGATCGCGAGTGCGCCCCGCTTGCTGACTGGACGCCACAAGGGAGCTGGGCTTTTGATGCCGCCGCGTTACGCCTGAATATCACGCTGCCCCTGTCAGCGCTTAAGCGCACGCCGCGTGGTTATATTCCGCCCGAACAGTGGGATGGCGGGATGACCGCGTTATTCCTGCGCCACAACACCAATTACACCTGGACGGAAAACAGCGCGGCCGCCTACCGCTATCAATATCTGTGGAGCGGGATCACCGCAGGCACCAATGTCGCCAACTGGCAGCTGCGTCATCAGGGCAATCTTCGCTATCTCAGCAGCAGTGTGGGTGGCAGCAGCTATCGCTACAACAAGGTACGAACCTGGGTGCAACGGCCACTGACGTCGATCAATAGCCAGCTTTCCCTTGGCGATAGCTACACAGACAGCTCGCTGTTTGGCAGCCTGCCGTTTAATGGCGTAAAACTCGCCACTGACGAACGTATGTGGCCGCAAGGCAGACGCGGTTATGCCCCTGAAATTCGAGGCATCGCCTCATCTAACGCCCGTGTGATTGTAAAACAGTTGAACAAGGTGATCTATGAAACCGTGGTGCCGCCTGGCCCGTTTATCATTGATGATTTGAACAACACCCGCAGTCAGGGAGATTTTGAAGTAGAGGTGATTGAAGCCAACGGTAAAATCGCTACCTTCACGGTGCCCTACTCCTCGGTTCCTGATTCGGTGCGTCCGGGCAACTGGCATTACTCGCTGGCGCTGGGTCGTGTGCGCCAATATTACGCTGTGAATAACGCTTTTTTTGAGGGCGTGATGCAGCGCGGCGTCAGTAATAGTTTGACGGCAACCGTCGGTTCACGGCTGGCGGAAGATTACCAGGCGTGGCTTCTGGGAGGTGTCTGGGCAACCGGAATCGGTGCGATGGGTCTGAACACCACGTTTTCCCAGGCTAAGGCCGAAAATGACCAGCGCACCTCCGGCTGGCGTGCCGAGTTGAGTTATAGCAAAACCTTTCAAACTGGCACCAACCTGGTGCTGGCCGCTTATCGATATTCGACTCGTGGATTTCGCGACCTTCAGGATGTTTTAGGGGTTCGACGCCAGCAACAAGCGGACATCAACTACTACTCAGACTCGCTCAACCAGCGTAATCGCTTATCGGCGACACTCAGCCAGTCAATGGATGCGTATGGCCTGGTCAGTTTAAGCGCCAGCACCGCCGATTATTACAACAACCAGTCACGCATCACCCAGTTGCAGTTCGGCTATAGCAACAGCTGGCGCAATATCAGTTACGGTATCAATGTGGCGCGTCAACGCACCTGGTGGAATACCCAGCAATTTAACCTGAGCGTCAACGACAACCTCGACAGCAGCCGCCAGCAGCGATACAGCGAAAATACCCTTTCAGTGAATATTTCAGTACCGCTTAACTGGGGTGCGGGTCTTTCATCTGTGGCCTACAACTACAACCAGTCAAAACAGAGCCAGTCTTCGATGGCGACACTAACAGGTTCGGCAGGCGAACAGCGCGATTTCTCCTATTCGCTCTACGGAGGAACTGAGCATTACCGCAATGGCGTCAACGGAGAAGCGAGCTCCTTTGGGGGCAACCTGCAGCAAAACACCCGTTTTGGCGCAGTCCGCGCCAACTACGGCCAGGGAGATCACTATCGGCAGGTCGGTTTAGGTACGTCTGGCACTTTACTGCTGCATCGTGGCGGTCTCACTGCGGGGCCTTACACCAGCGATACGTTCGCGTTGATCCATGCCGAGGGCGCCCAAGGTGCAGCGGTACAAAACGGACAAGGAGCCGTCATTGACTACAACGGTTATGCGCTGCTGCCCTCGCTCACCCCTTATCGTGAAAACACGGTCAGCCTCGATACGTTGCACATGCGCGCCGATGCTGAGTTAAACGGCGGAAGCCAGCGTGTGGTTCCTTATGCCGGTGCCGTGAGTCAGGTGAGTTTTGCCACCTTACGCGGCACCGCGGTGTTGATTTCACTGAATACCACCGAGGGGATGGCACCGCCGATGGGCGCCGAAGTGCGTGATGCCTCCAACACTGTGATTGGTGTTGTCGGTCAGGGAAACCAGCTTTACGCACGCGTTCCGCATGACTCCGGCAGTCTGCAAATCAGCTGGGATGGCAAAACCCAACGCTGCGCCGTCAATTATCAAATCACCGGAAAGACGCAACAGGCGCTTATCCTCCTCAATGGTATTTGCAGGACGCTATAACTCGTGAAAATTAAATATCTCCTCGTTGTGCTGCTGATGCTGCCGCTGACGTTATGGGCAAACTGCATCAAAGTCACCAGCACCTCATCGCTTTCAGCCGCCGCTCTGGCAGCCGGCTATACCGCATCGTCCTGGACGGGTGCCTGTGATACCTGTTCAGGCAACCTGGGTTTGCCATCGGTGATCAGCATCAACAGCGGCACATCCTTTCAGCCCGCAGGCTCTTTGCTGGCCAGTTCAGTCGGTTCGTTTCTCACCTCCGCCAGCAACACCGCTTACAGCCCGAATCAGATCCTCTACCGCTGTGCGGTGGCAGATGCGGGCAGTTTGTATGAGATGTACGCCACCAACGGTGACAGCGCCTATGCTGGCATGTATGCCAGCAGCGAGGTTAGCGGCGCTTATTACGATGTGGCGAAAAACGTGGCAGTGCGCATGACCAATCTGACCACCGGTGAGTATTACAGCCGCTACTGGAAGTCACGCCAGTTTACCGCCGACAGTTGGTACTCTGACGGCACCTACCTTTATATTCCGGCCAGCGCGTTTAGCAACGTGCTGTACGAGATGTTCAAAATCAGTTCAACCAGCTATTACGCCAATGGCGATAACCGCTATAGCGATCTTTGGACGCAGCCGCGCGGCTATACTGCTTTTAAAGGCCCAGGTCTGGACACCAACAGTCTGGCAGTAGGCCAGGACAGCGCCAGCTATTGGTACGGGTTTTACGGCAACTGGCCCGCCGCCTGGAGTACGTATCGCAACGTGACCTATGTGCGGGGCGCGTTGTGTGAAGTCCAGAACTACCCCTCTGTGGTGCTGCTGCCAACCATCAGCGTGAACGCGCTCAAAGCAGGCGGTAGCAGTCAGGTACCGTTTTCGATCTCGCTGCAGTGCGAATCGGGCGCGCGGTCCAGCACCAGCACATCCACCAGCACTGCCGCCAATGTCGCGATGGGCTTGCTGGTGAATCAGCCCAATGCGGTGTCACAGGCGACACAGTTGGGTTTGACCACCAGCGGCGGCGGATTGACCTGGCTGCTGGATAATCAATATGGCAGCAGCGGCGTGGCCTCGGGTGTGGGCATCAAAATTTATAACGCCAGTGGTTCTGCCATTAACTTATTACCTAACCTCGCCAGCACCGGCACCGGGAATACGCGCGGCTGGTATGCCTATACGGATCTCACCTCGCTGGTCTCTTCCGGTAGCAGCAATATTTACAGCGGTGATTTTTTGGCTTCGCTCGAAGCCATAAGTGGACAAACAGTAACAGCAGGGACAGTCAATGCGCAGTTGCAAGTGGTGGTCAGTTTTCAGTAACACATTGGCATTGAGCAGCCTGTTATTCGCTGCTCACGCCATGGCCGTGGTGAATGTGGATAGAACACGCCTCGTTTTCAATGCCGGTGAAAGCAGCCAGACTCTGAACCTCAAAAATGGCGCGGAATCCCCATCTGTGGTGCAAATCTGGAGCGATGACGGTGATTTGATGCAGTCCCCGGAATTGAGCAGTGCACCCATTTTTGCCATGCCGCCGATGATGAAACTCGCACCTGATGAGCAGCGTGCAATTCGTCTGGTGCTCACCTCACGCCAGTCGTTGCCGGAGGATCGTGAGAGCCTTTACTGGCTGAATATTTATCAGATTCCCGCGCTGAGCAGGCAAACAGGCAGCGCCGAACAAAAAATCCTGTTGCCGTTGCGATTGCGGCTTAAGGTTTTTATCCGACCGGCGGCGCTGGGCGTGCCTCAGCCTGAAGATGTGCAGAAGCTGCGTTTTATCGTGCACGAACGCCAGCTAACACTAGAGAATCCAACGGCGTGGTATATGAGCTTAAGATTACAGATGGCCAATAAGCTTAAAGTGGATGATGTGCTGGTGGCGCCGTTTGGTTCGGTCACTCTCCCAATAGCGCAACCGGTTCAGGTGGGTGAGAGCGTGACTTATGAGGTGTTTGACGACAACGGTAACCCGGTGGGATATCAGAGCCATACCGGCACCTAAGTTACCTTGCCGCGCCCTGATGGGTGCGGCAATCTTGTGTCATTCATGAGGCGTTTTTGTAAGGATCGCGAACCTGAGCCACCGCCAGTGCGCCGAATAGCAATATTGCCGATACTGCTAACAGTGCCCACATAAAGCCGCCTGACATCTGTTTAACGTATCCAATCAGTGAAGGGCCAAAGAAACCGCCCAGATTGCCCACTGAAACAATCACGGCCAACCCAGCCGCTGCGGCATTGCCGGTTAGAAAACCCGATGGCAGCGCCCAAAACGATGCCTGAAAGGCCAGGATGCCGCTGACAGTGATGCAAAGTGCCAGCATTTTTAGCACCGGCTCTGACACCACCGCGCTGCAAGATAACGCAATGGCAGCCATCACTAATGCTCCACTGATCCAACGAATGCGATGTGGTGAAAGGTTTGCTCTTCGTGCCCAGAACAACATACTGAGTGCCCCGCAAACATACGGTAAAGCAGTGAGAAAACCCGTCGCTGTGTGACTGACGCCCATCTGTTCGATGATCTGTGGCATCCACAAGCCGACACCAATCGAACCGACTATCCCACAAAAATTGATCAATGCCAGCAGCCACAGCAGCGGATTAAGCATCGCGTGCCGCATGCTGTCGCCATGTTTGGCGGCGATGCGCTGTTGTTCTTCATCCAATCTGCGTTGCAACAGGCTTTTTTCATCGTCAGTCAGCCATTTCGCCTTAGCCGGTTTATCGTCGAGGAAGAACAAACACGCGATGCCAAGCAACACGGCTGGCACGCCCTCAATCAAGAGCAACCACTGCCAGTTACGGATGTGTTCATGGCTGGTGATCTGCATCAGCGCCCCCGAAATAGGGGCACCGATGATGTTTGCCACCGGGATGCCCACCAAAAACGCAGCAGTGATTTTTGCTCGCCAGGTGCCGGGAAACCAGTAAGTGAAAAACAGATAGATGCCTGGCGTAAAGCCTGCTTCAGCCATGCCGAGACAAAAACGCGCGACGGCAAAGCTGATCGGCCCCGTCACGAACGCCGTCGCCATCGAAATCAATCCCCATGAAATCATGATGCGCGCAATCCAGATGCGTGCCCCGGTTTTCTGCATAATCAAATTACTGGGGATCTCAAACAGGAAATAACCGATAAAGAACATCCCTGCGCCAAAACCAAACTGCTCCGCCGTTATCCCTAGATCGGCATTCATACCCAGCGCGGCAAAGCTGACATTGGTCCTGTCCAGATAACTGATCACGTAACAGATAAAGATGAAAGGCAGGATTCGCCTGAATGCTTTAGCCGCCGCGTGTTCGCTGCGATCCAACTCTTGAGGATTCAAGGTGTTCTCAGGCGCAGCGGGCGCGCCTGGCATGGCGTCAGGTAAGGTATGCAGGGTCATGCGATGCTCCATGGTGCTCTGTGGCACCTGTTGTTGTTAGCTTGCTGGAGTGGAACGAGCTGACAGCGCGGCACCGGGAACAGCCATGTCGCAGGTCAGGATTGAGCCAGTGACCGACTCGGTGATAAACAGTCGCCGGCGCTCGGCTCCGCCATAACAGACATTGGTGGTTGAGCGACCCGCTGGGCTGATAATGATTTGGATGGGTTCCGCCATCGCATTCAATAACCACAGACGGCCTAATCCGGGATTGGCAATCAGCAATTCGCCTTCGGTGTTGATGGCGAGTCCATCGGGTCCGCTTGGGCCGTGTGAAGTGAAAAACTGCCCGACCTTACTCACCGAACCGTCCTTTTGCAGCGGTACGCGCCAGATACAATTTCCGCGCGTCATCGCTACATACAGCAGACTCTCATCCGGCGATAGCACCAGCCCGTTTGGGCTAGGGCAATTATCCAGCAACAAATCGAGACGCCCATCCACCGATAAGCGGTATACGCGTCCCGTCGGATCGTGCAAACCCGTTTGCCCCTGATCGGTGAAATAGAGATTGCCCTGACGGTCAAACGTCAGATCGTTGACGCCTTTAAAACTCTCACTGTTGCGACGCGTTAGCCATGGCGTGACGCTTCGGTCCTTAAGGGAGAGTTTCATCAAGCCGTTTTGGTAATCGGTGATCAGCAACGTGTCCTCATCCAGCAACTTCATGCCGTTGGGCTCGCCCTGATACTGAACGATCAACTCCCACTCGCCCTGCCTATCCACCCGAAAGATTCTGCCGTATGGGATATCGGTGACGTAAAGGCAGCCAGAAGGATGCCAGACAGGCCCTTCCAGGAAGGAGTCAACAGCCTGACCACCGCGATTGGCGGCTGACCAGGCATTCGCCGGATCGGGTTTTCTGAATCGGTCGGGCAAGCGGCTGAACACCTCGGCCTGGCGGATTTCCGGTTGAGTCAGACTGATCATGGGGACACACCCTCTTCCAGCGGCGTATCTGCCAGCGTCTGCAAAATATTCTGTGCCGCCACCGTTCCCATGCGGATGTACGAAGCATCACTCACGCCACCAATATGCGGAGAAAGGATCACGTTACTGATGCCCTGCCAGCGATGCGGCGCGGTCAGCGGCTCAGTGCTGAAACTGTCCAATGCTGCCCAATGTAACTTGCCGGATTGCAGCGCATCAGCGAGTGCCGCCTCGTTGATTAACCCGCCGCGCGCGGTGTTAACCAGAATTGCGCCGGGCTTGCAGTTCGCCAGCGTGTCGGCATTGATCATTTCACGATTGGACTCTGTCAGTGGGCAGTGCAGCGACACCACATCAGCCTGTGCCAGCAGTGATTCAAGGCTATTAACCGATTCACAGGCCGGTGGTAATTCACGCGCGAAAGGATCATAAGCCACGACCCGCATGCCCAATGCATTTCCGATCCGAGCGACGCGACTGCCGATCGCACCTAAGCCAATTAACCCTAATACACGTCCTTCCAGCTCAATCGATTTGTGTGTCGATTTATCCCAGAATCCTGCACGCAGGCGCGCATCGAGCGGCAACACTGATTTGGCGCAGGTCAATATCATTGCCCAGGTATGTTCCGCCACAGCCGCGGCATTAGCTCCCGGTGCAGAACAGACACGAATCTGGCGTGCGGCGGCGGCTTGCTGGTCAATGACATCAATACCACTGCCGTGTTTGGAGATAACCCGCAAGGCCGGTGCGGCATCCATCACGGCGGCGTTGATTTTGCCGTAACGCACCAGAATCCCCACCGGATTGTGCTGGTGGCACAGGTCAATCAACTGCGTCTCAGTGGGTTGTTTTCCCGCAAAGACCAACTCAAACTCACGAAGTATGGCTACCGCGTCGGCAGCCAGATCGCTGCCGGTAATCAGAATGACAGGGGCTTTAGCCATCACAGTGTCTCCCCTTCTGCCAGCATACCTGCCTGGCGCAGTGCGTTCTCAAGCCATGGCGCGCGCGTATCGCCAGCTCGGATAGCGGCAATGCGCTGGGTTTCGCCGTCCAGTTTTTTCTTCGCTAAGGCAATGATGGCCTGTACTTCATTACGCGGTATCACCACCACGCCATCAACATCACCCACCACCAAATCACCGGCCTGAATCTGAGCTCCGGCAATGGAAATAGGATGATTAACGCGCCCCGGAATCAGTTTGGTGGGGCCACAAGGATTCAATCCCGCAGCAAACACCGGATATGACTGCTTGCTCAGCATATCGGCATCTCGCACTGCGCCATCAATGATGATGCCCGCGATGCCGGAAGCCTCTGCCTGGGTCGCCATAATCTCCCCCAGCAACGCGCAACTGAGGTCGCCCTTGCCATCCACCACAATCACATCGCCCGGTTGGGCAATCGCCAGTGCAGCATGAATGGCCAGATTGTCACCCGGACGTACCTCAACGGTGATGGCTGGACCCGCCACTTTCATCTCTGGTGAAAGCGGTTTGATTCTGCCGTGCAGCGTACCGCGACGACCGGCAACATCAGCCAGGATCGCCGCCTGATACTCAGCCGCTTGTTGCACTTCTTCCGGGGTCACGCGGCTGATATTTCGTTGGATCATTGCAGTAGTGTGAATGCTCATCTCTTCCTCGCTTTGTTTTACTCTGTAAAACATGTGTGTACAATATAAAACAACTATAGCCAGGGCGAGGCAGATTTAGCCATAGCCTTAACGGCGTTTGTGACGTAAACACGAGGTGACTCACAAAAATTCAGGTACACTCGTTGTCGTTCAAAACAGGAGGAATGCATGGGAAATGAAGGCGTTATTGCGGTGGAGAAGGCGCTAGCGCTACTGGACTGTTTCCGTCCAGGCGACGATAGCCTGACGCTGACTGCGTTGTCGCAGGCGTCGGGTTACCACAAAACCACGGTTTATCGCCTGATGAATTCTCTCGAACGAATGAACTACGTGGTGCGCCATGAAAATGGGAGCTATGGACTGGGACCACGCTTGCTGTATCTGGGCAAGTTGTATGAGCAATCTTTTCATCTGGCCAGCGTGGTACAGCCCGAGCTGCAACAACTGGCGCTGGCTACCCATGAGAGTGCTAGTTGGTATGTGATTGAAGGCGGCCAGCGCATGTGCTTATTCCGCGCCGAGGCTTCGGAAGGATTACGACACAGCCGTTTGCCCGGCACGATTTTCCCGCTCGATCAGTCTGCGATTAGTCAGGTGCTGCGCTTCTGGGGGCTCAATGAAGCCCTGTTTGATAAGCATCCACGCCTGCCGTTATATACCTCAGGCGCACGTGATCCGCACACCGCCGCCTTCGCGATGCCGGTATTTGGCGTGAACGATAAATTGATTGCTGCCTTAGCGTTAACCGGCCCGGCCTCGCGCCTGGTGGAATCGCGCCGTGATGATGGCCTGACGCAGCAAATGAGCCAGAGTGCCGCACGACTCTCTTTAAAACTGGGTGCATCAAAGCCGTTTTGCAGTGCGCAATACGGTGAAGACGCACTGACAACCGATAACTGATCGTTGTGTCAGATAGCTTCCGGGCTCACCACAGTGTGCCCGGAAGTCTCACACTGAGTCAGTTCAGGATGAGTGACTCGACAAGCGACCTTCCGCCTTCTGGCCTTGCGAAAGATTACGCCCCATCAGCACTACTGCAATCCCCCCTGCCAGGCAAAGCGCAGCCAGAGGCAACAGTGCCAAAGTGTGACTACCGGTCTTTTCATCGATGATGCCGTAAGCATTGACCATCACCGCGCCACCAATCAGGTTGGCGATCGCCCCTATCGCCGCCAGCCCTGCCGCAGCGGATTGACTGTTCATCCAGCCCGCTGCCAGTGCCCAGAATGGCCCTTTCATGGAATAAGCGCCGACCAGAATCAGGCACATGATAATAATGGTTGCCGGTAACGAAAGGCTGACAAACGCGGCGAAAATCCCTCCAGCGATCATGAACAACGTTAATGCTGTGTGCCAGCGTCGTTCGCCTGTGCGGTCTGAGCTTCGTCCCCACACAATCATCAATATCGACGCCAAACCATAAGGAATCGCATTGAGCATTCCGGTGGTGAGATTATCAAGATGGAATGATTTCAGCAGTTGAGGTGACCAGACGCTGAGGGTGGTGCCAGCTGATGATGCGCCAGAATAGATCAGCGCCATCAGCCAGATATGCTTGTGCTTCAGTAATTGCCAGGTAGAGATATGACCGATGTTTTTTTGCTGCTGACGCTCGGCCTGCAGCGTGGATTCCAGCCACTGCTTCTGCTCACCGCTAAGCCAGCGCGCTTCGTGTGGGCGATTGCTCAGGACAAAATAGGCGGCAATACCGAGCAATACGGCAGGCAATCCTTCAATAATGAACAGCAGATGCCAGCCGCGCAGTCCCATCCATCCGTCGAGTGTGAGTATCAAGCCAGAAAGCGGTGAGCCGATAAAGTTCGCCAGCGGGATCGCCACCATAAACGAGGCAATAATACGCGCGCGATAACGCGCAGGGATCCACCAGGTCAGATACAACACCACGCCAGGGAAGAAGCCGGCTTCAGCCGCACCAAGTAAAAAACGCAGCACATATAAAGACGAAGAGGTTTCCACCAGTGCCATACACATTGAAACTATGCCCCAGCTGATCATGATGCGCGGGATCCACAAGCGCGCGCCGACCTTCTGCATCGCCAGATTACTGGGCACCTCAAACAGGAAATACGCCACGAAGTACAGACTGCTGGCGAAACCAAAGGCGGCCTTGCTCAGACCAAGATCCTCGTTCATCTGGAGAGCGGCCATGCCGATATTGCCGCGATCGATAATAGACACCAGATAGCTCACCACCAGGAACGGCAGGATGCGCCAGATCACGCGACGCATGGTTTCGCGTTCCAGCGCCGAGACCGCCGTCTGTTTCAGGGTTTGTTCAGTCATTCTTTCCTCGCAGGGTCTGATTATGGTTATCAGGAGAAGATGCTTTGTTTTATTGTGTAAAACCAGGTTGTACAATATAAACTATCAGAAACGCTGCGAAGCAAACTGTCCTGTGATTGGGGATGCGGAGCCAATCACAAAATCGCCAGTGACTGTAGATTGAATTGTGATCGAAGACAGGTCTTTAAAACGAAAAAACCTGCTTCGCTCCCTTAGGATGCTAAGCAGGTCATTAATACGGAGACGGGCGGAAAATACTATTGGCTTTCGGCTACACCACACCAGCGCACCAGCGTCAGCGCTATGGCTTTGGTGCAGGCCACCAAATCGGCAATAGCTACATGCTCATTTGGCTGGTGTGACATGGCAGGATCGCCCGGTCCAAAGTTGACGGTGGGCGTCTGTCCTAGTGTGCTTGGTAGACCAATGTCACTATGCGCACCAAATCCCGCCAGCTGCGGATTGAGCGCGGCATCATTGACGCCATGCTGAAAAGCCTCAACAAAAGGATGGTCCGCAGGAATCTCCGCGCAGTCCGCGTCCAGAATCCACTCCACTTTTGCCGGGTGCTTCGCCAGATAAGGATCGAGCGCACACACTTTGGCCACGTGCTCTTCAATTTCGCGTTTCACCTTGCCGCCCAATCCCATCTCATCTTTTTCGGCAGGGAGATATTGCACATCGATGACGATCTCCGCCCGACCGGCAATCGATGCTGGATGCTCGCCCACTTTCAATTGCGTAACGATGATCTGGTTCGGCATCTCCATCAGCGGATGATTTTTATCGGGCTGCGTTTGCCAGCGACGGTTGAGAACATCAAGCCCATCCAGCATCTGACGACACAGCATCACTGCATCGACCGGCCCGCTGCTGTCCCAGCTGTTAGGTGTGAGTTCGGCATGCCCGCCAATGCCATCAAGAATAATGCGAGCCCAGAGAATGCCGTGACAGATAGGTGAAATGCGGTTAGCTGTCGGCTCGGTCATAATACCGGCATCGGCTTTGAAGCCGCGATCCACCATCGCCAGTGAACCCATGCCACCAATCTCCTCATCCACCACCGTGGTGAAGACCACGTCTCCTGCGAGGCGTATACCGAGGTCCTGCAATAACTCCACCGCCATCAACATGCAGGCAACGCCACCTTTCATATCGACCGCACCACGCCCGTAGACTGCGTTGTTTTTGATCACCGGCAGGAAAGGGTCGCTGTGCCAGTGCTCCGCCGGACCCGGCGGAACCACATCAATATGCCCGGTGAGCATCAGTGATTTACCGGCGCCCGCGCCAACTAGCGTGCCTCCAAGATTCGGACGCCCCTCAAATGTGCGACCTTTATTCGCACCGGGACGTCCTTCATATTGGGCATACAAGGCCGGACCATCGGGATCCCATAAGTCGGTGGTCATACCCAATGCGATGAGGCGCTGCTGTAAGTAAAGCTGGCAGTCGCGCTCTCCCGGCCCAGCTTCACGCGGGTCAACTTTGACGATTGAGGGGAAAGCGATCAGGTCGCACAACGTCTGCGCGATGCGCTCGGCGCTGGCATCAACGTGTGCGCCAATTTTTTCAGTCAGGCTCATGAATTACCTCCGATAGATGAAAAGTCGTTGTGCCATTAACACGATGATCAATAACAAGCCCACCACACCGAGCTGCCAGACGCTGTTCAGTCCCAGCTGTAACATGCAGGTTTTAATGGTCACCAGCATCAGCGCCGCCGCCAATACCCCGACCACGCTGCCGCGCCCGCCGAAAATGGCGACACCGCCGAGCAACGCTGCAGTGAGCGATTCCAGTTCTAAGTTGACGCCGATTTCCGGTCGTGCGCTGCCTAACCAACTGAGTGAGATGAATCCGGCGCAGCCTGCTAACAGCCCACTCAGGCAGTAAACCAGCAGGCGCAGACGATCCACGGGTATGCCAACCAGACGTGTTGCATGCTCATTGAAACCACAGGCGTAAACCCATTTCCCCCATGCGCTTTTGCTCAGAATTAACCAGGCTATAAAAAAGGCAGGGATGACACAGGTCAGGAACGGCAGAGGAATCGCGAAGTTTGCCCCTCGGCCCCATTGCGTCAGTTCTACCGGAACGCCTGAGATAGCCGCACCACCGGTTAAAGCCAATGCCAGGCCAGAAAACAGGTAAAAACTGCCCAGCGTGACAATTAATGGCCATAACCGTAGTCGCGCCACCAGCAGGCCATTCAGTGCTCCGGCGGCGCTTCCGCTCAACATGCAAATCACAGGAAGCAGTGCCGGATTGATTCCCTGTTGCAGCGCCAGCATGCCGATAACAGCGGAGAGAGACACATTGCCCCCGACCGAGAGATCAATACCGCCACCGCCCGCCATGACCACCAGCGATTGGCCCAATGCCACCAGAGCAAGCAGCGTAGCGAACTGCAGGATTGAGGTGATGGACCATAAAGCCAACATCTGCGGCAGTGCGAAGACAATCCCGATGCCGAGTAGCAGCCACAATGCGACGAGTAAGGTGAGGTCAGGCGATTTATGCATGATTTTCATGCCATCCTCCTGAATGTCAGTACACGACCGCTGGCGGCCTCGCTGCTTAACACCAGCAGCAATACGGTGCCGGTGACGACCGTTTGCCATAAAGAGGGCACACCCACCAATAGCAAACCGTTCTGCAGAATGCGCAGCAGCAAAACGCCCAACAAGGTTCCGAGCAGACTGCATGAACCGCCAGTAATGCGCGTACCGCCCAGCACCACTGCCGCGATTGCCTCCAGTGCCAGGCTGCCGCCCACCGTCATTTCCACATTGCGATAAGTCGCGATATAGCAGGTGGCGGCTAAGCCACAAAGCACACCGCTAATCAGGAAAGTGGCGATGCGTACCTGGGTGACCGGGATGCCTGCCAGCCTGGCTTTCTCTTCTGAATTCCCCGCTGCCAGTAACCATAATCCATAAGGCGTATGGCGCAGTGCTAGCCAAACCAGCGCCCAGACCAGCATGATCATCCATGCCATAACCGGAACACCAAATAGCGTGTGCATTAGCCCACGGGTCAGATCATCGGGCAGTCCGGATAACCATTGCCCGCCGAGCAGCACAAACAAAGCCGTGCGCCAGACGCCAAACAATCCCAACGTACCCACAATCGCCGGGATGCGCCCAATTACCACCACCAGCGCGGTGAGCAGACCGGCAAGCAGGCCTATCAGCGGCCCCGCCAGCGCAGCCAGCCAGGGCAACTGCAGCATCAGCAGTTGCCCAACGCCCCATGCTGCAACCCCCATGACTACGCCCACAGACACATCCACCCCGCCCATGGCAATCACCAACGTCATCCCCAGCGCGATCAGCAACAGTTCGCTGCTATTGCGTAAGATGGTGAGCAGGTTGTCCGCGGTGGCAAACCATGGCGAAAACCAGGAGAAACAGCCAACAGCCAGCAAGGCGATCGCCAATAAGGCGATCTCCCGTGAAGTCATGTGCATGTGTGTCCCCGTCAAAAATTGAACTGATCGACGTTCTCTTTGGTAAACACGGCCGGACTGCCTAGCAGCAGTACCCCCGTTTTACTGTCAAACTTTACCGGTTCCGCAAAGCTGGGCACTTTGTTCTCTGCCGCAAACGCTTTGCCATCGATCAACTGCTTACCTGCCCACACCGTCAGATAACCGAGTTTTTCTGGATCCCAAAGTACGGTGTAGCCAAACGCCCCGCTCTTCAGATAGGCCCGCGCAGTGTTCGGGCTGCAGAATCCACTGCCGATCACTTTGCCGTTTTTACCGGCGCTTTCGATGGCTTGCGCCACTCCAGGACAGGTCGTGGAAGCCATGGCGATCACCCCTTTGATATCTGGATTCGCTGACATCAAATCGGTGGTGATTTGTGCCGCACGACTGGCAGAGCCGCCGGCATACTGCGGTTTAAGCAGCGTGATGTGGGGATATTTGTTCTTCACGCGTTGCTGCATGTACCCGATCCAGCTATTAAGGTTGGATGCAGTGGCTTCCCCGGAGACGATGCCGATTTTTCCTTTATCTCCCACTCGCTTCACCATCTCATCAATGATGCTGTCACCCAGTCCTTCATCGGTAGCCTGCGCGACGTAAACCGGACGTCCGCTATCAGGTGCGTCGCTATCGCTGGTGAAAAGATGCACATTGCTGGATTTCGCTTGCGCCATTACCGGCGCAATACTGGAAGCATCCAGCACGCTGATACCAATGGCGTTAACTTTCTGTGCAATCAGGTTTTGCACAATTTGCAGTTGATCCATTGGGTTGGTGTCTACCGGCCCGCTGTAGACAAACTCGACGCCCAACTCTTTTGCCGCACGCTTACCGCCCGCTTCCATGGCCTGGAAATAGGGAATGCCGATGATTTGCGGCACAAAGGCGACTTTTTCCGCCGCCAGTGCACAACCCGAGACCAGCAGTGACAGAGAACAAACAGCCGTAGCAATTCGACGCATGATAATTTCCCCTGGTGTTAGGTGTTTTCAAAGACGCGCGCATCAGGATGCGCGCCAGTAATGAGTGAAACGATTTCGTCAGGCGTGGTGTCGACATGGCGGCGTTCGGCAATTTTCCGACCACGACGAAACACCACCATGCGATCCGCCACGGCAAACACATCGCTGATGTTGTGGCTGATCAGCACCACCGCGCAGCCGCGTTCTGCCAGACGACGCGTGAGTTGCAGCACCTTCTGCGTTTCGGCCACCGCCAACGCCGCGGTGGGCTCATCCATGATCACTAACTGTGCGTTGAGATTAAGCGCACGGCAGATCGCCACCGCCTGGCGCTGACCGCCCGACAAGCTACCTACCGCTGCGTCGGCATCGGAGATGTGTGCATCCAGATCTTTCAATAGCTGATCGACCTGTTCCCGCATCGCGCGGCGTTTCAGGAAAGGGATACCCAGTACCCGGCGCTTGAGTTCGCGTCCGAGAAACACGTTCTCAGCAATCGACAGGTTCTCCGCCAGTGCCAGCTCCTGATAAATGGTGGCGATGCCGTGTTCCGCAGCCTGACGAGGCGAGGTGAATTTCACCGCTTTACCCTCGATCCACAGTTCACCCTCGCTGGCGCTATAGGCCCCCGACAGCACCTTGGTGAAGGTGGATTTCCCCGCACCGTTATCACCGAGCAGCGCCAGCACTTCGCCGCGATGGATCGATAAATTGACCTGGCTTAGCGCAGTTAATGCACCAAATCGCTTACAGATATTGCGCGCTTCAATGAAGCAGCTATTCATCTTCGCCCTCCTGATAGGCCGCAGTGTGGAAGTCGATTTCCCATTGCAGCACAGTGCCGTAAAGCGTGGAGAGCCGCTGTTTCTCCTCGATGCTGAGGATTGATGCACACGCATCCAGCTCGGCTTTGAGCCACAACGCCTGTTGATGAAACTCCTCTTCGGCGTGCATATCGACCCAGCGACGGACGTCGGCATCCTGCTGACTTTGCTCGCTGACGCGTTTGCACCAGTGGTAGTACATCCACTCGGCGCCAAACATCAGCGTAATGATCTCGGCATAGCTGCCCTGCTGCGCCACTTGCAACATGCCATCACGAAACGTGGTGACGCCCGGTAAGTCATCGGGATAATCCTCGGGGTGGATATCGCGCCTGGCCAGCACCGTTTCGAACCAGGCAATCTGGGTGTCTACCAACGCGTTGAGTACGCCAATCAACCAGCGCTGTTGCCGAATATCGGGCGCTTTACTGACAGCCAACGCAAAGATGGCAATCGCGGTGGCGACAAAGTTGCCTTCAAACACCAGATAGCGGTTGAATACGCTGTCGGGCAGTTGATCCTGTTCGATATCCCGCACAAATCGATGCTGCTGCATCTCTTGCCACACCTGCTGATGCTGTTCGAGAAGTTGATCGGTAAAACTGAGCATCACGCCTCCTCCAGCGCGGCCTGCGCCACGGACATAAAGTGTTTTACCCGCGCTAACTCCACCTCGTTCCACCACACGCCATCCACTTTCATGGTGCTGGCAACAATCACGCCTTGCGTACGCCCTAATATCTGGCAGACGTTAGCCGGGGTAACGCCCGAGCCCACCAGCAGCGGCAATTCAGTAGCAGCACGGATTTCATCAATTTCACTCAGCGTGGCGCTGTCGCCGGTGCGCTGTCCGGTGGCGATCACCGCATCGGCTTCAAAAAAGTCGACATCTCGCGTCAGTTCCTGGATGGAACGGTCGGCCACAATGGCATGGCTGCCGTGTTTGACATGGCTGTCAGCGAAGACACGAATGTGGTCGGCACGTAGTTGATTGCGATAGCGCAGCGCTTTGGCCGCCGCACCTTCAATAAAGCCTTCGTTAGCGATGTAGGCATTCGCCCACTGGTTAACACGCACAAAACTCGCGCCCCCCGCCAATGCTGTTGCAATTGCGGGAATAGCGGCATTGGCTAATACGTTAATGCCAAGCGGTGCGCCAAAGCGTTCGCGAATTTTTTCTGTGATAACCGCAAGGAATGCTGCTGTTTCCGGACCAATATCTTCAGGTTTCGCAAAAGGAATATCGCCATGATTTTCAACGATCAATCCATGTACGCCCCCTGAAAGGTAGTTTTCCGCGTCACGCAGGGCGCGATCGATAATATCTCTCACAGGTTTACCGCGATATTTCGGCGCACCGGGAAAGGCATCACAATGAATAACACCAATCACCGCTTTCTTACGTGAAAAAATATCTTGTATCGCGTTACTTTTTTCTGCTGATATAGAAGCCATCTCTTTCACCTTATTAACGAGAAACCTATGCGTGTCTATGTTGCAGGTAATATTGTGGTTGATGAAACCTGGTCCATTCATGAATTGCCACAAAAAGGCGTATCCATTCATGGCGTAAAATCATCGCAAGATATCGGCGGAAAAGGCGCTAATCAGGCGATTGTCATTTCCCGCTGCGGTATCGATACACAATTAATAGCCGCCACCGGTAACGATATTAACGGCCAGTGGATTCGCGATTGCATGCAAAGCGAAAAATTAACGTTAAATCCTCAAAATAGTATTTCTGAACATAGTGACGCCTCAATCATTTTTACCAGTCACGACGGCGACAATGCGATTATTACCACCATGGCAGCAGCCGAAGCGCTAACGCTGGATATTATCCTGGCGCATTTAGCGGATGCCTCAGCCGGCGATATTCTGTTGCAGCAAGGTAATTTCTCCGTTGATAAGACCCGTGCCCTCTTTAGCTGGGCAAAAAATCATGGGCTCATCACCGTATTTAATCCTTCCCCCGCCAACCCAGACTTTGCCGATTTGTGGCCGCTGGTCGATATTGCCGTGGTCAATCAACATGAAGCCGAACTGCTGCAGCCTGTTGGTATCCCCACTCTGGTTATTACTCAGGGCGCCGCAGGTGCTGAACTGATCACCGATGCCCAACACCATTTTTGCCCGGCAACACCGATTCAGGTCGTAGATAGCACCGGAGCAGGCGATACGTTCCTGGCGGTGCTACTTGCTTCGGCCTTACTGCGCGGTGTCGCGCCCGATGCCCTCGCGCTGCAGCATGCCAGCGCGGCGGCCGCCATTACCGTGAGCCGTACCGGAACACTGAAAGCCTTTCCAACTGAGTGTGAACTCAGAGCACTGCTGGCCGTGGGTCTTTAACGGTGGCCTTCCGGCCACCTCTCGCAACAACGCACTTATTTAAACAGCGGACGGTAAGTATCCACGTTCGCTTTGGTTACCACGGTGGCAGGCACCAGAATCGTTTTATTGACAGCTTTTCCTTCATTGATGGCGTTAAGTGCTTTCAGCGCCTCTTCGCCCATCTTTTTCGGATCCTGTTGCAGCACCGCCGTCACATAGCCGCCGTCAATCCCGCTGATGGCTTTCGCGGTCAGATCCCAACCAAACACCTTGATATCTTTCTGGCGTCCCTGGTTTTCCACCGCCGCAATGGCACCAAGCAGTGCCGGTTCGCCGGTGGCGTAAATCGCGGTGAGGTCTGGATTACCGGTGATCAGGTTTTCCGCCGCTGTCATCGCGTTATCCTGAATGTTCTGACCATCTACCACATCAGCAACAGTAATTTTGCTGTTACTTTTAATGGTGTCTTCAAACCCTTTCTGACGCTGGTTTTGAATCGCTGAGTTCAATGCACCAACAATGCCTAAGCGCGCCTTACCCCCCATCTCTTTTGCCACGTAATCGACAAAATATTTACCGAGGATTTTACCGCCTTCAAGGTTATCCACCCCAACCTGCGACGCTTGCGGGCCTGCTGGTAATACAGCATCAATCGCAATCACCGGGATTTTCGCTGCGGCTGCTTCTTTAATCGCCGGCATAATGCCGTTAACATCGATGGCATCGACTAAGATGCCTTTCACGCCTTGTTGAATATAGTTTTCAATGGCATCGTTTTGTGCCACAGGATTATCGTTTGCGTTATAAATCACCAGATCTTTACCACTGGCTTTAGCCGCTTCCTGAGCCCCCTGGTTCATCAGATTAAAAAACAGAGCCTGTTGGTTAATTTGTACTAACGCATAAGTGGGCGCGGCATGGGCTAATGTAAAAAGCGAACCTGATGAAAGTAATGCTGTGGCCAGAACCATTGAACGCAGTTTTCCGGTGAAAGATGACATCATGTTTTCCTCGTCGGGAATAAATAATAATCAGCGTTTCACAGCGCTTTCGCGCTGAGAGGTTATGTTGGCTGGCAAATATCGATGAAATAAAACAGAACACAGGCCTGACGCTGTGTTTTTGATGCCACCCGGTTCAACTATTTCGGTATCCCATCCGCTGGGAGTACGGGGTGAAATAGTGTGAATCAGGTTGGGAAGTTATTCCCGGTACTGCGGTAAACGGTTTATACAATTCTCCCAGTCGATTTTTTTGTCAAGTGTTTATTTATCCATCCACGCAAAAAGGAAAGCACTGTATCAGTCACGCTTAACTGTGTTACAGATAAGCCACCTGGGGATTGAGAGCGGAATTCATGAGTACAAAACGCGTATTGTTATCGGATGTCGCGAAACTGGCGGGACTGTCAAAAGCCACGGTATCCCGCTACATGAACCAAAGTATTGTGCTGCCTCAGGAGACCATTGATCGCATCGAAAGCGCGATTCACACCCTTGATTATCGTGGCAATAGCCTGGCACGTCGTCTGAGTAAAGGTGGGAGTGAAACCCTGGGATTGGTATTGCCGGATATCACCAACCCATTCTTTGCTGAACTGGCTGATGCGGCTGAAGAGGCAGCATCGGCGCGAGGCTATAGTCTGGTGCTTTGTATCACGCGTAATAATCCGGAAAAGGAGGCGCAGTTTATCCGCTGGCTGGATACGCGTCAGGTTGATGGCCTGCTGTTCACCACTAACCGTCCCGATAACGGCGTACTACGGCAGGAAATTCAGCGCCAGCGCCATGTGGTGTTACTGGATGAAGATATTCCCGGCAGTACGGTGCCCAAAGTGTTTGCCGACAATGTGCAAGGTGGACGTATGGCAACGGAACAATTGATTGCTGCCGGACACACCCAGATCGCTTTCATCGGCGGGCCAGAACAACTGATGAGCGTACGCGAGCGCTATCAGGGTTTTTGCTCCGCGATGCAACAGTCCGGGTTAGCCATTCCTCCTGAATGGGTGATGTATGGCAACTATGCGCGCGAATTTGGCCAGCAGGCGCTCAAACAACTTTTCAGCTGTGCACAACGCCCCACTGCCGTGTTTGCCGCCAGTGATTATCTGGTGCTGGGATTGCTAGATGGTCTACGCGCCAGCGGCTTGCAGGCTCCCGCCGCCCTCTCCCTGGTGGGCTTTGACGATGCCAATTACACCGACCTGACACATCCACGGATCTCCACAATCCGCCAACCTGCTCGCGAATTGGGACATACGGCGGTGAATATTATGCTGCGCCTGCTCAATGATGAAACCGGCATCCCGAACGAAACCCGTTTGCCCGTGGAATGGATTGGGCGTGATTCTATTGGATTTGTTAACGGCGTCCCAAAATGATGCAAAAGCGCACAATAATGGCGCAAAAAGTGAGCTGATTTTTTTAATCGCGTTATAGTGAGTAAACCGGTTTACTTGATGTTCACGAAACTCGTGATGATTTACAACAAGTTAGCCGAAAGTGAAGTGCCTGCAACGCAGGCTGGCATGGATGCTGCAATGTCATCACTGGCGAGTAAATATCATTGTAGCGTTTGCTCTGTTGGTTAAAACAAAAGACTTATCTGGTAGGTAAACCGGTTTACTAGATTGTAGATCGTGCCGGATATGCACTTTTCCCAACAGGGCAAACATTTCCCACAAGTGTTGATGGGAGTTGTCCAATGCAGCAATTACAAGCTCTTCCGGCCCGGGTTGAAATGGTTAATATCACCAAAACCTACGGTTCGATTCGCTCTTTGCGCGGGGTAAATCTTCAGCTTGCGCCAGGGGAAGTACTCGGTTTGGTTGGCGATAACGGTGCCGGCAAATCGACGCTCACCAAAGTGTTGTCCGGTGCCGTAATCCCCACCAGCGGCACCATTCGCATCGACGGTGAACAACAGCACTTCAGTAACCCTGCCGATTCACGCCGCTGTCATATTGAGATGGTCTATCAGGATCTATCCCTGTGCGACACGGTTGATGTGGCGGGGAATTTATTCATGGGCCGCGAGCCGATGAAATCCGTGCTCGGTATTCCCTTTCTCGATCAAACCAAAATGCATGCAGAAGCACGCGAAATGCTGAAAGGCCTTGGGATTTCCATTCCCGATACGCGCCTGCTGGTACGCAATCTTTCAGGCGGGCAGCGGCAGGCTATTGCTATTGCCCGCGCGGCGGCGTTCGAACCCAAAGTGCTGATCATGGATGAACCTACCGCCGCTCTCGCTGTAGCTGAAGTGGAGGCGGTGCTGGAACTGATACGTCGTGTTTCAGCGCGCGGGGTGAGCGTGATCCTGATTACCCACCGTTTACAGGATCTGTTCCTGGTGTGTGACCGCATTATGGTGATGTACGAAGGCACCAACGTGGCCGATCGCCGCGTGGCGGATACCAGCCTCAGCGACATCGTTAACCTGATCGTGGGTGAAAAATTCACTGCGCATTCAGCAGCACATTGAGGAAACAGGATGAGTATCATGAATCTAAGCAGTTCACGCATGATCCAACACTCGCTGCCCCGCCGCCTGCTGCATAACCACTCAGGCGTGGTGAGCATTGCGCTGTTTTTTATCTTTTGCTGCGTGGTGTTTTCGCTGATCACCAGTAACTTTCTCACCAGCACTAACTGGCTAAATATCATTCGGCAAAGCGCCCCGCTGCTGATAGTCGCAACGGCAATGACGTTGGTGATCACCACTGGCGGTATTGATTTGTCTGTAGGGTCGACACTGGCGCTGGTCGGCGCGCTTTCTGCCATTGCACTCAACAATTGGGGACTACCGTGGCCTGTGGTGTTGATCGGTGGACTGCTATTGGGCGGTTTGGTCGGAGCCATCAACGGCTTCTTTATCGCGTTTGAAGGGATACCCGCTTTTATTGTCACACTAGCCACGCTGGCCGTGGTGCGCGGTATTGCGCTGCTGGTTACCCAGGGGTATTCGATTCCGGTTCCCGCCGACAGCCTGTTCACCTTTATGGGCCGCGCCTGGGTGCTGGGCATTCCCATGCCTGCGCTAATCGGCATTGTGATTCTGTTGGCCGGGCACGTCTTGCTGAATCACATGCGTTTTGGTCGCTATGTTACGGCCATCGGAGCCAACGCAGAAGGCGCGCGCCGTAGCGGCATTAATACCAAAGCGGTAACCATGAAGGTGTATATCCTCAGCGGTATGGCGGCCGCGCTGGCAGGCATGATTATCACGGCGCGTCTCGGCAGCGGATCGTCCAATCAGGGTGAGGGATTTGAACTGCAGGTGATTGCGGCGGTAGTCCTTGGCAGCACCAGTTTATTTGGCGGATTTGGCACTATCATTGGCACGCTGTTGGGCGCATTGTCGATTGCCATTATCCAGAATGGGCTGATCTTGTCGCATATCTCGCCGTTTTATACGCAGATCGCGACCGGCACCATCATCTTACTGGCGATTTGGCTCAATACTCGCATCCTCAACCCTGCTCGTTCACCCGCAAAAGGATAGCCAATGAAAGGATCAATTTTTCGTCATGCAGATCCCCTTCCTGTGGGCATACGCAGCGGCCAGGTGATGACGGTGCTCGGTCCGATGCCAGTGGCAAAAATGGGCGTCACCTTAATGCATGAGCACATATTGCTGGATGCTTCTGGCAAATGGGTGCCTCCCTGCTGTTGCAGCGATCGTCACATTGCCGAAATGCCAGTGAAGATGGAGAACCTCGGCGAACTGTCGATGAATCCGTTGATGAGCCGCGATAATTGCCAGTTGTTCGATACTGACACCGCCATCGAAGAATTAATGAAGTACCGCGCACTGGGCGGTGAAACGGTGGTGGATCCTACCAATATCGGTATTGGACGTGATCCCAAAGGATTACAGCGAATTGCGCGCTTAACGGGTTTAAACATCGTGATGGGCACTGGACTTTATCTGGAGCCTTCACATCCCGAATGGGTCAAAAGCATCAGCGTTGAGCAGCTGACTGACAAGCTCATCTATGACCTCGGTGGAGCAGATGAAAAACCTGACGTCATTGCCGGTTTGATCGGCGAAATCGGTATTTCCAGTCGCTTCACCCCCGATGAAGAGAAGTCACTGCGTGCTGCCGGTCGCGCCAGCGCAGCAACCGGCGTCCCCATCCAGGTGCACTTACCTGGCTGGGAGCGGCTCGGTCATAAGGTGCTGGATATTCTTGAGCAGGAAGGGGCTGATTTGCGTCATACCGTGCTGTGCCATATGAACCCCAGCTTTGCGGACAAACCCTACCAGCGAGAACTGGCTAAACGCGGCGTTTTTCTGGAGTACGACATGATTGGCATGAGTTATTACTACGCCGACGAATCTGCCCAATCGCCATCCGATGAAGAGAACGCACGCGCCATCTGCGAACTGATAGAGGACGGCTATATCCAGCAGATTTTGATGTCGCAGGATGTGTTCCTGAAAACCATGCTGACGCGTTACGGTGGCCACGGTTATGGCTACATTCTCAAACATTTCGTCCCGCGCCTGAAACGTCATGGCGTTAGCGGTGAACAACTTGAAACCTTAATGATTGGTAATCCGCAGCGAGTATTTGGCGGATAAACGGAGACGCGTTATGCAGAAGAACGTTTTGCTGGTTGGAGAATCCTGGACCAGTACCTCGACCCATGTGAAAGGCTTTGATCAGTTCGCCACCGCCACCTGGCATAGCGGCGCCGTCGATTTTATGGCGGCATTACAAGATAGCGATTATGCCATTACACATATGCCTGCCCACGCGGCGGCCACTGAGTTTCCTCTGGAGCTTGAAGCCTTACAGCAGTGGGATGCGATCATCCTCTCTGATATTGGCGCCAATACTTTGCTTTTGCATCCGGATACGTGGCTGAAAAGCCGTCGTACGCCCAATCGTCTTAAGCTAATCCACGATTATGTAGCAGCAGGTGGGGCTCTGATGATGATTGGCGGCTATTACAGTTTCCAGGGCATCAATGGCGGTGCTCGTTACCGTAATACGCTGGTGGAAAAAGTGCTGCCGGTGCGCTGCCTCGCCTGGGATGACCGTATTGAAACGCCGGAGGGCAGCTACGCCGAGGTGACAACGTCACACAAAGTGCTGGCGGATATTCCAGGCGATTGGCCCTGGTTGCTGGGATATAACGAGGTGGAGATGCAGCCTGAAGGCACACTGATCGCCACCGTTGCGGGTACGGCTCATCCTTTGCTGGCAGTCCGAGAGTATCAAAATGGCCGTTCTCTGGTTTGGACCAGCGATATGTCCGCCCATTGGTTACCAGAAGCGTTTTCCCAATGGAAAGGGTATCGCCAACTGTGGCTGAACTGCCTCGATTGGCTGACGGAGCGCCCTTGATATGCCACCAAAGTCGCTTGAACTCGCCCAGCAACTGCTGGGCTTTAACACCATCAATCCGCCTGGCAATGAAGCCGACTGCATGCATTTCCTGGCAGACTGGCTCGCGGAGCAAGGTTTTGACATCGCGCTCACGCAATTTGGTTCGGACCGGCTCAACCTGATTGCCAGTATAGCGGGAACCTCCGCAGGAAAACCGCTCGCGTTTACCGGTCATCTCGACACCGTCCCGCTGGGCAATCAGCCATGGCAATTCGACCCTTTTGGTCGCGATATCGACGGCGATCGCCTGTATGGCCGTGGCGCCAGCGATATGAAAGCAGCGGTAGCCGCTTTCGCCATCGCCTGCGTGCAGCACAAAGCGGCGATTCAAGCGGGCCGCGGCGTGGTGTTGATGATTACGGGTGGGGAAGAAACCGGCTGTGATGGTGCGCGGGCATTGATAGAAGCGGGCAACTTGCCTGAAATCGGCGCATTGATTGTTGGGGAGCCCACGGCTAACTATCCGGTCATTGGCCATAAAGGTGCACTGTGGCTGCGCTGTGAAACTCACGGTAAAACGGCACACGGCGCAATGCCAGAACTGGGTATCAATGCCATTTATCTGGCCGCAGATGCGCTGGGGAAAATTCGCCACTTTTCTCCCGGCGCACCGCATCCATTAATGAAGCAGCCTACGTTGAATGTTGGGCGTATTGAGGGCGGGCTCAATATCAATTCCGTTCCGGATCGCACCGCTTTTGATGTCGACATTCGCAGTGCACCGAATTTGCAACACGCTACAGTACGACAGCAGTTGGCTTCTCTCTTGGGTGAGGCTGTCACGATCACCACCCTGGTCGATCTGCCGGCGGTGTTGAGTTCTGAAGAAAACCAATGGGTACAATCCGTTTACCGCCATTGCCAACCGCTGTTTGATCGGCCACTTGATGCCAAAGTCGTGCCTTACTTTACGGATGCGTCGCTATTGCTGCCCGCACTCGGCAATCCGCCGTGTATGATTCTCGGTCCAGGTGAACCCACGATGGCACATCAAACCGATGAATATTGTCTGCTGAGTCGGTTGGCTGACGCTGAAAATCTTTATGAGAAGCTAATTAAAGATTGGATGTGATTAAACGCGATGACAATGTTTCTGTAAAATGAGTGATGGCTTAGCCAGGCGGCGTGCACGGATACATTTTATGTCTATTCGGCACTATAATAGGGGCCACGCAGGTTGAACCGGGAAAGTGCTATGCCAGAATTCATTTTTTATCGCAAAGAACAAATCGTTGCGACACTGGAACGCTCTGATGTTGAAAGCGCTGTCTTACTCATTTCACAAGGCTATAAAAAGTTAGATGAAGAGGTCGAAGCAGCGACGCCAGAAGCGGCGTTAAAGCGGTTAGCGGATGTCCAAAATCAAGACAATATTACTCATCATGCTTTCGTTACAGGGTCAGTATTTACCTCCATCGTGAATGCGCTGTTCAAATGATTTTCCTTCACCCGCCTTGTGCCGCTGAATCTTATGCAGCGTGAATGAATGTAGCATAATTAACTCATTAGCATAGTGTCACCGCATAATATAGTGCTGAATAAAACCCACCCCCTCCACCACGACACAATCAATTATTTCACCTTGAGGGCACTTTGACAGAATATACCTTCATCGCTACGCTTTAATGCAAGGAAATATGTCACAAACTTGCACATCTTAAAGAGTTTACCTAAGGTGTCCGCCTTTCAGCCTCTTATAGCTTTCATTTCCATAGGTGAATTGTTCGGCTGCGAAAGCTATAAGATCGCTCTAATTTTACTCATGGAGGTTTATGAGCGCCGGAACGATTTCTAAACAATCTGACTTAACCGTTGATGATATTACGGTCATCGATAAAAAATTATTAAAACGCGCTGTGAGTGCTGCTGCGTTAGGCAACACCATGGAATGGTTTGATTTTGGCGTATATAGCTATCTCGCCGTGATTATCGGCCAGGTCTTTTTTCCTGGTGCCAGTAACACTGCGCAGTTAATCGCCTCTTTTGGCACCTTTGCCGCTGCGTTTTTAGTTCGCCCAATCGGGGGAATGGTATTTGGGCCGTTAGGTGATCGCTTTGGGCGGCAGAAAGTGCTCGCCTTCACCATGATCATGATGTCGATTGGCACCTTCTGCATCGGCCTGATTCCCAGTTATGCCAGTATTGGCATTGCCGCCCCGATCCTGTTGCTGGTGGCACGTCTGGTGCAGGGTTTCTCCACCGGCGGCGAATACGGTGGCGCAGCGACCTTTATCGCGGAATACTCCACCGATAAGCGCCGTGGCTTTATGGGCAGCTTCCTGGAATTCGGCACACTGGCGGGTTATCTGCTCGGTGCCAGTCTGGTCACCGGCATGATTGCACTATTACCGCATCAAGCCATGATGGATTGGGGCTGGCGTATTCCCTTTTTCCTGGCCGCACCTCTGGGATTATTTGGTCTCTATATTCGCCTGAAACTGGAAGAGACGCCGGCATTTAAAGAGCACATGGACAAGCGCGAAGAGCTTGAGCACAATAAGCCTCAACTGACCTTGCTGCAGATGCTGCGTGTACAGAGTAAACCGCTGTTGAAATGTATTGGCCTGGTGCTGTTATTTAACGTATCCAATTATATGTTGACTGCTTATATGCCTAGCTATTTAACCGGCGTATTGGGTATGAGTGAATTATCCGGGCTCATGTTAGTGATGGTTATTATGTTTATTATGATGCCATTGACGTTGATGTGGGGACATTTAACCGACCGTATGGGCCGTAAGCCGGTCATTGGCTTAGGGGCTCTGGGCTTAATATTGCTGGCTATTCCCAGCTATATGCTGATTGGTTCTGGCAATATGATGTTGGTATTTGCCGGTCTGGCGATATTAGGTTTATTGCATACCTGCTTTAGCGGCACCATGCCCGCCACATTACCGGCCCTGTTTGTCACCGATATTCGCTACAGTGCATTAGCGATTGGCTTTAACCTCTCCGTGTCACTGTTTGGCGGCACTACGCCGTTAATCACTGCATGGCTGGTGGATACCACGCACAATGCGATGATGCCCGCTTATTACATGATGGGCGCCGGGATTGTCGGCTTGATTACCGTGCTAACGTTGAGTGAAACCGCGCGTAAACCGCTGAAAGGCTCTTCACCTGCTGTCGCCACCAAAGCGGAGGCGCATAAGCTGATTGATAAATTACGTAAGCAACGCGGCCGCAAGGTCCAGCAACACAAACCAGCATAATCTTCGGGGCGACCATCAGGTCGCCTTTCTTCTATTCACCTCCCTGATTAGCGAAGCGTAAGGCGTCGATAATTTCCTAAACCCATCTGTTCGCGCCAGAAAAGCGCAAAATATCGACTATGATCTGTTCTCAGTCTTTTCGTGTCGTCCCACTGTATATCGTACTCAGCCAGCATCTTTAAACGGAACGTGTACCGCTTGATGTCGTCCATTGCCCTTGCGAGGGTTAAACGAGGCAATTGAATGGAATTCAGATCATTTAAGAAATCCTGGGGAGCTGAGATTCAGGCGGATGGCAGCGTGCTATTCCGCTTGTGGGCACCGGGTCAGCAACAGATTACCTTGCGTCTCGCCGATGGCGATCATCTTATGTCAGCCTCGGACGATGGCTGGTATCAACGGCAACTGGGCGGCATACAACCTGGTGCGACTTACAACTTTGTACTGGCGGATGGCACGGTGGTGCCCGATCCCGCCGCTCGCGCGCAACAATCCGGGGTCAATGGCCCTTCCGTGGTAGTCGATCCTCGTCATTATGCATGGCAGCACACGGATTGGCATGGACACGCCTGGCAAGAAACCGTGGTGTACGAACTGCATATCGGTACCTTTACCTCCGAAGGCACTTTCCAGGCCGCGATTACCCGCTTGCCCTATTTAAAAGCACTTGGCATTACCATGATTGAGGTGTTGCCGGTGTCGCAGTTTGGGGGCAATCGCGGTTGGGGTTACGATGGCGTGCTGTTGTATGCGCCGCATTCTGCTTACGGCGCGCCGGATGATTTCAAAGCCTTTGTGGATGCTGCACATGGACACGGCCTGTCGGTGGTGCTCGATATTGTGCTCAATCACTTTGGTCCGGAAGGTAACTATCTGCCGCTGCTGGCCCCTGATTTCTTCCACAAAGAGCGCATGACACCCTGGGGCGCGGGCATCGCATATGATGTTGATGCCGCACGTCGTTACATCGTGGAAGCGCCACTCTACTGGTTGCAGGAGTACCATCTTGATGGCTTGCGCTTTGATGCCATCGATCAGATCGAAGATACCTCCAGCAAACATGCGTTGATTGAAATTGCTGAACGCATCCGCCGTGAGATCACGGATCGCCCTATCCATCTCACCACGGAAGATTCGCGCAATGTCACCTTCCTGCACCCGCGTGACAAACAGGGCCATGCGCCGCTGTTTACCGGCGAATGGAATGACGATTTCCACAACGCCATACATGTGTTTGCCACTGGTGAAACCCATGCCTACTACCAGGATTTCGCTGAAGTTCCTGAAAAGCTGATTGCACGCATTCTGACTGAAGGTTTTGCCTATCAGGGGGAAATCTCGCCTCAGAGTGGTCAACGGCGCGGCGTGCCCAGTGCGGCACAGCCTCCGATTGCCTTTGTTGATTTTATCCAGAACCACGATCAGGTCGGCAATCGTGCGCAGGGTGACCGCTTAATCACGCTGGCAGGCACCGACCGCACCAAAGTGCTGCTGGCCACGCTGTTACTGTCACCGCATATCCCGCTGCTGTTTATGGGCGAGGAGTATGGCGAAACCAACCCGTTCCTGTTCTTCACCGATTTTCATGGTGATTTGGCTAAAGCGGTACGTGAAGGACGCGCCCGCGAGTTTACCGGCCATGCGGGCCACGACGACAGTGTGCCCGATCCCAATGCGGAAGAGACGTTTAACCGCTCGAAACTCGACTGGAGCAAACTGGAAAGTGAGAAAGGCAAAGCCTGGCTGGCGTTCACTCAGCAATTGTTGGCATTGCGTCAGCGCCACATTGTGCCGCTGCTCGCCACGGCGGGCGGTCACAGTGGCAAAGTGCTGAAAACGGCCAAAGGTTTTATCGCGGTGAGTTGGCAGTTCCCGCAGGGCGAACTCTCATTGGCGCTGAATATCAGTAAGCAGGCCCAACCCTTACCCACCATGGCAGGCAAAACCCTTTTTGCCTGGCCGCAGGAGAACGATGTGTTGCCGCAACATGCCATAGTGGTACGTCTGGCACAGGGAGAAAAAGCATGACGATTCCTTCAGCGACCTACCGTCTTCAATTCCGCAACGGTATGACCTTCGATCGCGCCATCGCTTTGCTGCCTTATTTACAGCGGCTCGGTATCAGCCATCTTTACGCCTCACCTATCTTCACTGCCACCACGGACTCCACGCACGGCTACGATGTCACTGATGCCAATGAAATCGATCCTGCGCTGGGCGGACGTGACGGTTTTAACCGACTGTCGGCGGCATTACAGCAGGCCAGCCTCGGTTTAATTCTGGATATCGTGCCAAACCATATGGCGGCATCACTGGAAAATGCCTGGTGGCGCGATGTGATTGAGCATGGCGAAAACAGTCAGTATGCGCGCTATTTCGATATTGATTGGTCGCGTCGCCTGACGTTGCCATTCCTCGGCGATGATTTTGAACGCGTGCTGCAAAACGACGAATTGAGCATTAAGCCCCATCCGCAAACTGGCCATCCGGCGCTGGCTTACTACGACAGCTTCTATCCGCTAACGCCGGCCAGTTGGCAAGGTCGTGCCGATGAGGTGCTGGCCATTAACGATCGCGCAGCGATTGCCGAATTGCATCAACAGCAGCCCTGGCAGTTGATCAACTGGCGCGATGCGCGTAAAGACCTTTCCTACCGACGCTTCTTTGAAATCACCGGTCTGGTTGGCGTGCGTGTTGAAGATGAAGCGGTATTTAACGCCTCGCACGCGTTGATTCTGGATCTGGTGCACAGCGGTGCAGTCAGTGGTTTACGCGTTGATCACATTGATGGTCTGGCCGATCCGCAGGGTTATCTTCAGCGTTTGCGCAGAGCCGCAGGTGAGGATTGCTATATCACGGTGGAGAAGATTCTGGCGGAAGAGGAGCAGATCCCGCCTGAATGGCCGATCTCCGGCACCACCGGCTATGAGTTTATCGCCGCGCTTTCACATGCGTTGATCGACGATACCCAGATTGATGCGTTGCATCTGGCCTATGAAGCCGTCACCGAAGAGCGGAATGATGTCAGTGCTGGTCTGCGCGCCGCCCGTGAATTGATGGTTGACCGTAACTTCGCCGGTGAATTTTCACGTCTGCTGGCGATAGCGACCGGGGTGGCACATTTAGAACAGCGCAATTTTGGCGAAGCTGAGTTGCATGTCGCCCTGCGCGAGATGCTGATCGCCTTCCCGGTTTACCGCACCTATGGTCGCCCGGCGGGCATGCCATTGGCGGGTGAGGCACTTCTGCAACAGGTATTGGAAGCGGTGAAGTTCAGTGCGTTTCCCGCTGCACTCAGTTTCCTGCAGGCCATATTACTCGGTGCGGTCTCGGAACAAAGTGAACCGGATGCCGCTGATTTCCGCACGCGCTTCCAGCAGCTCACCGGCCCGTTGATGGCAAAATCCGTTGAGGACACACTGTTCTTTCGTAATCACGCCATCCTTGCCATCAACGAAGTCGGCGCGGAACCGCTGCCGCATCCCTTCTCTGTGGAACACTTCCACCAGCAGATGCAAACCCGGTTGCATCATCAACCCGACGCACTTTCGACGACGTCGACCCACGATACCAAACGTGGGGAAGATGCCCGTGCCCGACTCTATTCACTGAGCGAAGCACCCGCACTCTGGGCAGAGAACGTCACGCGCTGGCGGGAGCTGAATCAATCCAAAGTGCTCACCCTGAACGAAGGCCCGGCCCCCGAACCGGCGGTAGAATGGATGCTGTATCAGGCGCTGGCCGGTGCGTGGCCCACGACCTTACGACCAGATGACCACGACGGGTTGCGTACCCTTGAGGCACGTTTTTTACCGTTTGTGGAGAAAGCGCTGCGTGAAGCCAAGCTTCGTACTGACTGGGCGGATGGCGATGAAGCCTACGAACAGGCGGTGCTGGAATATGCAAAACATCTGCTTTCCGCAGAAAATCCAGCATTCCTGACGGACTTTGTCACAGCCATTCAACCTTTCGTTGATACCGGCCTGGTTAACAGCCTGTCACAGACCGTGATTAAGCTCACCGCACCAGGCGTCCCGGATATTTATCAGGGTAGTGAAGCGCTTGACTTCAGCCTCGTCGATCCCGATAACCGCCGTGAGCCCGATTACGCCGTGCTGGAGGCGCAACTTGTTGATCGCAGCCGTCCTGATTTCACTCAGCCCTCTGACTGGCGCAGTGGCAAACTCAAACAGCAGGTCATCGCATGCTTATTACACCTGCGCCTGGATAAGCCGCAGCTATTCCGTTTCGGCGATTATCAACCGTTGTACGCCACAGGCGCGCATCCAGAGCACCTGATTGCCTATGCGCGACAGGACAGTGAAAACAGCCTCATCGTTGTGGCGCCTCGTTTAATGCTGGAGGGCACTTCCTGGGCTGAAACGTCCATTCCCTTACCTGAGTCGCTGGCCCACCGGCACTATCGCAATCTGTTAAGTGGTGCAACCTTAACGCTTAACGAACAACTTTCTTTAGATAACTTACCGCCTTACGCGCCACTGGTGCTGATTGCCAGTTAATAACAAGCCTGTATTTCTGTTCATCGGATGGAGAGGAATGAATGTCTAACGCAAAGCCTTTAGAAATTATCGCGGGTTCGGGTCAAACGCTTGGCGCAAATTATGATGGCGAGGGCGTCAATTTTGCCCTGTTTTCAGCGTTCGCCGAGCGTGTGGAATTGTGTCTTTACGACGAGAGCGGTCAGCACGAAATCGCGCGTTTTGATCTGCCGGAAAATACCCATGAAGTCTGGCATGGCTTCATTCCCGGCCTGCAGCCCGGTGCACTTTACGGCTACCGGGTGCATGGTCCGTTTGAACCGGAAAACGGCCATCGATTCAACGCCAACAAACTGCTGCTCGACCCCTATGCTCGTGAGCTGCGCGGCGACATCCAGTGGAACGATGCGCATTTTGCTTATGACCTGCTGCATGAAGATAAAGACCTGACTTTCGATGAACGTGACAGCGCGCCCTTTACGCCAAAATGCCGGGTGATCGATCCCAACGAATTTGACTGGCAGGACCGTAACCGTCCCGTTATCCCGTGGTCACAGACCGTTATCTATGAGACACACGTTAAGGGCTTCAGCCAGTTGAACCCGGCAGTGCCCCCTGAAATGCGCGGCACTTACGATGGCATGAGCAACAAAGCCACCGTCGAGTACATTAAAAGCCTCGGTGTCACGTCGGTTGAGTTGCTACCGGTGCACTGGTTCCCGGACGATCAGCATTTGCTTGATAAAGGGCTGAAAAACTTCTGGGGCTATAACTCACTGGCGTTTTTTGCCCCGGCCTCACGCTACTTTGGCCCGCGTGGCATTCAGGGCTTTCGCGATATGGTCCGTGCCTTCCACGACGCCGGTATCGAAGTAATCCTCGATGTGGTTTACAACCATACGGCGGAAGGTAATGAACTGGGTCCGACGCTGTCGTTCAAAGGCATCGATAACTTCTCCTATTACCGCACCTTGCCGGATCAGCATCGCTACTACATCAACGATACCGGTACTGGCAACACCGTGAACACCTCGCATCCACGCGTGTTGCAGATGGTGATGGATTCACTGCGCTACTGGGCGGAATCGATGCATATCGACGGTTTTCGCTTCGATTTGGGCACTATTCTCGGGCGCGAACCAGAAGGTTTCGACCAGCGTGGCGGTTTCTTTGATGCCATGACGCAAGACCCAGTGCTGTCGAAATTAAAACTGATTGGCGAACCCTGGGATATTGGCCCCGGCGGCTATCAGGTCGGAGGCTTCCCGCCAGGCTGGGCTGAATGGAACGATAAATATCGCGACACGGTGCGTGAGTACTGGAAAGGCGACAACGTCTCTACCGACTTTGCTGCACGTCTGCTCGGCTCAGGCGATCTCTACGATCAACGCGGCCGTCGGCCCTGGGCCAGCATCAACTTCCTTACCGCACACGATGGCTTCACGCTCAACGATTTGGTGTCTTACAACGAGAAACATAACGACGCGAACGGTGAAGATAACAATGACGGTCATAACGATAATCGTTCGTACAATTACGGCGCGGAAGGCCCGACCGATGACGAAGGCATCAACGCGGTGCGTGAGCGGCAAAAGCGAAACTTCCTCGCGACGCTGCTGTTCTCACACGGCACGCCGATGCTGCTGGCGGGTGACGAGTTTGGCCGCAGTCAGATGGGCAACAACAACGGTTATTGTCAGGACAGTGAAATCTCCTGGCTGCATTGGGAAAACTTGCCGGAGTCCGCGGATGCCTTACGCGAATTCACCCGTCATTTACTGGCGTTAAGGGCGAAACAGCCGTTGCTGCGCCGTGAAAACTGGCGCGACGGTATGGACATAAAATGGTTTAACGCTGGCGGCGGCTTCCAGCAGGAAGACCAATGGGATGAGGGCAGCACGCTTGGCGTCTACATTGGCCGTCCGGATCTGCAAACCGAAGAAGGCATCTGGCACGATGTGTTGATGCTGTTCAATCCGTTTGAAGGCAACGTGCCCTTCCGCATCCCACAATTTGGCGAAGGCGGCTGGGTGCTGGAACTCACCACCTCCGATACCGCTAAAAAAGGGCTGGTGATTACCAAAGAGAAGGATTTTGAACTGGAAGGCCGCAGCATGGCGCTGTTTAGAAGGCCATAATTTTAAAGGGGAAACTGGAGTCCAGTTTCCCCTTTAAACAACAAATGCATCAGGGCCTTTAGCAGCCAGTGTATTTAAGATACGCAGTGCCGGGCCACTCGGCTTGATTTCTCCTCGCTCCCACTTTGAAACGCTATCCACTGTCATACCTAAGGTATAAGCCAGTAATGCCTGACTCAGGCCATACTGTTTACGCATGAGTTTAATTTCCAGACCGGTCATATCATGTACAGCTGCAACACGCTTGCGATACTCACTTGCAGAGATTCGCGTGGCAATCTGAGAGACATCTTCATCAGAAAGTAGGCCTAATCCTCGCAACTCTTCCGCATCTTCAATCATCTCATCCAATGTTGCTGGTGTAGTTTTCATCGCAGTTTACCTCTCTGAATGTCCCACGATTTTTAAGCTGTAGCAGGTCTGCCGCACTCGCTTGTAAGTAGCCTTTCGCAAGGATTTTATACGTTGCCAACACGTCATCCTCGATCTCTTTGGCATTTTTCTTATGCAACTCGCCTTTAGTCCAGCCATCATAAAAAAATAGTGTGTTTCCTCTTTTGAAGAAAATCACCGACCGGGCACCACCACTTTTCCCCTTACTCAGTGCTATACGCTTTTTAATCACGCCTCCCCCCAGGTCAGCTTCAAACTCGCCCCTTTTGACTTCCGCAGCAGCATGGCAAAGGTCAGCATCATGAAGACTGGCCTTTTTGAAATTCCGATCAAAACGTTTATGTACATAAATCGCCATTCCTTAGCCCTTAACCTCTACCCGTAATGATTATTATAATAACGATTACGACCTCGCGACAATATCGGCTTGTTAGGATTTCTGAATCTGTCGCACAACATATTTCACTGGATCTATTTAAGATCGTGAGAATGGCTAAAATGTTGCGCCTTCGCTACGTATGATTTGATCTCCATCACCGTGCAATAAAAAATAATTAACTAAATCTCGCATTCTGCCGATGGTTATTAATCTGCCCTATTCCCTGATTTTCCTGAACCAGGGGTGCTTTTAGATTAAGGATAATTCGATGAACATCTCCCAGCGTCTCTTGCTGACCCTTTCCATGTTGTTTGGCGCCATCATCCTGCAGGCGATTCTTGCGCTCTCGCTACTGTCAGGATTTCAGGACCGTTTTGAATTTGTGCAAACTAACGCCATTCCTTCGATTAAGGACATCGGCAAACTGATCGATCAAAGTAACCAGCTGGCCATTACGCTGTACAAACACCAGAGCCAGATTCACGACAGCAACATGCCTGCCGTAGAAAAACAGATCGATGAGCAAATCAATGGACTGAAAGCGCTGACCGATTACTACATGGCAAACGATATTTCGAATGAGGAAGACAAACGCCTGACTAACGTCGCTTTTGATAACATCCAGCGCGTTGCATCGCAGTTACCTGCATTTCTTACAGCGTCACGTGATCACCAGAATGAAGTGAGCCTGAGTTTGCTGGAAGGAGATAGTGGTGTGGGTGCCGCCATTCGTCAGATGATCGCTGATTATCAAACTCAACAGGCACTCAACATTACTGCGGGCGACGCATTGCGCGCCACCAATCAAAGCACCTTCCATTTTGTCTTTTGGGCCACCGTTGCAGGTGTTGCGGCGACAGTGGTGATCTTCGGTCTGTTCTCGCTGTTTACCGTGATGCGTATTCGCCGCAGTTTGGGCGCGGTAGGTAAGGTCATGCTGGCGGCCAGCGAGAACCTCGATCTGACTTTAAGCGCCGATGAAAGCCGGCGAGATGAAGTGGGCAATATGGCACACTCCTTCAATATTTTGATGCAGCGCGTCTCTGAAGCCCTCTCTTCAGTGCGTAAAGCGTCTCAGTCCGTGAGCAGCGCTTCAGTGCAGATTTCAGCGGGCAATGAAGATCTCTCTTCACGCACCGAACAGCAAGCGGCATCGCTGGAGCAAACGGCTGCCAGCATGACGGAACTCAGTGAGACGGTGCGCCAAACGGCGGACAACACCCGGCAGGCGAGCCAGCTGGCAGCCAATGCCAGCGCGCTGTCAGAGAAAAATGGAACCTCGCTCACCACCATGCTGTCGACCATGGACGAGATTCGTGGCAGCTCGCGCAAAGTGACTGAGATTGTCTCGATCATAGAAGGTATCGCTTTCCAGACCAACATTCTGGCCTTGAACGCGGCGGTTGAAGCAGCGCGCGCCGGTGAACACGGCAAAGGCTTTGCGGTGGTTGCCGGTGAAGTGCGCAGCCTGTCTCAGCGCTCAAGCAACGCAGCACGCGAGATCAAAGTGCTGATTGAGGAATCTCATCGTTTAACCGAATCGGGTGCCACGCAAGCCAGTGATGTGGGCCGCAATATGGACGTGATGAATGATGCCATTCACCAGGTGAGTCAGTTGGTGAGTGAGATCGCTGCGGCTGCCGTGGAGCAGAGCCAGGGCATCGTTCAGGTGCAGCAAGCGGTTAATCAGATGGATGATGTTACCCAGCAGAACGCCGCCTTAGTGGAACAAGCCGCGGCCGCTTCGCAATCGCTGCAAGAGCAGGCGGGTAACCTGAATCAGTTGGTCGGTAAATTCCATGTCAGCGATGTCATTGACGTTCCACAAACCATCATCCGTACGCCATCGCTACCCAAGCCGCAGCGTTTAGCGGTGGTTAATGACGCCGACTGGCAGAGTTTTTAATCACTGTTTCTCCCCGCGTCGCGCACGCGGGGAGCCTTTCTGTTACCCTTTCCGCTAATTTATGGATGGGGATGAATATGGATTTACAGCAACAGCTACGCGGTAAATGGGCGATCTACGGCCTGATGTTTTTGCCGGGTTTCACCTGGGCTTCGTGGGTGAGTCGTACACCTTACATGCGCGATATTCTGCATGCTTCCACGGAAATGATGGGCATGATCCTGTTCGGCTTTTCCTGTGGCTCAATGTTATGCGTTCTGCTGGCAGGCAAACTCATCACCCACTTTGGCACTAGCCGTGTCATGCGTTATGGCTTTGTGCTGCTGTTGAGTGGCGTCGCAGTCATGTTAGCTGCCCTTCTACTGCACAGCGCGTACGGTGTCTTCGCCAGCCTGGTGTTACTGGGCGGAGGGACAGCGTTAATCGATGTCGTGATAAACGTTGAAGGCGCAGCGTTTGAGCGTCTGATTGGCAAATCGATCATGACCAACATTCACGGCTTCTTTAGCTTTGGCACGCTGATTGGTGCTCTGTCGGGTCTTGCTATGACAGCCGCGGATGTCAGCATCACCTGGCACTTTGCCTTCGTGGTGCTGGTGAACCTGCTGATTGTCTCCGCAGCCCTGCGTCATTTACCCGCCACCAGCGACAGCGAACGACATGAACAGGCGCACAGCGGCGGCTTCCTCGCTCAGGTCGGACGCGAGCTGCGCGATCGCCAACTGCTGATCCTTGGGGTGGTGATTTTGGCGATGGCGCTGGCAGAAGGCTCTGCCAATGACTGGCTACCGTTACTGATGATCGATGGTCATAATCTTAATCACACGCAAAGCACGCTGGTGTACGCGGGTTTCACTGCGGGCATGACCGTGGGACGTTTCCTTGGCGGATATGTGGTGGATCGCCTGGGCCGTGTGCTGGTATTACGCGCCAGCGCATTCTCAGCCGCATTGGGTCTGGCGATGGTGATTTTCTCCAACAACCAGTGGCTGGCGGCGGCGGCAGTGTTGTTCTGGGGGATTGGCGCTTCGCTGGGTTTCCCGTTGACCGTGTCGGCAGCTGGCGATGGCAAAAACAGCGCGATTCGCGTAACCATCGCAGCTACGCTCGGCTATCTGGCGTTTTTAGTGGGGCCGCCGGGATTGGGCTTTATTGGCGAGCACGCGGGTCTGCGCATGGCGATGCTGCCGGTGCTGGTGATGGTGCTACTGGCGTTAGTTTGTGCGGACGCGGCAGGATCTCGTGATGCGAATAAGGCTGATCAACCAGTGTAAAGCTGGCGGCCTTCGGGCCGCCAGAAATGTACGTTTTGGGAATAAGGCGCGCTAAAAAAATTAGCCCGAGGCTATGCCGCCAGCATCAATGGACCATTTTCATCATTTGCGGCCTGCAAGTGCAGATCAGCAAGGCGATGGACGATAGTCAATCGGGTGCCACCCGCGTCATCGGGCGCGATTAGAAACGTCACGTCACTCTTCAGGTAAGGTGGTGCGTCATCACGTAACCGGTAACGGATCGATTTTCCAGGTTCGCAGTCAACAGGTTCAGCCTCCGCTAATACGGCGTTGGGTAGCCAGGCTTCCCGGTACTCCGCAATACTGATAGCGCGCCACACTTTCTCCGTTGTCGCATCCAGTTGATACTCTTGTACCAGTTCGTTGGATTTTTCGGCTTCACTCATTGGTCCATATCCTTCAGCAAACTTTTCAGGGCATCAATGCGTGTCGGCCAAAACGCGCGATATTTGGCTAGCCAGTTGACCAGAAACGTCATGCCCACCGGGTCAACTTCATAGTTCACAAAGCGCCCTTGCCGCTCTTCACGCACCAGCCCCGCACCCCGTAACACCGCGAGATGTTGAGACATCGCCGATTGGCTGATCTCCATCCCGTCGCGCAACGCCGTGGCATTCATGCGCCCCACCGACAGCTTTTCAAATATGGCACGGCGGGTCGGATCCGCCAGTGCTTTGAATATCGCATTTTCAATCATGTTGATGACATTAGCACTGGCTTATTTAAGCGGCAAGATAATGCGCGGCGATCTCTTGCTCGGTGACGATCACTTTCGACACCAAACCGTATTCCACCGCCTGCTCCGCACTCAACCAGAAATCACGCTGAGTATCTTGCTCAATCCTCTCAATCGCCTGCCCGGTGGCATCCGCGAAAATATGATTAAGGCGATTTTTCATGCGCACGATTTCATTGCTGTAAATCTGCATATTGCTGGCGGGGCCTTGCATGCCGCCGGAAGGCTGATGCAGAAGGAAGCGGGTGTTGGGCAACGCATAGCGATTTGCTTTGTTGGCGGCGACATAAATCAACGCACCTGCGCTGGCCACACAACCAGAACCAATCATGATCACTTCGGGAGTGATAAAGCGTATGGCATCAAAAATCATATCGCCCGATTCAGCATGACCACCGGGAGAGTTGATGAAGATCGTGATCGGTCGATCGCTGATGGCGGCGAGGATGTGCAGATGCTGAACCACCTCTTTGGCCATTTTTTCATCCACGGTGCCGGTAATGAAAATCTTGCGTGCGTTGATCAGATGTTCCATCAGCGATGGGTTAAGTGGCGCAGCAGAAGGTTGCTGAGAAGATTCGGTATCGTGGTAGCGCATGGGATCACTCCGCAAATAGGATAGGGACCCACACACATTAGCAGTTACTTATCTATTGAGCGAGCACTTGCCATCGAAAATGAGTTGGAAATACTTGCGTCATCTTCAGGGCACAGACCAAGTGCCCTGAATCTCAAAATCTGGCGGGAGAGTTATTTCTTGCTGCTATTGGTGCTCTCGAATTGCTGGGTGAGATAAGTACTGGTGTTGTTCAACACGCTGACCATCTTATCCAGATTGGTGAACTGCGTTTTGTAACGCGCAATCTTGTCATCAATGCGTTTACTGGTGGTGTTGTACTGATCGGTCAGCTGATTTAATTTCTTACTGATGCTGTCAGTGGCACCCTGCAAAATGCCTTTACTGCTCAGATAGGCGGTAAACGTCGTGTCGAGCACAGTGGTCACACCGGTTTTCTTGCCATCACCGGAAAACATGTCACGCACCGCATCCGGTCTGACCTGTAGCGCAGTGGTCAGTTTGTCGGCATCCAGCTTGAGTTTTCCATCTGTAGGATCGGTGGTGATGCCCGCCTGGCTCAAGGTTTTATATACCGTAGACCCTGAGGAGTTCGCCAGAATGCTCTTCAGCTGCGTCTGAATGTTACGCAGCGTGCCATCTCCTAGCAGCGCGCCATTTTTACTGTCTTGATCTTTACCCGCATCCACCGCCGTGTATTTGGTCAGATTGCCGATGGTGTCTTGCAATGAGTTGTAAGAATTCACCCAATCGGTGATGGCGTTTTTCGCCTTGCTGGTGTCAGTACTCACCGACAATGTCTGATTACCGGTGGTTTTATCATTCAGCTTCAGCGTAATGCCTTCCACCGCATCGGAAATGGTATTGCTGCTGCTTTCAATCGGTACATTATTGACGGTTAAGCTGGCATTCTGCGCTTCCACGCTTTGCGTCATGCCGCTGTTAGCGGTGTCAGCCGCATCAAAACCAATAAAACCATGCAACGTATCATCGCCGATCACGCTTAGTGACTTGACCGCGTGATCAGTACCTGTGGCTGATGACGTTAATGACAAACGAAATTCGGTGCTGGATACCTTAATCAGGCTAGCGCTGATACCTACATTGGATTTGTTGATGGTGTCACGTAGCGCCGACAACGAGGTCTGATCTTTGGTCAGCGTGATGCTATTCTCTTTGCCGTCCGCTGTAACAAATTTCAAGATGCGCGAATCGCTGCCATCACCCATCGCTGCTTTGACATCCGCCTTTGGCAAGCTGGTCAGCGTTTGCGATTGCGCCAGGTGATCCACACTGATGGTGTATTTTCCTGCCAGCGCGCTGCCATTGGTATCCGCGCTAAATGCACTCGAACTGGAAGTGGAACTGGTCGCGGTATAGAGACTCGCATCCTTTAATTTGGTGTTAGCCGTCTGAAAAGCCTGAATCGCGGTTTTAAGTGTGCCGTAAGCAGAAAGCTTCGCCGTGGCGGCAGACTGCTGTTTGGAAATCGGTGTCAGTGACTGTTTTTCAGCGGCGGTCAGTTTATCCAAAATGGTACTTAAACCCAGTCCTGAACCCACACCTAAAGTTGAAATCCCGGCCATGTACGTAACTCCTGTTATTTTGACGTTACGGTACTATCGGCGACTTAACGCAAACCTTTAAGAAAACCTGATCATTTCTTTACTATATCTTTACGAATAACCTTACGGTTTGCACAACATCAGTGCAGACGCGGCCCCAGGGGCCATTGCCCTGTTTTTCCTCCATCGCTTCGCTACGCAATAAAACATGACATGTCTCACATTTAACGGTCAGTATGCTTGTCGGAATCACAGAGCGGCTTATGATCTCGCCAGATTGTTACTGCGCGCAAACGCAGGCAAAACCTGACACGCCGCCCTCCCGGTGGGTCAGGTTTTTTCTTTTTCAGGGCTGATAAAAATGAAAATCGCGAAGATCCTCAATAACAACGTCGTGGTCGTACTGGGCGAGAACGGCAAAGAACAGGTCGTTATGGGTCGCGGGCTGGCTTTTCAAAAGCGTGTGGGCGATGCGCTGGATGCGCAGCAGATTGAAAAAGTCTTCGCACTGCAGAGTGACACCCTGACAGGAAGGCTAAGCGAGTTGCTTTCTGATATCCCGTTGGAAGTCATCACCACCAGCGAGTTAATCATCGCCAGCGCACGTCAACAGTTGGGTCAGCCGCTGCATGAGAGCCTCTCGATTGCGCTGTGCGATCACTGCCATTTCGCGATTGAACGCCATCAGCAAGGCATTCCGATTCGTAATGTATTGAAGTGGGAGATCAAAACGCTCTACCCCAAAGAGTTCGCGATTGGCATGGAAGCACTGGCACTGATCAACAAACGCCTCGGTGTGGCGTTGCCTGACGATGAAGCAGGCTTTATCGCCCTGCACTTAGTCAACGCGCAACTGGGCAGCGACTTTGCCGATGTCTCTCATGTGACGCAATTTATGCAGGAGATTTTGCATATCGTGAAGTATCGGTTGCAGCTGGATTACCGCACCGACAGCCTGAGCTATAACCGCTTCGTTAACCATTTGAAGTTTTTTGCCCAGCGCATGCTGGGAAAACGCGGCGTGTGCAGCGAAGATGAGTCGTTGCATGATGTGGTGCGCGACAAATATCCCATTGCATATCAATGCGCGGTGAAGATCGACAGCCATATCCAACAAAAATATCTCTATGCCCTCTCGGCGGAAGAGCGCATGTTTCTCACCATCCATATTGAGCGAGTTCGCAAAGAGACTTTAGCATTGCAGGAAGACGCCGACGAGGCGTAAAAACGGGCGCCAGCGCGCCCGTTAGCGGATTTATTTCAATGCCGCGCCGTGGCTACGGATCACATCCTGATACCAGAAGAAGCTCTTTTTACGCGAGCGTTCCAGCGTGCCGTTGCCCGCATCATCGCGATCAACGTGGATGAAACCGTAACGCTTCGAGAACTCGGCTTTAGAGGCGCTGACCAGGTCAATCGGTCCCCAGCAGGTGTAGCCCATCACGTCCACACCATCTTCAATCGCTTCCCGCACCTGCACTAAGTGATCATTGAGATACTGGATGCGGTAATCGTCATTGATGCTGCCATCGGCCTCAACCACATCTTTGGCACCCAGGCCATTTTCCACAATAAATAGCGGCTTCTGATAACGGTCGTACAAGATGTTAAGCAGTATACGCAGACCTTCCGGATCAATCTGCCATCCCCACTCTGAGCTGGCGAGATGCGGATTCGGCACCATCGACAAGATATTGCCCTGCGCTTTTTGGTTCTCTTCTTCATTGGTGGTGACGCAACCGGTCATGTAATAACTGAAGGAGATGTAATCCACAGTGTTGCGCAGGTCGCGTTTGTCCTCATCCGTGATGCTGACGGTGATTCCGCGATCGGCGAAGAAGCGTTTCATGTAAGCCGGATAAGCACCGCGCACCTGCACATCACCAAAGAATAACCACTCGCGATTCTGCTGCAACGTTTCCAACACATCGGCAGGACGGCAGCTGAGCGGATAGAGCAACGCACCCAGCAGCATGTTGCCGATCTTACCTTCCTTAACAATCTCATGGCAGGCTTGTACGGCGCGGCCGCTCGCCACCAGCTGATGATGAATCGCCTGATAGATCGCCTGTTGATTGCTCTCTTCCGGTAATCCAACGCCAGTAAAGGGCGCATGCAATGACATGTTGATTTCATTGAACGTCAGCCACAGCTTCACTTTATGCTGGAAGCGAGTGAATACCGCGCGCGCATAGCGTTCAAAACAATCAATAGTGATGCGATTGCCCCAGCCGCCGTATTTTTTGATCAAACCGTATGGCATTTCGTAATGTGACAACGTCACTAGCGGAGTGATGTTGTACTTTGCCATCTCATCAAACAAACGATCGTAAAAGGCCAACCCCTCCTCGTTTGGCTGAGCTTCATCGCCCTGCGGGAAAATACGCGTCCAGGCAATCGAGGTACGCAGAACGGTAAAGCCCATCTCTGCGAACAGCTTGATGTCTTCCGGGAAGCGATGATAGAAATCAATCGCCGTGTCTTTGATGCCAAAATCATTGCCGCTGCGTTCAACGCGCGCGCCAAAAATACCTTTGGGTTGCAGATCCGAGGTCGATAGCCCTTTACCGCCCTCCTGCCAGGCACCTTCCACCTGATTGGCAGCCACGGCGCCACCCCATAAAAATGCATCCGGGAAACGTGTAGTCATTTACTTGCTCCTTGGTTATTTCAGCACGGCCAGCAGCGGCGAGCCTTCACTCACTGCGCTGTTATTCAGGGTTAATACATCAATAAATTCATCGCTGTTGCTCACCAGCACCGGTGTGGTGAGGTCGAATCCAGCGTTTTTGATCGCCTCGATATCAAACTCCAATAGCACATCGCCCACTTTTACTGGCTGATCGTTTTGTACCTGAGGATGGAAATATTGCCCGTCGAGTTTGACGGTATCGAGTCCAACATGAATCAGCACTTCCGCGCCTTGATCTGACGTCAGGCCAATCGCATGTCCGGTGCGGAACATGGAGGAAACTACGCCATTGACCGGCGATACTACGCGGCCCACGTGCGGCAGAATGGCCGCGCCCTTGCCGAGTAAACCGCTGGCGAAAGTTTCATCTTTGACTTTATCCAGCGGCAATACGTCACCCGCAATCGGACTCACCACGCTTTCACGGCGCGTTAATGTCGCAAGCGCGGGAACGGCGACGGGTTCAGCCACAGCGGGTTGTGGCGCTGACTCTCGTAAACCAAACACATAGGTCATGGCACAGGCGAAAACTAGCGCGACCGCTGCACCGGCAAAGGACGCCAGCACGCTGGCATCAATACCCGTGCTTGGCACGACCTGAATAAACGTGAAAATACTGGGGAAGCCAAAGGAGTAAATGGTGGTGTGCCAGAAACCCAGAATGGCGGCACCCAATGCGCCACCAATACAGCCGAAGATGAAAGGACGTCGACGTGGCAGCGTGACGCCATACACTGCGGGTTCAGTGATACCAAAAATGCTGGCAGTGAATGCCGATCCGGCCATCGCTTTGAGTTTGATATCACGCGTGCGCAGGAAGATCCCCAATGTCGCGCCCGCCTGTCCTAATACCGCCGGCATCAGTAATGGCAGTAGGGTGTCGTGACCGAAGTTGGCCAGATTGTTGAGCATGATCGGCACCAGACCCCAGTGCAGACCGAATATCACACAGATTTGCCAGATCGCCCCCATCACCGCTCCTGCAACCATGGGGCTGAGGCTGTAAATCCACAGATAGCCCTCCGCCAGCAAGCGGCTGAGCCAGGTGGCTGCCGGGCCAATCGCCAGAAAAGTGAGCGGCACGGTGATTAGCAAGCACACCAGCGGCGTAGTGAAGTTACGCACCGCACCGGGTGAACGCGGATGTACCCAACGCTCAATCAGGCTTGAGACCCATGCAGCAAAGATAATCGGGATCACCGAGGAGCTGTAATTGAGTATTTCCAGCGGGATACCGACAAAGGTCAGTGGCTTTCCTGCCTGCTGCTGTTGCATCGCTTCAAGTATCAACGGATGCACCAGCGCTGCGGCAATCGCCATGCTGACAAAGGGGTTACCGCCAAATTTTTTCCCGGCGCTGTAGCCGAGCAGAATCGGCAGGAAGTAAAAGAGTCCATCACTGGCAACAAACAGCACTTTGTAGCTGCCGCTGCTCGCGTCCATCACACCGAGCACCAGCGCCAACGCCAGCAGTCCCTTGATGATGCCTGTCGCAATCATCACACCAATAAAGGGTGTAAAAATGCCGGAAACCAGATCGATAAAACGGGCAAACAGGTTTTGTGGCGTAGTGTCCTCCACGTTATCGGCATGGTCGAGGGCATAGCGTGCCGTTAACGCGCGGTAGACCTCCGCAACCTGGTTGCCGATCACCACCTGATACTGTCCCCCGCTCTCCACCACCATGATCACGCCAGTATTATCTTTCAACTCGGCGGTATGCGCTTTTTGGCTCTCTTTTAATTTGAAGCGCAGGCGCGTTGCGCAGTGCATCACGCTGATAATGTTATCTTTTCCCCCCACGCCAGCCACAATGTCATCTGCCAGTTCCTGATATTGCATCTTCCTTTCTCCTGCAAAACGCCTCGAATTTCGCGCAAAAAAAAACCTGAGGCGCGCCCTCTGCTATCGAGAAAGGGCGCGCCTCAGGTTTTGCCTGCCGAACAGTAACAATCCTTAATGACGGCTATCTTGCTGAGCATTGCCAAAAAGTAGCAAGCAGTTTTCAAAAATCGCGCTGAAATGTGTGAAGCGCGTCAATTATAGTTCAGGAGTGCAGCGCATGCCCGGCACGTTGTAATGCTGACAAAGCGAGGGCAGATAGCATCACACCAATCAAAATTAACAGTTTATAGCTCAGCGCGTTCAGCAGCAGAATACCCAGCACGCCGCCGAACAGGAATGCCATCACCGTGAAGAAGTGCAGTTTTAAACTCTCGATATAGAGCGGCGCATCTTTCGGGGATTCTTTACGGCGTAGCACATCAAACAACATGGCCAACTCAATGCCAATGTCGGTAGCGGTACCGGAGACATGGGTGGTGCGCACGCGTGCGTTGGAAATCCGGGTCACCACGGCGTTTTGTAATCCCATCAAAAAACTCAAACTGAGCACCAGCAATACGCCCGATTCACTAAAGCTGAACCAACTCTCAATGACGCCCAGCGCGAATAATGCCACGCCTTCCAGCAGGATGTTGATGGCATAAATCCCGCGAATTTGTCGCCTGCGTCCGGAGTTGATAATCAGGGTTGAGACAGAAGAACCCGCTATAAAGAGCAGCACGATGAGCAGGAAGAACAATCCGACATGCAGATTTGCTTTCGCCAGATGATCGGAAAGTGACGAGACGTTGCCCGTCATGTTGGCAGAGAAAAAACCGACGGTTTCAAATGCAGCCGTATTCAGCGCGCCCGCCACAGCCGCCAGCGTGCAGGCGAGTCGGGTATCCGTATTAAAAGTGCGCGTGTTTTCGGAGGTGATCAGCATGGCTATTCCCGGCCCTGGCAAAGGGGAATATCTTCCTCCTGCGGGCCGGAATTCTCAAGCCTCAGGCAAAAGGCACCCTTTACTGACCGGGCATAACAGGGAGTTATGAGCGAGGGATACAGTCAGTGTAGGTATTAATCGACATGGGTTCGATTAAACCCGTATTGCGTAAGCCGATGATGAAACTGAACATTATTCTCACAATTCAGTTTCGCGTAAATCGATCGCTTATAGTGACTGATGGTTTTGTTATTCAGTCTGACACGCAAGGCTATGTCCTGCTGACTGCTGTATCGGGCAAGCCATTTCAGCATGTGAAATTCTTGCAGCGAGAGCGAAGGAACACGGCTGCGTGTTGATGTATGCGGTCTCTTCTCAGCAAGTGTATTGACGTTTTGAACAATGCTGGCTAATGAGGATTTTTTTGTCAGAAATAAAACCGAGTGAAATTCATGGGCAAGAAAATTAAGCAGCGCAGCATCATTAATGTCGGTCAGCACCAACACGCGGATACAAGGATAAAGTGCCTGCAACAGGCGTAAAAACGCATAGGAAGATTCAATATCATCCGCTTCGGTTTTTAACTCAATAATCATTACTTCGATAGATTGATCGATTAATATTTTTTTTGCATCACTTAAAGATGAGCAGGATAAGAATTGGTAACCTGCAGATATTAATATCTTTTCTAAGCCAAGCGCGGCCCAGAAATTGGCTTCAACATTTAATATTTTCATGTTTATTACTTAAACAATTAAAAAACCATTTAATCGTGATTAGTGGCTATTTTAAATCGGACAACATTTCTTTTTTTGTGCGATAAAGACTACAAAATATTAATTATCCCGCGCTGGCGAAGCCGCAATCGCACACTAAAATTATGGAGTGACTAGCTAGTCCTTATCTCTCACGGAACATTGATATGAGGTCTTCCTATGAAACAACAGAGCTACAGAGGCGGTGCAGGGAATTTTGCTAACGATCCGGCACGCGCAAGAGAAGCTGGCAAAGCGGGAGGCAAAGCCAGTGGAGGCAACTTCAGAAACGATCCTGAACGCGCCGTTGAAGCGGGTCGGAAAGGAGGCAAGATAAGTCGCCGTCCTCCAACAAAGTCTGAGTAAAGCGCTTTAGGATTTGTTCTGCCAGGGACTGGCATCTTCTCTTAATGGATCCACCCGATGCGACCTGGCCTCAAGCCTGTCGGCCACTGCCCTTCCTGTTTTTCCATGCTAAATCCAATCGCCACCGCTTTGCCCACCAGATTACGCTCAGGGACAAAACCCCAATAGCGGCTGTCATAGCTGTTGTTACGATTATCACCCATCATAAAATAGCTAGCCGCCGGCACCACCCACTCTCCAGGCTGCTGACCTGGTTGATGGAAAAACGCCGATGCTGAAACAGTCAATTCAGGCTTCTGCAAAATGCGATGCGTCACCCCCGCCAGCGTTTCAGTGCCCATCAGTAAACGCTGTTCAGAAGGCTTTTCCTCGCCAATCGGTCTGGCATAAAAGCCCGGATGCATTCCGGCAGTCTCGACGAACTCGCCCGCTTTGAGCGCACTGTAATGAATGGCTAGCGCTGGTGAACAAGATTGATGGTCCTGGCAAAAAGGGAAAACAGTGAGCTGTTGTGAGGCTGGATTGAATATGACTTTGTCACCGGGCAAACCGATAACTCTTTTAATGAACAACTGCATTTCGTCCTGAGGAAACGTAAATATCGCAATATCACCACGTTTAGGGTGTCCGGTGGCAAGCAACGTTTTCTGATTGAATGGATTTCGAAGCCCGTATGAATATTTATCTGCCAGCACCCAGTCGCCGGTGAGTAGAGTTGGCATCATGGATCCAGAAGGAATGCGAAAAGGCTCCCAGCCAAAGGCCCGAACCAGTAACACGATGACCAGTAACGGAAAGAGCGATGCGGGCGTATCCAGCCAACTCGGGAGGCGCTGAGTTTTACCCTGCTGTATGAGCGAAGATTCTGCCTGGTTTTTCTCAACGGTGATGCGCGTCAAAGCCCAAAGCCTGTATGTCCAACTCAGGCCGCTAAAAACCACAGCAATGGCCAGTATAAGGGCGAAGATGTTCATCATAAGAGGGTTCCAGCGCTGCCGCGTTATTCATTCGCATCAATCATTGCGGCTCGTTAATTTGCGCCGTCAATATAAACCAAATGTTAGGTTATCGCTCTCCTATCTGTGCTTTACGGCTCGCTTAATATGATGCGAATGGTGAGGCTTGAGTTATAGGCTTTTCAATGCCATATTCTTTTCAATAATGTGGCTTGCTTAATCTACAACTTAATAGGGAGTGATAATGTCCACCGAAGAAAGAATAAAGGAACTTGAAGAAACGGTTCAGCGTTTAAAAATCGAAACTGAGGTGTTGCGTGAACTGATGATTAAACAGGTCGCGGTGAATAACATCACCTTCAAAGGGAAATATGATGAAGTCATTATTAACATGGCTAAAGAGTATGAAGAGCGCGGACTGGAAGTTGACCGTAACCGAGCCATGCATGAAGCGATACGGCAATACATTAAAGATGATGCATTATCCAATGATTGAAATGCTGTACCGCAATAATACCCTTGCAAATCAGGCAAAAGAGCCGCTTCCGCGGCTCTGAATTGAGAATCAGATCATCGGTTTTTGATCATCAGGTAAATCACGATCGTCAGTCTCATCATCCTCTTCATCGGGTAAGGGTAAATCGTCGCCAGGCAGCGGCTTAACATCATCTGGATCTGGACGTTCTGACATATATACCTCCATTCACCCTGATTGGGTATAAGTAGTTTAGTGGGGTGATGATTGATACGGTGTAGAAAATACCCGATTTTGTGAATCAAGCGTAGGATATTTTATAAATTATTTTAACCACTAGAAAAGCTTACTTTATAAACTACATGCTTCGTTTATTTCGAAATTACAGGGTAATTAATCAACAATTTCAATTGATTAAACACACTCTAAAATTAACGAGATGTTTATTCAATGTCGGGGGCGATTAATTCTCAGTGGGACTATTTATCCTGATAAGGATCCTGCTTGTGATCTTTACTATCATCGCGCGTGCGCGGAATCTCTCCATGATCTTCAGGGTTGTCTTTTGCTGGATGGTCATCCTCTTCATACGCATTGCCGACATTGGGGGCGGCTTCGGGAAGTCCCTTATGCACATCCCCTTCTTTATTACGTTGTTCATTCGTATGATGATCTTTCATAATTAACCTCATATTTAATGTCTTTCTTATTGTAGTCTAATTTTAACGACAGGAAATGAATGCTGAACGTTTAAGCCAGTCATTATTAAAACTGGTAAATTTTTCCGTTCACCTACGGTTTCGCTTACTTCAGATTTTTAGACAGATTAATCCGTAAGTTCGAAAACACGCCTATTATTCAAGTCACTAACCCAAATTCACATCGGATAGTGTGCCATACTCTCGGTACCCAAATTAATTGGAAAATAACATGTTTCACTTTGTTATCGCCCTCTTCAAGAGCCCTGAGTCATTGCTACAAGTGATGAGCCAGCAAGATATGAAAGAATCCATTCAGGAGGGTGACAGGATCATTATTGATGAAGATGGCAACGCTTCGGTTAATCCGTTAAGTCCCAAAGTTCAGCGCGATTTTGCCCATCATGTCAAAACCTTGAAGGATATCTAAATGGGAACGGCAATATTTATGGTGCTGATGGTGTGTGGCTATTGGTACACCAGCCGGGACATGTCGAGTCGCTTAAAAATAAAGCGTTCCTTTGGCTGGGATGTTTACTTTTTAATTGCCCTTTATGGTTGTATTTTTGTCTTACAGGGCGTGTTTGCCACCGGGATTGTCTGGCTGATATTACTCGCCGCTTCCGCGATCAATAATACTTTTGCACTTACCCGCCTGGTGCATGCTCGTTGGCATGTGGATTTTATGACCTGGAGCTTTCTGGGTATTCAGGCACCGGTCGTGATTATGCTCGCCTTTGCCGTGCTGTTTTGTGTGTATCGCTCAAATTGGGCTGGCAGCGCGCGATTAACCGCCAGCAGCCGCCGCGACCTCTATCAGCGGTTGTCACGTTCGAACGGTATTGAACAGATGTTGTTGCAGTGTATGGAAGAAGGTGAGTTAGCCTGGATAACGCTAAAATCCCGACGCATCTACATCGGCATGATTCATGCTGCCACCTTCGAATATGCCAGCACGGCTAATATTGTATTAATACCGATGCTCAGCGGTTATCGCGATTCACGTACGCTAAATCTCGCCGTTGAGCACAATTACAGCCGTTGGTATCATCAGCACCGGATTGATTTCATGTCGAAACCCAAAACTGCTTTAGCGTTTCGTAAAGTGATTATGGTGGAACAAATCGAGAGTCTGTCGCTATTTGATCCCGCCAGCGCCAGTGCTCTGGCAATGGGCGAAGCAGGAACCGATGAAGTCAGGACAGACGCATCACCCTAACTTCCAGCGTAACCAATTATCCAGTTCGCTTTCAGGTAATGGGCGGGAATGAAAGAACCCCTGCGCCTGATCGCAACCGAACTCTTTTAACGCTTCGAGCGTCTCAATATTTTCCACGCCTTCCGCTAACACCACATAATCCAGTTCTTTGAGCATAGCGATAATGCTGCGGGTGATGATGCGAGACGCGGTATCCGTGGCAAGTCCGCCGACAATCGAACGGTCGAGTTTGACCACATCCAGAGGCATTTTTCGCAGATAACTGATATTGCTGTAACCGGTGCCGAAATCATCCAGCGCAATACCAAAACCGCGCAATTTCAACATTTCCAGTCCCTTAATGGCCGCCGCGCTTTCGATGATGCGCTCAGTTTCCAGGCACTCAATGCCGAGCAGATTCGTCGGCAGACGTGCCTTGATCATCTTATTCTCGAGCCTGTCAGCAAAACTTTCCTGGCTAAAGTCGCGCACGCTAACGTTCACCGTGACAGGCAACTGGATACCTTGCCCGTTGAGCCGTTTCAACCGCTCAATGGTTTTATCAATGACCCATTCGGTGATCTCTTGCAGCAGCGTGGTTTGTTCCGCGAGCGGGATGAAAACTGAAGGAGAAAGTTCACCTCGGGTGGGATGGCGCCATCGGATCAGCGCTTCAAGCCCAATCGGTGAACCGCTGCTCAGACAGATTTTCGGCTGGAACACCAGATACAAGCCATGATTGTGCCGTACAGCAGTGGCCAGGTCGTTGACGAGAGTAAAGTCATCCGTACGCCGCTCATCGTTTTCCTCACTGAAGTTCATACACGGGATCCCGCGACAAATGGCTTCATGCAAGGCACTAACGGCTCGACGCAGCGCTTCCTGAGCGGAAATTTCTGACGGCGAAAAGAGGGTTTCACCGGTATGAGTCGCCAAATCGACCGATAAACCTTCGCCAATCTCGGCGCGTACGCCTTCCATGCGTCGCGCAACCCACTCGGCGCACAATGGACTTTCTTGTTGAGTTAATAGCGCAAACCGCCCGGTTGCCACGGTATAGAGCAGTTCATTTTTGCCGGGACGCAGACGTAGCGGCAGTAACGTTGCCATATCTTTGAGGAGCCCTTCGACAGGTGCCATGCCCAACGAACGCGCCAGCTCATAGGCTCGCGGCATATCGATGCAGTCGATCAACACCAGTCGATACCGCGTGTTATCACCCGCATTACGCAGGGCTTGCAGGTCTCTAATCAGTTGCTGTCGGTTAGGCAATCCTGTAACCAAATCGGTAAAACCCACAGAATGCCAGGCTTCAAGAAAGGAAATCACCAGCTGGGATAGCAACGTCATCGTCGCCAGTTTTTCAGCGCTAAAGGTATGTGGTTTGCTATCCACCACGCACAGCGTGCCTAAAACCAGCCCTTCCTGGCTCTTTAGTGGCACGCCCGCATAAAAGCGAACAAAAGGTTCACCTATAACGAAAGGATTGACGGAAAAACAGGCGTCCAGTTGGGTATCGGGCACCACCAGCGGTTGATCCCCCTCGACCACGTACTGACACAATGAATCGGCACGCAATGTTTCACCGACGTTAAAGTTGTGCGCAGCTTTGATGTATTGGAAATCATCGTCAAGGACAGAGATGAAACTGCTGGGAACATCCAGCGTTTTACTGACCAAATCAGTGAATTTGCTCAGTACATCGTCACGGCAGATATCCGGATTCCGAAGTGCCTGGAGCGTGATGCAGCCTGGCTTCAATTCGTTAGTTATGCTCATTTGCACTCGCCCATTCCATTGGCACGGATAGCAATGCTAAACTCAAAAGAATAACTTCATTATCATTAAGGAGAATATCCGCCATTTTGCGTCTATTTTGCTCATTATTAACCGGTCAATATCACCATATTATGCTCGCCATCACGGTTTGTCATGCTGAAATATCTTTACAAAAATCTTACATGAAAACTGAGTAAAGGTATCCTTCATCCCATTCAAGCGAGGCGTAAATTGATAACAAGGATTACGGCTGCCCAGAGATCTTATCAATAGCGCACGCATTAATAGGATTTAATAATTACCGCATAAAATTCAGTCTGTTGTCCGAAACTCAACAAGCACAGAAAAGCATCAAATAAGCGATGCATTACGGCATATATATTCCTGTCATATCGCTAAGTCGGTCCAGGTTTTCTCTTAATGATGCGTCTCGCTTATTAGCTTAATCTCTCAATAATGGGATTATTTTATTTTAGCTAAGGTTTCAAATCCCGAATTTTCAACACCCTGCTCTGGGGAAATCCAGAGATATTACTCTGCAACGAATATTAAGCCGCTGCGCAGGGTATTTTTTCATTAGTCTATCTTTTCCTCCACACATCACACCACCCTGTCACGCCGTAGCAGGCTTAAACGGCTAAGAAGTGGAGATGCTGTACAGGGTCACGGCAAAGTTCCCAACATTTCCCCTTCCACCTTATCCGGACGCAGCGTAACCTATATGCAAAACGACTATGTTTCATATACGGATCGCATAATGGGTATCGTAAAAATTTCTGATCTGATGCATGAGAATCTGCGTATCGCGAGCACGGCGTTAAGCCGTTCCATCAATGCGCAGGCAGAACACTGGATGAAGATTGGCATGCTGGCTGAGCTTTATCCTGACCTCAACCTTCAGGAACTGACGCGCCTGTTGATGCGTGTCGAACGTGACGGCGGCGCAGATTTAGCGCAGCTGCTTGACCAGCCTACATTAACCTCGCAGGGAATCGCGCAATGACCATCAAACTACATTCTGCTGAAGAAATCGAACTGGCACGCGCTGCCGGACACGCCGCGGCAAAAGTGCTGGAAATCATCACCCCTTACGTCAAACCCGGCGTGAGCACAGATGAACTGGACGCCATTTGCCATGACTATATTGTCAATGAACTGAAGGTTGTTCCCGCGAATATTGGTTATCACGGCTATACACGCACCACCTGTACCTCGGTAAATCACGTGGTGTGCCATGGCATTCCAGGTGAGAAGAAGCTCAAGAATGGCGATATCGTCAACATCGACGTCGGCATCATCAAAGATGGCTGGTACGGTGATACCAGCCGCATGTATTACGTGGGTGAGCCATCGGTGCGCGCTAAACGTCTGGTCGATATCACCTACGAATCGATGGTGGCGGGCATTAAAGTCGTCAAACCCGGTGCGACATTGGGTGATATCGGCGCCGCGATCCAACAGGTGGCGGAGAAAGCTGGATTTTCAGTGGTGCGTGAATATTGCGGTCACGGTGTTGGTGAGATTTATCACGACGAGCCTCAGATTCTGCACTACGGTACGCCTGGCACAGGGATTGAGCTGCAGGCAGGCATGATCTTTACCATCGAGCCAATGATCAATGCCGGCAAAGCAGGCACCAGTGTTTTATCTGATGGCTGGACGGTGGTGACAAAAGATCGCTCGCTGTCGGCGCAGTGGGAACACACTCTTGCTGTGACCGAGACCGGCTTCGATTTGCTTACGCCATGGCCTGAAGGCACAGGCGATTACGCAGCAATAGAAGGCTGAGTGCGGCTTAGCGCGCTGACAGGCATTCAGGATGCGCCAATGCAGTGGCGTTACTTTTCACCGCCGTGTAAGGTAACGTCACTTTTTTTATCCGGAACTTAGACTGATGCGTGAACAAGCCATTTTTGCCGGCGGCTGCTTTTGGTGTACTGAAGCGATTTTCCAATCCATCCATGGTGTATTGAGCGTGGAAAGTGGTTATATCGGCGGCCATGTCTCGTCACCCACTTACGATCAAGTTTACAGCGACACCACCGGTCACGCCGAAGCGGTGAAAATCGAGTTCGATCCTGATCTCGTCAGTTACGACGATTTGCTCGACATCCACTTCGCGACACATGATGCCACGCAGGAAAACATCAAAGACGGCGTGGTGCGTTCACGTTATCGTTCCGCACTGTTTCCGACCAGCGATGCACAGCGCGTTGCCGCTGAACAAGGGATAGCGCGTGCCGCTGCCGAACTCAGCAAGCCGCTGGTGACAAAGCTGGAACCGTTAGCCGAGTGGTACGCAGCCGAAGACTATCATCAAAACTTCTGGGAGAAAGAAGGACAAGAAAACGCCTTCTGCATGATGAATATCCCGGCAAAACTGCAGAAACTGCGCAATAAATTTCCGAAACAGGCATCAGACGCTTAACGCGCCATCTCATCGATAACCTGTGTGATGCGCTGAATCACCCTCTGCGCCGCCCGCGATAACTGTCGGGATGGCGCAGTACAAAGTGCCAACGTCAGCGGACGCATCACGCTGTTTTTCAGCGGCACAAAGCACAGTTGCTGCTCCTGCACTTCAGTCATCACATCCAACAAACTCAGCACGCATACGCCAGTGCCCTGAGCAACCAAACTGCGTATCAGGCGAATATCGTTGCAGGCAATAATGTTATCCGGCGCCATGCCCTGCTTGCGGTATAGCGCATCGACCCGTTCATGGACCACCAGCGAATCACCAGGAATGATATGCCGTTCCTGGCTCAATTGACTGAGCGATAGCGCATCGCACTGGCTCAATGGATGATCGGGCGCCATGACTATACCCATATCCAGTTCCGCAAACGCCAACACATCCAGTCCACTCTGTCCCGCCGGATCCAGGATTAAGCCAAAATCAATCGCAGACTGTCGAATCAATTGGCTGATGGCGTGGCTGTTGTCGACGGTAAGTTCCAGCCGCAGCCACTGATGTTCACGTGCAATATCCGCAATCGCATCAGCCACCGGTCCCTTAGTCAGCGATTGCACCAGACCCGCGCTGACGTTACCGCGCTTCAACCCCTGTATATCGTCGAAACGCTGGCACGTAACGCGAAACTCGCGCTGCCAGCGCATCACATCGTCGTACAACAACTCACCGGCGGTGGTCATCCGCAGCCCATCCGGCAAACGCTCAAACAGCGGCGTACCAAAGCTCTCTTCCGCCTGCAGGATCTGCCGGTTAATGGCGGACGCGGAGACGTGCAGTTTCTCGGCGGCTTTACGTAAGCTGCCGCTGCGAGCCACTTCTGCAAAGTAAACGGAAAAGCGAGAAAACGGACTCATGCATCACCTGTACTGTTTTTAGCAACACTTGATTGAATTCTGTCGGATGGATTTGTACAGAGCTAATTATTCACAATGTCCTGCTAAAAATGAAGTCTTTCAGTCGCCCTTGTGTGCCAATGGCAGGAACATCACCATGAATACCCGCAACGTCGAGCTGCGGGTCCAGGTAGAAGATGTGCACGCCTTCAATCTGCGGGTATTTGAAGAGGATTGCCTGATGGTGGAAACAAAAAAAACGAGCGCCAGCCGCTGAACAGTTTATCGCGCTGTGCTGCTCACGCAGTCAATCGGGTGATCGACCTGTAACTTATTTAGTGCGCCACATGCGGTACTGTCCCCAGAAGCCTACTTCTGTGGCGTACTCCTGTGGCGTGCCGTCAGCCACAATATCCAGCGACTTGCGCATCCCCAGACTCATCACTGAACAGTCATTACTGACGCGCAACTTGTGCAGACCATTTTCCAGATAAGCAGTGACAAACTGGTTTTGACGCAACATCGCGACATCCTGACCATCCACGTTCACCACGAATTTGCAGGTTCCACCGCTGGCACTACCAATAAACTGCTTGAGGCGCGTAACAGTCACCGGTGTCTGCTTCTTGCTGGCATCCGGTGTCACCATTTGCTGATTGATGATGGTATCGGCTGATCCATAAGGTCTGGCGCACCCTGCCAAAGTTAAAACTGCTAACGCTATCAATGCTTTTTTCATTACTTTCCCTTTAGTCTGCTGCTCCATGCAGCCATTCGCTATGCGTTATCGGCGTTTTGGGTGAAATCTTCAATACCACGCTATAACAACAATTGCCTCAGGTTGTAGAACGCTCCCGCCAGCGCGGTCAGCAACAACATCAGCATTGATATCCGCTCCAGGCGCTGCTGATGTGCTCCCGGCAGCCAGCGCTTTACAGTGATGATATAAAACGCCAGCACCGCAAAATCGAAGGCCATCCATACCAGCGCCAGGGTGATCAGGCTGCTGCTCAGATCGGGCGTGATGGCGATAAACTGTGGAAACAGCGCGGCAAAAAACAGAATATCTTTTGGATTAGAGATGCCCACCACAAAGCCTTTAAGCAATCCCCCCTGTGCTGCAGGCCGATGGGCGGTTGCACTTGTCGCAGCACGTAACCCTCGCCATGCAATCACGCCAATAAACAGGGAACCCAGCAACCCGGCGACTTGCAAACTCAAGGGATTGAGAGAGACCAATCCCGTCAACATCAGTGCAGCCAGCGCAATCAACACCAGTGATGCCGCGTTAGTGCCCACCACTGTGGCAAAAGCGCGGCGATAACCGTGACGCGCGGCCGTGCCCGTGATCAGCGCCACCACCGGGCCTGGCGTCATTAACAGCAATAAAATCGCCAGCATATACGCCAGCAGCAGTGAGAGGTTCATGGTAACGACCTGAAACGTATTAGAAGGTCGCCAGTATGGCTTTTCGTTTCCACATTGAAAAACGCTTTAAAATGCCGTTGAATGTGAGTTTTACTCAATATTGAGTTTACCTTATGACGCTTCCTCCACTTTATGCGTTGCGCGCCTTTGCCAGTGCGGCGCAATTGGGGTCTTTTAGCCAGGCCGCTGCGGCACTCAACGTCACCCCTGGGGCGATTAGCCGCCACATCCGCACCCTTGAAGAGTGGTTCGATTGCCAACTGTTTATCCGTAAAGGCCCCAGGGTCGAAATCAGCGCTGCCGGTAGCGTATTAGCGGCACAATTACAGGCCGGATTTGCCTCTTTAGAGCAAGCTTGCGCCGCCTTCACGCAGCATGGTCATCAACTCCGTCTCAAGGCCCCATCGACACTGACCATGCGGTGGCTGCTGGATGCACTCCAACTCTATCGCGAGCAAAACTCAACACCTGAAGTGCAGATTACCAGCGTTTGGATGGACACCGACAACGTCGATTTTGCCCGTGAACCTTTTGACTGCGCCATCTTGTTGGGCGACGGTCATTTTGGTGCAGACACTGAGTGCCATTTGCTGTTTCAGGAGTGGTTAATTCCGATTTGCGCTCCCGCACTGGAACGACAGGCACAAACGCAACTGGCAAGTTGTGAATTGATTCACCCCTCACACGATCGCCGCGACTGGCTGAGGTGGTCACAGGGGGCAGCTGATGCACCGGATATCAATCTGTGGCAAGGCAAACTGTTCGATACGCTGGAACAGGGCACGATGGCGGCGATCAGTGGACACGGCGTTTCAATTGGTGACTTGCTGCTCAGCCAGGAGGCGATCAACAACGGCTTACTGGTGCTGCCATTTAACCAGCCGGTGGCGACAGGGGACGGTTATTATCTGGTGTGGCCGAAAACCCGGCCGGAAGCGCCCAACATCAAGCTATTGCTTCAATGGTTGCTTGATCAGGTGCCCGTGTTAAATAGCAAGAATTTAGAATAATGGCGGCCTTGACGCCGCCTGTCATCTGGTTATGCGCTCTGACGCAGGGTAAACACGCTGACGCTGTTCACCATGTTTGCCGCTTGCTCGCTGAGCATGGCGGAAGCAGCCAGGGATTGCTCCACCAGCGAGGCATTTTGTTGCGTCGTGATGTCAATTTGGCTGATAGCAGTGTTGATCTGACTGATCCCATCGGCCTGTTCGGTGCTGGCCTGATTAATCTGCGACAGCACCTCCTTCATGTTCACCACGTTGTTCATCATTTCCGACATCAGTTTGTTGGCATCCGCTACCATGTCACGGCCATCGACGATGCGCGTGGAAGACTCCTCAATCAGATGGCGAATCTCATGCGATGAGGTGGCGGTTTTTTGCGCCAGCGCGCGCACTTCCTGCGCGACTACCGCAAAACCGCGACCGTGCTCCCCTGCTCGTGCCGCCTCAACAGCCGCATTGAGCGCCAGGATATTGGTCTGGAAAGCTATCGAATCAATCAGATTGATAATGTCTGCCATGCGACCAGCTGAATCATGGATCTCAGCCATTTTGGTCGACACGTTGTTCATCATGGTGGCGTTCTGCCCCACGGCGCTTTCCGCCTTTTCAGACAGATCGGCAGCAAAGTGGGTGTTATTGCGCGTGTTGCTAATGGTGGCGGTGAATTCTTCAACCGATGCTGCTGTTTGTTCAACCGAACTGGCTTGTTCTTCAGTACGCGCGGCCAAATCATGTGTACCCGACATAATTTCGCTGGCACCTCCTGAGATTTGCTCTGCGCTGATACGAATATGACTGACAATGGTCGACATTTTATCCTGCATCTGCTGAATGGCGTTTATTAACTGGCCCATTTCGTCTTTACGTTTTTCATAGAAGCTCGTACTGAGATCGCCATCAGCAACACGGCCAAGAAACGCAATAACGTTTTTTAATGGCACAGTAATGGATTGGATAATAATCCAGCCAATCAACGCAGAGAGAATAACCGCCGCAATAAATATCACCACCATTGAAATTTTAGTGGTGTGATAGGAATCCATAAAGTGTGTGTAGGAACCATTCATCTGCTGCTCTTGCAGTGCAATAAATCGCTGCACTTCACCCGTATAATCCTTTTGTTTACTCGCCAATGCTGTCAGATAATAATCCAGCGCTTTATTAGGATCCTGACTAGTGAGTTGCAAAAATTCATTACGGCCTTCTAAATAAGCTTTGCGTTTATCATCCAAAATTTTGAGATAAGCAATGGAATCGTCATCTGTTGACAGTGCATGGAGTTGACGATAAATCTCCGTAATTTGCCCGGTTGCCCCCTGAAGCTCATTCATGATGGCGCTGCGGCGCTCCGCATTGATTGGGCTGAGCAACAAAGCCTGTCGCTGAATGGTAGTGTTAATCTCATTGATTAACTGATTGCCCAACGCAATGGTTGGGTAATCATCTTTCATCATGCCGTTGACGCCGGTTTGTGCCATAAACAGCGAATTTAAACCCAGTACCGCGACCAAAAGCAGCATACCGATATTGATGAGCGAAGAAATAATGAGTTTGCTGCGCAATTTAATATTGCGTGAAAATCCTTGAACTATGTCCATTTATAAACCTCAATGATTTTTATTAGTGAGTCATGAAATCCAGGTGTTATTAAAACAAAGAAATGGAGACGCTCCGCGTTCTCATCGGCAGCATCCCTGCTGTTATCGTCAGCATGCTCACTAACCTTAATGCTTTTACTTAAATATAACTTACTCGTGCAAAACAATTCACTTCCTGTGGAATTGCGCAATTAAACAATTTGATCAGTTATATTAAATTGTTGTCTATAATGGTCACCTGAGTGATCAGTGCGCTTTACTTATTAAACTGAGTTTGTAGCGCTTGATCCTCCGTTTAGATAAACGTAGCGGCTTTTTACTGCAGTTTATGCAATTGCCGTTAACGAGCAATCATTAATAATGTTGGCTATTTTCTCTGCGGGCAGCCAGCAAGCTACCCGCAGAAAACACTACACCGCGCTTGATGCTTCACTTTCAGCCAGCGAGTCTATCGATTGATTCGCTGCGTCAGGCAAGTCCGCAAGCAGCCTGGCCGCCATTTTCCCTTCCTGTTGCAAGATCCGCTGAAAAATGTCCACGCCTTCACTGTCATCAGCCTGTCTGGCTGCGGCAATTAACGTGGTGTAAGTCGCAACTTTATAACTACAAAAGACATAGACGCTGACGGCCATCCGCGCGTCCTGCTCAACACGCAGCATATCGCTCGCTGCCTGCCCCACCACAGACAGGCGGCCTAATGCCTCTTTCAATGCCGACCAACTATCGTCATGGCATTTCAGAACCTCTTTCACCTGCAACTGCTGTGCGCGTGATTGCGCAAGATAATGCGCGATGTGACTCCCGATGGAAGAATCACTGTCGAGACGCTCCATCGCCTGTTTTAATAACGTTTCACCGTGCTTCTCCATCGCGTGTGCATCACGTAGCCAATCCAGATAAACAGATTCCCTCGTCATTCATTCACTCCTGGTTGATGTGCTTTTAATGAACTACCTTTGGGGATGGTATGCAGTTGCTTAGCAAGCTAACCGATTCAACACTGTCGCTGATGGAATTATCTGGAAATAAGCGAAGCGTTAATTAACGGAATAACAATCATCTTAATTAAACGTAGCAAGTAAGCCCTTCTGCGCAAGCCAATCGACGCAAAACTGAGAGGGAGGGTTAATATCACCACCTTGCCGCTTCGCTTATATTTACCCTCACGATACTCTTTACTCAACATCTAAAGTGCGCTAACAATCATCATTCAAGTGAGTTTCATCCGCTTATAAACAAAAATCGACTTATCCTTAAACAAACAGTCCGCAAAATAATAAAACTTAAGATTAATCCTGACTTGATTATGGTAAAAACAACGCTACATTTATTTTTGCTTTATGTTGGTACAAATATAATGAGGAGAACGCATGACGGACCCTAACAAGCATCCTGAAGAGGAAGAGAAAAAGACGCAACGTCGTGGGGGCACAGGGAACTTCGCCGAGGACAAGGAGCGTGCCGCTGAAGCAGGCCGCAAAGGCGGTCAGGTAAGTGGCGGCAATTTTAAAAACGATCCGAACCGCGCCGTTGAAGCTGGCCGGAAGGGAGGAAAGATCAGCCGCCGGAAATAATACTATCAATAATTCAACACTGGGTTACGTTCGCTAGCCTTTATCACAACACTCTCCTGACGTGCATTAGCGCTTCGCTTAAATGCGAAATTCGCTACGTCAGGAGGGTTATTCCCATCGCTAATAACAAAAAATCGATCATTTCTTGATCAATCGTGCGTCATTTGCCGCTTCGCTTATCCAGAAATTTTCCTATATATATTAATGATCAATTTAGATCCCAGAATAAATAACCAAACACGAATTAACCAACATATTTGTACACGGAGATTCAAGTTGTACACCTTAGTCAAAATTAAGGTTGGTGATGATTAACTTAATTACAAAAGTGGAGGGGCACTGACCTTCTTGTCGGTGAGGGGATGAAATAGCTATTCACTATAAAGACCTTTCCCTCCCCCTCATTCATACTGACGGGTATCTGCATAGCCTTCCGATCAACGTCTTTTCCTTCGGGTCCTTCCAGCTATCGCAAGAATCGAATGACTTTATTACAGGCTCTTTGATAAAAAGCGTTGACGTGGTAGAACGATAATTCTACTTTTAACCCATGATCAAAAAAACAACTGATACACGGGATAAAATCCTGAAAACCGCCGAAGAGCTCATCTACCAGAACGGTATCCACGCTATGGGCATGGACCTTTTGGTCAAGACCTCTGGTGTCGCCAGAAAGAGTCTTTACCGTCATTTCGCGAACAAGGAAGACGTGGCATCCGCCGCGTTAACAGAGCGCGACGAACGGTGGATGCAATGGTTCAGAACAGAGTCTGACAAAGGCAAGACCCCTCAGGAGCGTATCCTGAACATGTTCACTGTTCTGAAGAGCTGGTTCGAGTCCGACGGATTCCGGGGTTGCGCGTTTATCAACACGGCGGGAGAGGTTGGCGATCCAGAAGACCCTGTGCGCCAGATTGCAAAGATGCATAAACAGAAGTTGCTGGATTACACCCTGGAGCTTGCCAAGCAGCTGAACGTTGAGCATCCGGAGGATTTGGCTCGACAGTTACTGATCCTGCTGGAAGGCGCGATCACCATGTCATACGTCATGGGCGATGGGAGTGCTGCCGACAACGCTCAGGACATCGCGAAGCTCATGCTGGAACGAGCCTCCTCCGGGCCCTGAGGATCGCGAACGCTTTTCCCTGCATGAAGATTTAAATGCGTTTTTGAATTCGATTTACCTTCAGACAGGCGGGACCGATAAACGGTCTCGCCTTCAATCTGTGCGCATACCCGCAGCCATCATCATACACAACAGCGATGTCACCACACCGCCTGCCCGGACGTTCGCGCCGCACATGCAATCAACAGACAAAGTCATCTTCTGCAACGGGATAGTTAATTTTCTACGGATAACCCACAGCTCGATGGTGTTTCTTCTTATCGCCGTTTGAGTCTATTGGGCACTTCCCTTGCGGATTCATAATGCGACATTTTGTTCCCTTACCCTGCTCAATTCAGACCTGAAACGGGCGAATTCCAATCAATTTAAAACCAAATAAAACAATATCTTATTTCGATTTTAATGCCGAATGTTCTCTGCTCCCGGCATTCATTTCAGAAAAAATCATTGACGAGGTAGAACGATCGTTCTACCTTTAAGCCACAGACAGGACGCCGCGCGATACCAAAGGGGAATCCCGGAATCTGTTGAACGGTTTCTGATCAGAACGGTATTGATGCCACCGATGTGAGCCTTCTGGTCAAGGCATCAAAAGTAGCGAAGTGTTTGCTGGAACAGGTCCTTCACTGAGTCCTGAGTCACGAGAACGATCTTTAGACTGAAACTAAATTTACAGGAGTTTTACCATGACTGATTCACAAGTTCGTCCACCTCTCCCGCCTTTCACTCTGGAAACGGCCATCGAGAAAGTCCGTCTGGCTGAAGACGGCTGGAATAGTCGCGATGCTGCAAAAGTGGCTCTGGCTTACTCACTGGACACCAAATGGCGTAACCGCGCCGAGTTCGCCAACAATCGTGAAGAAGCGCAGAGCTTCCTCGACCGTAAATGGAAGAAAGAGCACGAATACCGCCTGATTAAGGAACTATGGGCATTTGGCGGTAACCGCATCGCCGTCCGCTACGCTTACGAATGGCACGATGACTCCGGCAATTGGTTCCGCTCCTACGGAAACGAAAACTGGGAGTTTGGCGCTGATGGCCTGATGGAGCGTCGCTTCGCCTGCATCAACGACATGCCAATCAAAGAGAGCGAGCGTAAGTACTTCTGGCCGCTGGGCCGTCGTCCGGACGATCATCCCGGCCTGTCAGATTTGGGGCTGTAAGTCATTTCGAGAAAACGCTCCCGCTTGGATTAGCGGGATATCGTCGCCAAAAACGCCGATCCTGTGTTCATTCCTTACCAGAAATTTTGAGATAAGAGTTCTTATAACCAGATGCACCACGCTCAGGTTTAGATTTATTTCACACCCGTTCCGTTTACTTTCCAGGCACTGTGCCAGGCTTACACCTGAAGACACATCAATGGAGAATGAAATGAATAAGGTCGCCTGGATTGCAGTGATGTTACCTCTGAGCGTCGGTGCATATGCCGAAACGGGAGGATATGAAGCCGGTAAAACGCCCCCACCTCAGAATAAGGAGGATGCCGGGTACAAGGGGTCGGAAGATACGGGAGAGACGCCGGTTACGCTGATCAAAGATTTTCGTCAGGGGGGCTATGTCACTCTTGAGGGCTATATCGTCAAAAAGATCAAAGGCGACACATATCAGTTCCGTGACAGCTCAGGCACGGTCAACATCGATGCTCCGGCCAGCACATTCAAAGGTAAAACGTATAGTGCAGAAGACAAGGTCCGCGTAAGCGGGAAAGTCTACGGTAAAAGCGAAAGCGCGCACCTTAAAGTTACCCGAATCGACGAACCTTAACAGACAGTTCAGGGCCTCAGCTAAAGTTTCTGCAGGGGCCGGAATGCTTTCATTTCACTACAGCTTCAATAGACAAAGGCTAAGCGTTAATTTCATCGCCTCCCGCCCTTAGCAACTTTGCGGCATCTAATGCAAACGCCTTTACCTGCAGGTCTGATGACCCCGCAGCGATGCGTTCAAGTTCAATGATGATACTCACCCTGCTAAGCGGTACTCCTTTTGCTGCCAGTTCGACTACAGCCGATCCGATGGCACATCCAATCATTCCTGCGCGATTTGAATTCATGTCGTTCATATCAAGTAAATAAAACGCCGGTTTGGTTTAAGTACAAAGTTAGTCGGAAAATATGAACTTTCAAATATACCTAACGTCATAACTTATATGGAGATTATCCCATGTAACGAATTTCGCCCGCCGATGCGGGCCTTTTTTTGCCCGATGAAGTTCAAACGGGTGAAGAATCCGACACGTTCAAAGCGCTCACTTCATGCGTCACCAGCCCCACAACGGTCACATCCTCAAGCAGCAGCCCGTCTTAAGTCAGGATATGGTTTGGATGAAACATCGTCACTACCCATTCCAGAATCCCCACCACTTTAAAGAGCACGGTGCAACCGTTACCAGCTGCATGAGTTAATCCACAATGCAGCATCGCCCTCTTAACTCGACCAATTCCCGGCTTACCGCGCAGATCAGGTCAGGCAGGAAAACTTTTACCAAACGCGTTGGTGGTAAAGGGGATTTATTCTGAGATGGACGTGGCATTTCAGTTTGACCGGGCCGGTTGCCATAAGCGCAGGAGTTTTAGATTTGAGCATTATTCAGGCCGACATAAACCAGAGGTAATCAGCAGCAATCCCTTGCCGCTTCGGTTAACTCTCTGAAATCTAGTTTATAAATCGTTAATTCATCTAACTTACTGGAAATTACTGGAATTTTATCGCTTTTGTTAACACATCCTACCACACAGTAATTAATGGTCTAAGGTATGGGGGTCAGTCGTTGACTGGCAGCACAGCACACAGGATGCGTTTCATACGAGAGAGACATTCCTTAGCCACTGCTTTTTTGCCCGCCTTGAGCGGGCTTTTTTTAGCTTACCTTTCCCCTGAAACGCGCGGTTGAAAACCAACTGCTCGTTTGAGTGGCGTTTAGCTGTGGGGCTGCCCGTCAATTTCCGTGCCCTATTAAAAACCCCTGACTTCCCTATACGGCTACGCTTTTGGTCTGTGAAGACCTGCACTACGCTTAATGAGCAAAATGCCTGTGCGGCAACGCTGGGATACATGCTGCGTGCTCAGTAGGTGAATTATCAGCACGGCAGTGTCGGTGATTTCAGCGATGACCAACTGGCCACCAGCCCGATGTCGTGTTTTGCTTGATACCGCTCGTTTACCTGAGGTGACTTATGGATGTTTCACCAGGATTCGTTGTTGTACTGAATATCGTGGCCATTGCGGTGTTGGTGATAGGTTTACCGAAATATCTGAACTGGTTTTAAAGCGCTTAGCCCGGCGCTTTGCAGGCCATTACACGACGTAAGTATCCATCGCTAAACCGCCGATGTCATTGAACGGTCGGTGATGAATAAGGGCGGGTTTTTCATCGTTTCAAATTCTCGTGGTCTGACAGACAGGAGATTGAACATGCGATACCTGATCATACCGGCCGTCACCACTTTACTGGTTCTGGTGATTGTGTTTCTGGTACAAACCCAGTGGGGACCCACGCCCTGGTGACTCGACGCATCAGAGCGGGCAAATAAAAAGAAAACTGAGTAGTCAGCACTCTGCATGAACCGGACTCACGTCTGGTTCATGCTTTTTTTTGCTGACGATGAGCCGCTAGTCACTGGATATTCGTTTAAGCCCCGAACGATCTGAAGGGATCTGCACAGTTCCATTACCGGCTTATCCACTGACTGCGTCTCTGCATGGTTTGCCGCATCGTAAATTCAGTGTGTTAGACTGATCATTTAATATTCTGTCTAAGAGAATGAAATGAATACGTATTTGTTTCTGGGAATTACCATTGTGGCCGAGGTCATTGGCACCACATTTATGAAATATTCCGAAGGGTTCACCCGCTTGTGGCCTTCCCTTGCCACTCTGATCTGCTACTTTGCTGCGTTCTATATGCTCTCACAAACGCTTGCACACATTCCCACTGGCGTTGCCTATGCAATCTGGTCCGGCGCCGGCATTGTGCTTATCAGTCTCGTCGGATGGCTCGTAAGCGGGCAGAAACTCGATCTTCCCGCGATAATAGGCATGGCGTTTATTTGTATCGGCGTGCTGATCATTAATGTCTTTTCCAAGTCCAGCGCCCACTGAACACTGGTGTAACTCGCTCATTATTATCCAGCCAACAAACTGCCGGACTGGTCAGCCTGTTCCTAACTCCAGCATTACGAATGTTTTTTCTGAACGATTTCGACACATCCCTGTCGGAATCAGCAGGGAGAATACTCTCTGTAACGAATTACGCCCGCCCAGAGCGGGTATTTTTTACCTCACACTCATAACCGATAAACATCGGGTATTTACTGTAGCCAGAACGCCTCTCGCTCCAAGCATCATGTCGGTACTTCACCCAGCAAGTTAAACGCCAGGGGCTGAGGGGGGGAATTCGTGAAGATGAAACGTGCAGGGTTTAAAGAAAAAAATCCCGCCGAAGCGGGCGTCATACTTTATGACCAACACCAGGGAAAATCGATATTTCTGAATACACCATTGCTGCACTCATTAAAATATTAGCAAAGATAAAGTTTTCCATCCACTTCCAGGCTATCCGGAATAAACGGGAGCACTGCTAACCCCTTATATAGCAGCATGCTGACCCTGATGAAGTTTTTGTGAATGTTAATTAGCGCTGCGGTTATTCAGTGCGATTGGTAGATTTTTTTAATATAAAATGGCCCTGAACCAGATGCGGAACATTGAAATAACGATGTACCGATTAATACTTGCTGCCCTGAAGTAGAGCAAACTGAATTTATGAATGCATTCCAGAACTGTTCCCTGTTGAAAACGAAGCGTATATCTGGTCTCTGGATTAAATTTACTGGTGTCTGTGAATTAAGTTTAAATCAGTAAATTAATTTTTTTTCAGGGGGTTACGAATACCAGCATGTCATTCGACTCCCCTGGGAATTATCCTAAAGCAGCAAATCCAGGGCATCCACTTAAAATATTAAGTAAACTTAATTTTTAACTTAAGTGAGGTGCACTTATGGCTAGTTATACAATCCGGGTCGAGCTTAAAGAGCCGACGGCCAGTAAGCAGATTGAACTGTTTTACACCATGCTGGAGAATGGTTTTTCCCGAAGCGTGGTATGTGAAAAAGGGCGAACGTATGCCTTACCCGCCAATGAGTTCGTTTATGTGGGTACGGATAGCATTCGAAGCTTAACCGATCGGGTCGCGACGCTGGTGGGCAATTTTAGCCTGGAGCCTTCTGTTTTAGTCACACGTTCAGCGGAACGATGCTGGTCTGGTCTCCGGGGTGTGAATCTGTCATAACATCCTCAAACGCTGTAACCAGTTGGTTCGGCGTTTCGGGAGAGATTTAAACTAACTACTCATAAACCACCGTCACCTCTGAACATCATGCCCCTTGCACATTTCCCTGTGAACGGGCAGCAGTGGAACCTATCCCGGTTGCTCAGGACGGGCATCGATAAACGGTCGTCAGGAAAAAAAAATTCATTAATGATCGTGTCTTTCTCACTGCATTTTGAATCTATGAGTACATGGAATTTGCTATTCAGGGCTATGCTTCATTACGCACTGCGAAGATTTTCTTTAAAACTCAACCCGCACGCTACCCGCGCAGGACAAATGGCCGCGGCCTCTTTAAGGAAATACACTTAGTGAAGATGCTAACCCCTGCCTCAATGTTTCTTCTGGGGCTATTATCAGTCCCGGCCCTCGCAAACGAAGCTCACATATGCCGATCACAGGCGATATCGCAATCACATAAAGATGCCGCGCTTTCTGATGACACCTCATTTGTTTGTAGCAGTACTATATCGGGAACCATCCCCACTCTTGCGGCAGCCGGCTGGCAAATTTCACAGGTGATTGAACAGGCGGATACAACAGCCTTATCCTCGTTAAAATCCGGGCAGTTACCGCCAGACACTGAGGAACTGACCAAGACTTACTGGATGATACTGATTCAAAAATGACATGCAGGAGAAACCATCCTGTAAAGCCGGCTTTCGGGAAAACAGTGCCTGTACTGAATAGCCTTTATCACCCCTAACACTATAGCCCTGAAGTGGACAAAATTATCCCGCCACACTTTGCCTCTGGCAGTTCAGAGTATATTGCTGTTACGTAAACAGGCAGAAAATTTATGACGCAGGCGGCGGGTGTGAAAATGCATTGCATAGAAGATATACAGCGGAGATTTGACGGACAGGTTGCGCTCTTCTGACGTGACCTGCATGAATCTCTCACAATGAAGACAGGCGTCATCGAACCAGAAATATTCATCCTTGCTGAGTTGAGCCTGGCAATGCCTGCATTGTGTTTCCATCGTCCCTGCCCTCGTTATAACACATTATACCCAGCGCGCGGTTGTCATCGTTATGCCGCACTAAATGCTGATGCTGATTGAATACTGATCGCTGAATCTATTTTTTTTCCGGGCAATGAACTTAACCTACGCTTATATGGATAATCAATGAGTATCGTTCTCAAAAATAAGCTGTTTAATGCTTTTCATCAAGGCCAGGACAGCGTTATAAATATTGTGAAATAAGCGATACACCAAACCATCACCGCATGATGATTTTTAGAATATAAATCAACTAACATTCAGGCTGCTTACTTAATTATCCTCTTTATGAATGACTGGACCTGCCAGCGGGATGCACTAATTAATCTCATCATTCAGCGTTAATTTGGCAGGCAACGAGTTAAGCCAGAGCAGGCGTTCCTGGATCGGTCAGTTCGTTCTCTGCACAAAGTGGCGAGGGACACCCTATCTTGCCGATCCTGACAAGCATGCTGAAATTGTCTGGCGTCCTCTTCATGACATTCCTGAAGATACGGTTACTTATGTCAGGCAAGTCATTGAAAATATCCTGAATGAATGCCCTTATTCAGAGTTTGGGTGGAACGAAAGCCATCAACAAGGTACGTTGATTCACAGCTCTGAAATCCGGGTATAAGCTAAAGGTCTCATAAGTTATTCGTATGGGATATTGAAGCCTATTAAGCAGCGCGAAACGACCGCCATATGTGATTATCGTTTCGCGCGCACAAGAGCAGCTTATAACTCATGCAGCATTCAAAATGCGCAGCGCTTCCCGATTGAACGCAGGTAGATCATCCGGCGTACGGCTGGTGACCAGTTTATCGTCATCCACAACGACTTCTTTGTCATAAAAGTCAGCACCTGCATTACGCAGATCAATAGCGATGGCTTTTACACTGGTCATCTTGCGGCCGCGCACACCATTTGCACTGATAAGCAACTGAGGACCATGGCAGATGGCAAACACCGGTTTGCCACTGGCAACAAACTCTTTGGTGAAATTCACGAAACGATCATCACCGCGCAGTGAGTCAGGTGAGTGACCGCCAGGCAAAAGTAAGGCATCAAACTCTGCAGGGGTAACGTGTTCGATGTCCCTGTCGATTTTGACTTCCGCATTACCCTGTTTACCTTTCACAACCTTCCCCGCCTGCATCTCAATGGTCACGACTTCGTGGCCGGCTTTGGCATAGGCATCAGCGGGTGAGGTGAACTCTGAATCTTCGAATTCATCGGTGATCAGGACAGCTATTTTCTTACCCATATATCTCTCCTTGCGGTTAAAAACGCTAAGCGTTTGGGGTCCGGTTAACCTAACAAGTCTGGTCGCCATGGCATAAAACACAAGCCAGACGGCTGGCGCTAAGCAAAAGAAAATGAAGGAGGGAAAAATAACAGACACCTAAATCCAAAAAGTCATCTGATACTAATGCAGGATTTAACAACCCTTTATGTATCCATGGCGAAATTCATCACAGAAATTGTAAACAGCATTGTGATGAGCCGCCTTGTAAAGGTGAGCTCAATTTTTATTTTAAGAGTCGTTAAGGAAAAGAAATTCACGCTCTAAGTATCCCGCTTCGGCGAGATTTTGGTTTGATGCGCCACACAAGATTATTAACCGTCTCGTTTAATGTAGCTTAATCCCAAAATAAATTTGGTGGGCTTTTTATTTAGTGACTAAGCTAAATCATAACGTCTGTTTCGTGATGTCGGATAATTATCATAAATTACCGGAGAAATATCATGTCTGAGCCCTGGGTAAATGATGGTGCAATCGTCACAGATTCTTATAGTGGCCTTCCGCTAAAACGTATTTCATGGAGCGCGGTATTTGCGGGTGTTATCGCCGCGCTTATTGTTCATATTTTATTAGGATTACTCGGCACTGCGATAGGAGCTTCTGTCATTGACCCTCAACAGGAAAGCAATCCACTTGAACATATAGGGACCGGCGCGCTGATATGGACGGGTGTCAGTATGCTTATCGCCATCATTGCCGGCGGTTACGTCGCTGGCAGGCTGGCACAACGCGAGGGCGCACTCCACGGTTTACTGATGTTTGGCGTCAGTACACTGATCACCCTCTGGCTGGCATTTTCATTGGCAACAGGGATTATCGGAGGCGCATTTAATATCCTGGGTGCCGGAGCAAGTGCAATAGGCAGTGGTGTTTCTGCCGTTGCCCAGTCTGTCGGGAACATGGCCAAAGAGAAACTTCAGGAGAATAATATTAATTTAGATTCGCTCCAGAATGAGTTACAGGCCACCCTCCGTCAGACAGGTAAGCCTGAACTTCAGCCGGATAAGCTTCAGCAGGATATGAACAGTGAGGCAAATAGCGCACAAGATCAGGCTAAACAAACGGCTCAGAATCCGCAGAATGCGGATAGCGATATCGTGAACTGGATACGCGGCGTCATTAATCGCCATTCAGACACCCTTCAGGCTGCCGACCGGGATGCGCTCAAAAACATCATCAAAGCCCGGACAGGTAAGAGTGATCAGGAAGCTGAGCAAATCGTTAACCAGACGGTTGAGAGTTATCAAAAAGCCGTGGCACAGTTTCAGCAACTGAAACAGCAGGCTGAGCAGAAAGCCCGTGAAGCCGCAGAGAAAGCCGCCGCTGCAACCGCCAGAGCCAGCTGGTTCACCTTCTTCGTATTGATCATTGAGGGTGTGCTGGCTGCTGTATTCGGACGCATTGGCAGACGTACTCAGCCTCCTACCGTTCTGGTCGGTGAACGACCTCTCTGACACATTACGGTGAGAAAATACTGTTTCGATGATCAGATCCTCTCGCTAAACCCCATGCCGCCCTGTGCATTAAAATCACATGGCGGCAAGCGAGTAAGTTCTATCCCCCTTAAGGTTTAAGTTAAGGAATCTTTTCAAAGGGGTAGTTAAACAATAAAATCCTCGTTTCGGTTTATGTACAGACGGATTTGCAGCTACTTCGGCCAGCAAGTGAAAAGATAACACCGCTGGCTCATCACTTTATCCAAATACTCCAGCGTAAGCTCCAAAAGAACAAACACCACAAAGGATGACGGATAAGACTGCGGCTGACAGCGTGTAGTTTTTCATTTTCTAACCTCATATTTACGTTTAATCATTCAGCCTGGCAGGAAATTCAATGCTGTAAACCCGAAGTCCTTTTTCAGGACAAATCTGTATCTTCTTGCGATTAAATTTAATCATTTCTAATCCAGACGGAAGTCTTCTATCCGTAGTGTCATTAGTGCATGTGCTAACTTGTCTGAACCCCCTGTACTTGAGTTGGATAGAAATAATCAACTTATAAATTCTCAACGTGCCGAAAAATGATGATTGTGGCGTCAACAATCTGAATCCTAAGCAATATTCTGAAGTGAATTTTATATAACCTCATTCACTTAAATAAACGTTGAAAATTGTCACAAGTGAACCAGGCTTAAGTCTCAAATCAAAGGAGGCCAACAATGCCGTATAAATCACGAGATTCCCTACCAGACAGCGTCAGGCATGTCCTCCCTGCTCATGCGCAGGATATTTATCTGGCAGCATTTAACAGTGCCTGGGATGAGTATAAGGACAAAAAGGACCGTCAGGATGACAGCTCTCAGGAGGAAGTGTCACATAAAGTGGCCTGGTCTGCAGTCAAGCACTCCTACGAAAAAGGCCGCGACGATAAATGGCATAAGAAGTCCTGATCAATTCCTCGCCGATACAGGGTGGAAAACGCTCGTGCTTTACCAGAACTAGAGGCAAATTTTCCCAGAATGTAAAACATCATTTTGGGGAAGAATTATGGAGGAGTTTTGGCGAAAGGATTCAGGCCGCCCTTGCGGACGGCCTGTGATTCAGACCTGATTAATGCGCGGCCATCTGCGGAGGCAGGTGCAGCAGGGCTCGCTTGTCTGCCACCTCATCTGACGTTACCGGTCTTGCCGCATTTCCCCAGCTGTTACGCAGGTAGGTTGCCACGGCTGCCACTTGCTCATCCGAAAGCTTCCAGGCAAACGAAGGCATGGCACCGCTAGTTGGATTACCTGCAGTAACCGCGCCGCGCCCCCCTTGCAGCACCGTCGTGATAATGGAAGAGGCATCATCCGCTAACAGGCCAGGGTTATTTGCCAGGCTCGCTGCGAGGTTGGGAATTCCTTTGCCGTCGCTGTTATGGCAGGCCGTGCAGTTGGCGGAATAGACATTTTCACCCATCTTCATTTGCCCATTGTCCATCGACAACGGCTGCGGCAACGTTGTGGTTGAGGCAGGAACCTGCTTGAGATACACCGCAATCGCGCGCAAGTCAGCGTCGGTTAAGTGTTGTGTGGAGTTAGTCACAGCTTCCGCCATCGGGCCAGACGCGACCGCCACATGGTTACTGCCGAGCTTGAGGTAATCCACCACCTGTTGCTCAGACCAACTTCCGATACCGGTGTGCGGGTTCGGTGTGATGTCGGGGGCATGCCATTCACCCAGATTACCGCCTTGCAGATAATCACTGCTGTCACCGCCAATCAGGTTCTTAGCCGTGTGGCAGGCGGCACAGTGTTCTGGCCCTTCCACCAGATAAGCGCCTCGGTTCCATTCAGCACTTTTACTGCTGTCTGGCTGGAAACCTGCATTGCGGAAAAACAGCAGGTTCCAGCCCATCATCGCCAGACGAATGTTATACGGGAAGCCCAGGTTGGTTTCCGGCACCTGATAGTGAATTGGCTTAACCGAGCGCAGGTACATCCACAGGTCGTGCATGTCCTGATCCGTCAGCTTCACATAAGCGTTGTAGGGCATCGCAGGATAAAGGTGCTCCCCTTCTTTACCCTTACCGTGACGGACTGCGCGGAAGAAATCACGCTCCGTCCAGTTGCCAATACCGGTTTCGCTATCCGGCGTGATGTTGCTCGCGTAAATACCGCCAAACGGCGTGCTGATGGAGTAGCCCCCGGCCAGCGGCAGTTTGCTTTCTGGCATGGTATGACAAGCCGTGCAGTCACTGGCAATCGCCACATAACGTCCGCGTTCAATCGCGGCACTGTCTGCCGCCGTTGGCGGTTGGCTGGTGAGTATGTTGTTGCTGGCGACATCATCCGCGGAGGTATCGCCGTTCATCCACAGCATGCCCGCTGCCACAGCCGCAGCAATCACCGCTACGCCCGCAATGAGTTTGGTTTTCTTCATCTCACACCTTCACCAACGGACCTGGGTTTTTCAGGTACTGTTCAATAATGGCTTTCGCCGTCCACAGACTCAGCGCGCCAATGGTGCCTGTTGGGTTATAACCCGCGTTGTTTGGGAAGGAAGATGCCCCCAGCACAAACACGTTGTGCGCATCCCAACACTGCTGATAACGGTTGAGCACCGACGTTTTCGGATCGTTGCCCATCACCGCACCGCCAATGGTGTGGTCGCTGGCAAAGTTATACGGCGAGTAAGCACCCGAAGCAGAGTTGGTGCCGATGACGATTTCCGCGCCCATCGCCTTACCGATCTCGACGCTTTTCTCTTCGATAAATTTCGCTGAACGGCGATCGTTATCGTTGTAGTCGAAGGTGACACGCAGCAGTGCATTGCCGTTGTCATCCTTGTACTCAGGATCAAGGTCAAGATAGTAATCTTCGTGCGAGAAGCTGGTGCCCTGGCCGAAAATGAAGGTGGTGTTCTGGAACGCGTGGGTATAAGCCTTCTTCCACTCTTTACCCCAGCGTGGCGAGCCCGGCGGCAGTGCATCGGCGTTGCCGATAGGACGCGCGCCACGCGCCACGACCAGAATCCCTGCGCCACCAATAAAGCCCAGACCGGTATGGTCAAAGTTATCGCCGTTCCAGTCGTCCACCTGCGAAGAAAGGGCTCCGGCACCGATATACTGATTCAGATTTTCATCTTTGAAGTGGATCGCTGCACCCGATACCGTCTGGAAGCTGTAGGCACGCCCTACCACGCCGGTTTTGGTCACCGGGTTGTAAGGCACCCCAATTTTGGAGAGCAGCAGCAGACGCACGTTTTGCATCTGGAAGGCGGATAAGATCACGATGTCTGCGGGCTGTACCCACTCTTTCTTGTTCTTATCGAGATAGGTCACGCCGGTGGCGGTTTTACCGTCTTCCGCTTTATTGACGCGAACCACTGCGGAGTCCGTTAACACCGTGAAGTTCTCACGTTGCATTAACGCTGGGATGACACAGGCGTTAGGGCTGGATTTTGAGAAGTTACCGCAGCCGTAATACAGGCAGTAGCCGCAATAGGTGCAAGGCCCCATGCGCACACCCAGTGGGTTAACATAAGCGCGTGACGCCTGGCCAGCGGGAACCATGAAGGGTTTCAAACCGATCTTCTTCGCGCCTTCGGCAAAAATATCCGTTAGACGCATACTCTCCAGCGCTGGCAAAGGGTATTCGCTTGAGCGGTTGCCCTCATAAGGGTTGCCGCCTTCAATGACTTCGCCGTTCAGCTTACCGGCCTTGCCTGACACGCCGGCGATCTTTTCAAAGCGATCGTAAAACGGTTCCAGCTCGTCGTAAGTCACACCCCAGTCTTGCAGAATCACCCCTTTGGCAATCTGCTGTTTTCCATAACGCTTCACGGTCTGGCTATAAGGCTCGAAATCGAACGGCGTAAAACGCCATGCCATCCCAGCCCAGTGGGTGCCCGAGCCTCCCACGTTGTAACCCAGCTCATTCAGGTTCCACTCGCGAGTTGGCAGGGCCGTTTGCGTGCTGTTATTACGGAAAGTGGTGGTTTCGATGGCGGGCGGCAGCAGCATACTGCGGCGCGTATCCCAGCGCAGTTCATCGGTATCGACCGAGGGGGGAAAATCTGTCGCGGTTTCAAACCACGGGCCACGTTCAATGGCAACGACATTCAGACCTGCGCGGGTCAGCTCTTCGGCGATCAAAGAGCCGCACCAGCCCAGGCCGACGATGGCGACATCAGCTTTTGGACGGACGTTATTCATAGTTTATTGCTCAGCAAAAAAATTACAGGGTGTTATCAATCAGGCTGGTAGGAATGATGTTGAGCTTCCGTCCTTTTTTAGGCAGCAGATCGCGGAAGTCGTAGCGAGCGCCAGGGAAGCCAATCATTTTCCAGCTGGTCATGTCTTTGTTCCCCCCATAAATCGGGTCAGACAGGAAGCCCTCACGCACGTTCTGCAGCAACAGTTCAAAGAACACTTTGGTTTCGACCTCTTCCCCCAGATCGAGGCGGTTATTTTCCATCGCCGTCAGAAACTGATCCTGCTGATCGCCACTCAGTGCGAGGAAGTTTTTGCCGAACTGCTGCTGGATAGCCTTATCCAGTGCTGCAATCCCTAAGCGATAACGTTGCGCCGGAGTGAGCGAGGATTGCGGTCCCTGCTCTGGCGTGCCCTTCACGAATTTGCCAAGGCGATAGATCGCCACTGCGTTTCCGTAATCACCCGCGAGTTGGCGGTCGATAAAGATGGCGCACCCTGCCTCTTTGCCACTGAGACTGGTTTCATCGGCGGGGATAAATCGCTCAGCGATGGCACCTACCGTGTCAAATTCATGCTGAGTGAGATATTGCAGCCCCCCTTTTCTCGGCGGTGCGGGCGGCGTTTGGATTTTGCCAGGTTCCCAGGGTTGGCCACCCTTCACCTCATCGGCCTGCGCCAATGTCGGGATCGTGGAAGCCACTCCCAATGCGGTGATGGAAGTGAGAAATTCTCTGCGTTTCATGTTTTCCCTGCTTTCACATTGCAAACCAGGTCAAATAACAGACGTATTTGTGCCTGGCATTGAGCCATATAAATAAGGTTTATTGGATAAATAATGACGCTGCCCGGTGGGCTTTTATTAGATAAATACTGAGGTAAGTTTTTACATTCAAATCACGTAATTAATTAAATATTAACAACGCAGTAAAGAGTAATGACTCCCCCTGCGCTTTGAAAGGTTTTTGTTGATGGTTTCCCATCATTGAAGTTTTTAATAAGCCGGACTGGACGATGTAGAGTGTGGTTTCGTCTCGCAACATTTAACATCTTGCCAGTCACGAAACGTTGCGCATAATACGGCGAAAATAGACGCCAGGCTGTGACCTGATGCGCACTCTGCGTAGTTGAAATAGTAAACATGAATTTTACTGGGGCTCAGAAACAAATGAAAAAACTCACCCTGATTAAAGTGGCCGAACTGGCCGGGGTTGGGATCGCCACGGTTGACCGGGTGCTGAATGAGCGTGGCGGGGTTCGTCCGGAAACGGTACGCAAAGTGCTGCGCGCCGCGCGTCAGGCTGGTTTGCAGCGTTTACTGCCGGATGACACGCAGCATCCCTGGCAGATTGAAGTTTTCCTCAGCAGTAATGGCACCTGGTTTTTTCAGCAGTTAGCCGATGAATTTGCCAACATTGCCGATCGACTGGGTTATCGTAAAATAAAATTATTTCGTACACTGGTGACGGAAAATCCACCGGAAAAACTGGCGGAAAAGATAAAAAAAAGCGGTGAGTTGCGCGACGGTATTATTGTTTATGGGCATGACTATCCTGTTATTCATGAAGCCTTATCCTGGTGTAAAGATAAAGGTGTGCCAGTGGTTTCGCTGGTTTCAGACTTACCCAATTCACATCGATTCTGCCATGTTGGAATAAATCAATATCAGGCAGGACGTACCGCCGGCTTATTAATGAGCCAAACCATGCCCCACAAGGGTGATATCATTATGGTCAGCGGACGTTTTGATTTCAGCGCACATATTCAACGTATTTCAGGATTTCGTGATGCCATCACCCAACGCGCGCCCTGGCTACAGTTGCGAGAAGTATTGGCGGGGGAAGATGAACGGCACAAAATCCGAACGCTGTTAAATCACACGTTACAGCAATCAAGTAATGTGGTCGGTCTGTATAACTCTGGCGACAACAACAGCGATATCAGTGCTGTATTGCAGCAACACCAGTTGCTGGGCCGCTGCTGCTACATCACCCACGAATTGTATGATGTGACGAAAGATCTGCTGCAAAGTGGCGCGCTCTCCTACACGCTGGATCAAAATGCTCGCCAGCATGCCGTACTGGCCACTGACCTGTTGATAAGACATCTGGAACAAGGCTTTGAACCCGATCTGTATCAGGACGGCCGCGTTGAGCTGCGCATTGTGACGGCGGAGAATCTGGATTAGTCAGTCATGACGCGTTCAACAAATGCGGCAAACTGACGTGCTTTTGCCGTCGCCATGCGTCCACCAGGAAAAACGGCCCACAGGTCAATATCTGGCAAAGCCCAATCGCTGACCAGACGCTCGACGCTACCGTCAGCTATCTCCTGGGAAAACATCCAATCTGATGCCACCGTGATGCCCATATGCGCCAGCACGGCAGTACGAATCCCCTCCGCTGCACTGAGATGAAGTCGCCCGTTCAGGACAACATTTTCGACATCAGCTGCGCGCTTAAACTGCCAGGTATCATTGAGTTGGCTAAAAATCAGCGCTTCATGCTGGCTGAGGTCATGGGGATGCTGCGGATAACCATGGCGCGTCAGATAGTCGGTGGTGGCCAATACAGAACGTCGTGAGGTGGCAATTTTGCGCGCCACCGCGCCGGAATCCTGCAATGTGCCCATGCGCAGGCAAATGTCGATCCCTTCGGCAATCAGATCGATGGGGCGATCGTCGAGCCGAATGTCCACCTTGAGTTGCGGGTGCTGCTCCATAAATTGGGCAAGATGTGGAATCACATGTAATCGGGCAAAAGTCGGAGCTGCCGCCACGCGCAGAATACCGGTAAGCCCTTTGTCCGCACCTCGCGCCGCCATCTCCGCTTCATCTGCCTGCTGCAGCGTAATGCGTACACGCTCATAAAATCGCAGCCCTGCTTCAGTGGGCGTGAGTCCATGCGTGGTGCGCAGCAGTAAACGTACATCCAGATGCTTTTCCAACTGGGCGATAGTCTTTGATACCGCCGGTTGCCCGATATCCAAAATGCGCGCTGCTGCCGAAAACGACCCCGCATCAACTACCTGCACATACATCTGCATCGCCTGAAAGCGATCCATGGCATTCCTCCTGGGAATAGCAATTATGGTTTTTGGCCCTCTGCCATTACCCACCGACCTTAGCAGATACTCCTTATCAACAACAGCGGGCAAACGTCACTGCCCAGCTAAACAGTCACTAAGGAGCCGGATGATGTACGAACTTTATGCCTTTGCTACTCCAAACAGTATTAAACCCGCCATCTTGCTGGAAGAGCTCGCACAACCATGGCACCTGCGTGCCGTAAACATCCGCCAGGGTGAACAGCAGGAAGCAGATTTCTTAGAGTTAAATCCGAACGGCAAAGTGCCGGTGCTGGTGGATAGCGACAACGGTGCAGTGCTAAGTGAGTCTGCTGCCATTTTGGTTTACCTGGCCGAAAAGCACGGGAGTTTGTTGCCTGCAAACGGACTGACTCGCGCCAGAGTGTTTGAGCAGCTTTTCTTCCACGCCTCAGGGCTAAGCCCCGCTTATGGACAAGCCGGATTTTTTACCCGCCTGACGAGTGAACCTCAACCATTGGCGCAGCAGCGCTTTAGCACTGAAGCCAATCGAGTCACCAGCCTGCTGGAACGTCAATTAGAAAAAACGGCGTGGCTAGCAGGGGATGAATACACCATCGCGGATATTGCGCATTTCGGCTGGATGTGGCGACGCGAGTTCGCTGGCGTCAGCTTTGAAACGCTGCCCAACCTCAGCCGCTGGTATGCCGCCGTCTCTGCGCGCCCTGCGGTCATGTGTGCCATTACCAAATTAAATGCCTTAATCGAAAACTAATCATTCAAAAGGAAATCACTATGTCTCGCTTCGAAAACTATCGTCACAGCTTTAACAACGCACGCCTTACCCGCTCGCCTACCGGTGTATTGGAAGTGATGTTTCATACTCATGGCGGCTCACTGTTGTTCAATGGGCATACCCACGAAGAGTTTGTTGAACTGTTTCATCAAATTGGCTCCGATCCCGATAATCGCGTGGTGATTCTGACTGGCGCTGGAGAGGCTTTTATGGAGAACATCAGTCCGGAAGGTTTTGATTTCTTCACGCCGCGCGGTTACGACAAAATTTTCCGCGAAGGCAAAAAAGTTCTGATGAATCTGCTGGATATTGAAGTGCCGGTCATCGCTGCTTTAAACGGACCGGTGCGTCTGCACTCGGAATACGCTTTGCTGGCGGACATCGTGTTGGCCACGCCCGATACTGTTTTCCAGGACAAACCCCATTTCGACTTTGGCATCGTCCCAGGGGATGGCGTGAACCTGTTGTGGCCAGAAGTCATCGGTAGCATTCGTGGCCGCTATTTCCTGTTAACGCGTCAGGAATTGGACGCTGAAACCGCCAAAGGTTGGGGTGTGGTGAATGAAATTCTGCCACGCGATACCTTGCTGACACGGGCTCATGAGCTGGCAGAATCGCTCGCGGCGTTACCTCCACTCACCAGCCGCTATACACGCATCGCGCTGACGCAAAAACTGCGGCGCATCATTGATGAAGGTGCGGGGTACGGCCTGGCATTGGAAGGCATTAGTGCAGCCGATGTCGCTCTGCAAGCAGCTTCAGCCTCATAAATCACCTTTAACCGTTTTATCCTCTCCGGCGCAGACATCTGCGCCGGTTTTTGTCGTTCAACGCAGGAGTAAAATATGCAACCGCAAAGAACATTTTTGATTACCGGTGCCAGCAAAGGGATTGGCCTGGCTTTATCCCAGCGTCTGACTGATGCAGGCCATCTCGTGATCGGTATTGCACGACATCAGCCTGAGCAAAGCTTCCCGGGACATTTTGTCTCACTCGACCTCGCAGATACGCTCGCAACAAAACAGAAGCTGGAGCAAATCAATGCGGAGTTCGATGTAGATGGCATCATTAACAATGTCGGTTTAGTACGTCCGCAATGGTTACCCGAAGTCTCGACGGCAACGCTGGATGAAGTATTACGCGTCAACTTGCATCCTGCCCTGTTAGCAGTGCAAACCGCCTTACCCGGTATGCAAGCCCGTGGCTGGGGAAGAGTCATCAATATTGCTAGCCTGACGGTCCTCGGCGTTCCGCAGCGCACGTCCTATGCTGCTGCAAAGGCAGCTTTGATCAGCTTTACACGTAGCTGGGCGCTGGAACTGGCGACTCAGGGGATTACCGTAAACGCTGTTGCCCCCGGCCCGACAGAGACAGAACTGTTTCGAGCTAGCAACGCACCAGGCAGTGAGGGTGAACAACGTTATCTGGATAGCGTACCCATGAAGCGTTTTGGCAAACCGGAGGAGATTGCCGCCACTATCCAGTTCCTGTTATCTGAGGACGCGGGCTTTATGACCGGACAAACACTGTATGTTGATGGCGGTGCTTCTGTAGGGGTTTCTCAGATTTAAGACGTATAAGCCAGTGCGGAACCGCACTGGCTTGATAGTGATTTTAGAGCCTGGAGAAAGGTGATTGAGGCGGGCGTTTATTGATCGAAGCAAAAGCGGCCAGACGGCCGCTCTTCTAAGGATTAACTCGCGTTGCTACTGCGCATAGGCAGGAAAATCCGTATAGCCTTTAGCATCTCCACCGAAAAGTGCGTCACGCTGATAGTGAGCTAACGGATAGCCATGTTGGATCCTTGCAGGTAAATCGGGATTCGAGGTAAACAAACGACCAAATGCGATCAAGTCTGCCTCATCCGCTTCAAGCATTTTCTCCCCCGCCTCAGGTTTAAAGCCTCCCGCCGCGATAAGGGTGCCATGGTAAAACTCGCGCAGATGTCGGCTGGCTACCGGTTCCTCATAATGCCCGCCTTCCCTGTCTTCCGGTCCGACAATGCGCGGCTCAATAATGTGCAGATACGCCAGCGCCATATCATTGAGCTTGTCGGCCAAATAGCTGAACGTCGCTGCCGGGTCACTATCATGCATATCACCATAAATGCCACTTGGAGAAATCCGGACGCCAACCCGTCCCGGCCCATGCACTTCCGTCAGAGCTGCCACCACCTCCAGTAAAAAGCGCGCCCGATTAGCCAGGCTTCCACCCCAGCTGTCCTGACGTTTATTGCTGCCATCCAGCAGAAATTGTTCCGGTAAATACCCGTTAGCAGCATGCAGTTCAACTCCATCAAAACCCGCCGACTTTGCCCTTATCGCAGCCTGTCGATACGCTTCAATAAGTTGTGGAATTTCTTCTTCTTGCAATTCACGTGGTTCAGGGAACAACTTTCCTTCATAAATACCATCGGCATTCTTGCCCACGCCGTAGGTCTCTCGCGCAGTCAAAGCCGAAGGTGCAACCGGCTGGTAACCTTCTGACAGTTCTGGCAATGACTGACGCCCTGGGTGCCACAATTGCAGCACTATCTGACCGCCCTGCTTATGCACCGCATCAACCACCTGCTTCCATCCCGCCTGTTGAGCGTCATTGAAAATGCCCGGCGCATCGGCATAGGCATTCGCATGGGGCGAAATCGCGGTGGCTTCCGCAATCAGCAACCCACCGGGACTGGTGCGCTGTCGATAATACTCAACCATCAACTGACCCGGCACGCCGCCATTTTCACTGCGCATACGGGTTGTCGGTGCCATCACGACACGATGCTGAAGACGTAATTGTCCGGCAGTAATAGGCGTAAATAGTGTGTTCATTTGTCGCTCTCTCATTGAATGATGGGAGAAGCATAAACAGGCCCATACCCGGCAGAAATACGTCCAGCCGCATAACCGCTATGCTATGGAGGAATGGGCTTGATATTAAATGCCCCGCAATACTCTTAAAGCGATTAAGAAAATTATCGGATAAGCGAACCGCAACAATTAAATATTCACTTGTTCAGCATGATTATTCTGCACATAAAGGACAGAGCGGTTTACACTGGCAGGCCACCATTCAGGAAGAAGAGGTCATTGTGCTGTCGAAGATCCCCGATTATGAAACCGATCGCGAAGGCTATCTGGAGTTCATGACCCGCAGTAACGCGCTGCGCATGGAGCTACTGATTTTGTCGGAAAAGTTTGTTGAGGTGCACGGCTCTTATGAAGCGGGCATGGCGGAACTCGGAGAATGGCTACTTAACTATGCGGATAATGCCATGATTCAGAAGTTAAGTTCCGGCCCCATCAGCAAAGAATGGTTGTTTGATGAGTTAAAAAGACGCCACAAATAGTCGTCTGGTTCTATAAGTTAACGCCAACATTAACGCAGGGTCTTCAAGCTTAGATCTCATTAGCACGGTAATGGTCTCCTGCTGAAAATGTAATCTATAGTAATCAGTCAAATCCTAATGTGACAAATTTATGGCAGAAATAAAACTCAAACTGGCGAATCCACCACTGCAAAAACACCAAGCAAGTAATTGTTTTAAATGAAAAAATAAACAAGTATCGATTTTATTGCATCCCAAAAATTTCATTTATATGACTAAATTTTGACAGTTCTGTCATAAAACTTTCATAAATTTTCTATATGTTAGCCGCACAAATCGTTGTGCTTGTGCCGCTTTAGCGATCTATAGGAAATTTTCACTAATGAGCGATTACGTTACGCCTCAAACTTTACATGTTGCTGCTACACCTTTGTCTTCCGCGATTCAACTCCCTGCAAAAAATAGCAAAAAACCGCTTTTCCTGTTTGGCGTGGTTTTACTCGCCGGTATTCTCTTTGCAGGAACGCAATTAGTCGGAGATATCCAGCAAACCGGGGTTACGTTTAGCAGTGCACTGCCATTAATGCTGCTTGGTTTTGCCTTATTAGCGGCATTAGGTTTCGAGTTCGTCAATGGTTTCCACGACACGGCCAACGCCGTTGCCACCGTCATCTATACCCGTTCACTTTCCCCGACTGTGGCGGTGGTGTGGTCAGGAATTTTCAATTTCCTCGGCGTGTTGTGCTCCTCGGGCGCAGTGGCCTTCGGCATCATCTCTCTGTTGCCAATTGAACTCATTATGCAGTCCGGCAGCAGCGAAAGCTTTGTAATGATCTACGCCCTGCTGTTCTCGGCGATAATCTGGAACCTCGCCACCTGGTGGTTGAGCCTGCCCGCCTCCTCATCGCACACCTTAATTGGTTCCATTATTGGCGTGGGCATCGCCAATGCCGTGATGCACGGACGCAGCGCTATGAGCGGCGTAAACTGGGGACAGGCATTAAACATCGGCAATGCGCTGATCCTGTCACCGATTGTCGGCTTCGTCTGTGCTGCTCTGTTGCTGGTGTTGATGAAGCGCGTGGTGAAAAAACCTGAGTTGTATGCCACCAGCAAAGATGAAGGTGCGCCGCCGATGTGGATTCGCGGTTTGATGGTGCTGTCCTGCACTGGCGTCTCTTTTGCACATGGCTCGAATGATGGCCAAAAAGGCATGGGGCTGATAATGCTGATTCTGGTGGCTGCCCTGCCCGTAACCTACTCTCTCAATCGTTCCGTGCCCCAGTCCGATATTCCACATCTGATCACACTGACCGAAAGCAGCCAGTCACAACTGCTGCAGTTCAGCAACACACCCACTCCTGCTCAGCCTAATGATGTATTAGCGACTTATCTGCGCACTGGCCAACGCGATACGACGGTGGTCGCCGCGCTGGCTCAGGTCAGTGGCAACATCGGCGCCACGCTGAAGCAATATGGCGCGTTGCAGACAATCCCCGCCGATCAGAAACCTGCCGTGCGTAATGAGATGTATCTGGCAGCTGAAACCATCAAACGTCTGCAAGCCGATCACTCGCTGATTTTACCGGCTGCCACCCAGCAAAATCTGCAGGCGCTGAAAACCGCACTGAACGGTGCAACGCAATTTATCCCGACCTGGGTCAAAGTCGCGGTGGCACTGGCTTTGGGATTAGGCACCATGGTGGGCTGGCGTCGCATTGTCACCACGCTGGGTGAGAAGATCGGCAAAAGCCAGCTCAACTATGCGCAAGGCATCAGTGCGCAGATGGTGGCGATGGGCACCATTGGCGCAGCGGATGCCTTTGGTCTTCCGGTCTCAACCACACACGTGCTCTCTTCAGGGATTGCGGGCACCATGGCCGCCAATCGCAGCGGCTTACAGTTCGGTACGCTGCGCAATATGGTCTTGGCCTGGGTGCTCACCTTGCCTGCCGCCGCGCTGCTCTCTGCCGCCCTCTACTGGATCATGACTTCACTGTAACGCTCGCTTCGACAGGGATAAGACGATGTCTGCACATGAAATGAATAACAACAATATGTTTGATGCGCGCTTTTTACAGGAATTCTATGACAGCTATGACGAATCGCTGGAGATGGAGTTAGCGGATTTTGGTCTGGCGGCCAATAACGATCCGCAGGAGATGGCGTGGCGTCGCCGCTATTTTATGGAGTTACTGCATCTTCAGGGCGAATTGGTGAAGCTGCAAAACTGGGTGATTCGCACCGGCCATCGACTGGTGGTGATTTTTGAAGGCCGCGACGCGGCAGGCAAAGGCGGCGTGATTAAACGTATCATGCAGCGACTCAATCCGCGCTATTGCCGCGTGGCGGCACTGCCCGCGCCAAATGAACGTGAGCGCACGCAGTGGTATTTTCAACGTTACGTCTCTCATCTGCCGTCAGCGGGCGAGATCGTCTTGTTCGACCGTAGCTGGTACAACCGCGCGGGCGTCGAAAAGGTGATGGGATTTTGCAGCGATGCGGAGTACGAGGAATTCTTCCACAGTACGCCAGAGTTTGAACGCATGCTGGTGCGCAGCGGCATTCAGATCGTGAAATACTGGATCTCCATCACCGATGAAGAGCAGGAAATGCGCTTCCTTAGCCGCATCCATGACCCGCTGAAGCAGTGGAAGCTGAGTCCGATGGATTTGGAAAGCCGCCGCCGCTGGGAGGATTACACCGCCGCCAAAGAGATGATGCTGGAGCGCACCAACATTTCTGAGGCGCCATGGTGGGTGGTACAAGGCGTTGATAAGAAGAAAGCGCGTCTGAACTGCATTTCTCACCTACTGCAACAGGTGCCGTATGAAGCCGCAGAAGGCGAGCAGATTTCATTACCTTCCCGCATTCATCATGAAAATTATGCCCGTCATCCGGTGCCTGAGAGCATGATCGTGCCTGATAGCTACTGAACTATACTTTGACCAGTCGATGAATATCAGGAGGGGTTATGGCAGGCGGCTGGTCTGAAGATGGTGCAGTGCAAAAGCAGATTGATGCGACCGTGGATGATGCGATTGCGCGCGCCAGGAGTCACCTCAACCACGGCGAAAGTGCAGAGTATTGCGACGAGTGCGGGGAACCGATTCCCGAAGCGCGTCGCAGCGCGTTGCCTGGGGTGCGTTACTGCGTGAAGTGCCAAAGTGCGTTAGATAAACAAGAAGCCAGCCACAGCGGGTATAACCGCCGTGGCAGCAAGGATAGCCAGTTGCGGTAGATGAGTCGTAATCTCTTCAGGACGCCAGCGTGATATGCGTTGTGGCAGAAGCGAACAGCATGAGTGACTTTTTAAATTTAGTATCACAACATGCATGTGAACTGTTGCTCTGTGACCAGACTGCCCCACTGATCACCCTGCCACTCTTTGGTTAGTTCAAATCCGAATGATTCATAAAGACGTCGCGCAGCGGTCAGTTTGTTGAACGTCCACAGCTGAACAGCGGAAAATTTTCTTTCATGACAAAACTGCATTGCTTCGGAAATTAATTTTTTGCCCACTCCAGTGCTACGGCAACCCTCGTCCAGAATAAACCAGCGCAGATGTGCCTGATTATCCCCGAGATCTTGCCCGTCGATGGCCACCGATCCCACAATGCGTTCATTCATCACCGCCAACCAAATCTGGTTAGATGGGAATTCCAAACGCGTTGAAAAGTCGGCCAGTCCAGCTGCAACCTTACTTTCAAACACAGAGGTAAACTGATGCTCTCTGGCATAATAAGTGCCGTGCATTTCTGTGATACGGCCAATCATTCCGGGCAGATAACCCGTAACGATTTCGCAGCCGTCCGAAGATTGAACGTTACTGTTTTCGCGGCAGGCTTTGAGTGCACCAGCATAGGAAATGAGCCCAGTAGAAACGGCTTGTTGCCGAATAGGGTCCAGTTTCTTTAACGCACCCAATACCCGTTCATTGCTGAATTCATTGATTTTTCGCACCGTTTCCCGCCCCAGCTCAGTCAGCCCCAGCAGCTTGGTTCTGGCATCCTCAGGTGAAGGTTTTTCTTCAAGTTCACCAATATTCACGAGTTTGGACAACATGCGGCTGACACTGGATTTCTCAAGCTCCAAAATCTGAACCAGTTGAGCCGCTGACATTAATCCACGGGATTCGATTTCAAGCAAAGTATGCACAACGGAGGGAGAATACTGAGTGCCAGCCAGAGTGTGGTTCATGAAACCCAACTCCCGCACCATCTGACGCGAAGCTACACGAATATTTTCAACAAGCATGGATTCTGGACTCATCAGCTATCACTCTCAAATTTAGTTGTATCATACAACCATTAACGTTGAGTCCTTGTCAATCAGGTTGTCAGACTGTGACTCTTCAGTAGTCCCGCAGAGACGGACCGTTAATTACGCAATTTTTCAATATCATTCGACATTATTGCCATGATATTTTTGGTGATCTTTTCAACAGGCCAGTTCCACCACGCCAGCTTTTCCAGTGTCGATATAGTTTCATCTGGGAAGCGTTTCTTAATAATTTTTGCAGGGTTGCCACCCACAATCGTATAGGCAGGCACATCGGAGGTGACGACCGAACGTGATGAAATGATCGCGCCATTACCGATTTTCACACCTGGCATAATCAGAGCGTCAAAGCCGATCCATACATCGTTGCCAATCACAGTGTCGCCTTTGTAGGGTAAATCACCGGCTTGTGGCATGGCGTTTTCCCATCCGTTCCCGAAAATATAAAACGGGAAAGTAGAGAAGCCAGAAAGTTTATGATTTGCCCCATTCATTATGAATTGAACGCCTTTAGCGATGGCGCAAAACTTACCGATGATCAGCTTGTCTCCTATAAAAGGAAAATGATAGAGAACGTTACGCTCGAAGTTTTCCGAGTCCTCTGGATCATCGTAATAAGTAAAATCACCAACGATGATGTTAGGGTTTTTTATCGTATTTTTGATGAAGCAAACCTGTGGGAATCCCTCCATTGGATGTGTATTGGATGGATCTGGTCCGTGCATACTTCCTCCTGCTAAAAATAGTTTGTTGCTTGAAGGCTACCACATTACGATAAGGGAAGTGCTTTAAGTATGAGCGCGCTTTTGCGCATTGCACTCCCCCTGTTCGTTCTAAGCAGACCGTTCACGTCCTGAGAGCCGCTAAGTGCCAAAAGTCTTAATATCAGATGGTTAATTACGCGACGACTGCCGCGCGTAACTGCGTTCCATCGGCTGGCTGTACTTTCATTCTAAAAAATCAAGTATTCAGGGAGGCTGCCGTTAATACACTCGGGCTTAAAAGAATTAAATCAACAGGGTGTGATCTTTGAATATCAAACTGACTTTAGCAGTCTTGGCATCAAGCTTCTTGCTCTCAGGCTGTTCAGCATTGCTGCCGCTGAACTATAAACCATATAGCGGTAAAGATGCCGCTACACTGGTGATACAACAGAGGGAAGAGCAAAGAGGGATGCTTTATATCTTGTTCTACGAGAAAAAAGGCGAATGTTATGATCGCATCGAGCGCTTTCAACTAAGCCCTAATATGTGGAATATGAGTAAAAAGCTCATAGTGCAAAAAGTACCGCCGGGCAAACTGATTGCTATACAGCAGCTCTACAATGCCAAAGACCCCGTTCTGACGATGACCAGTTATACAACCTATACAGGTGTGCAGTGGATCCCTATCCTCTCCCAGCCAGGTAAACGTTATTACTTTGCCGTGAACTATGGTGTCCGTGAAGTCCCAGCGGATTATCCTATTAACGCGGATACCACCCCAGCGCAGGTGTTCAGCGAATTTAAACAAGATCCCCAACCTAACTGGGATGCACATAAGATTTGTCAGCATCTTATTGGAGGAAGCTAATGGCCGCCTCGTGCCAGGAACGTAAGTAGATAACAACAATCTATGTGAAGACGCTTGGAGTGGGTCGTATAAGCAAGAAAATTTCAATAATTTAAGAATGAAATTATCAATCAAAAAATTAAGTTAAGCTAATTAAAAGGATGCACGTTAATGGATAAACAATTGATAATTAAGCTCATTACCGCAACAGCAATTGTAATCTCAATCTGGTTGAACTTTAATTCAAAAACAAAAACCAATAAAAAGAACGAGAATCCGGCCATCGCTGCCGCTGATGAAAGAGAGCGGCAATCGTGGAAATACGTTAAGTGGTTTGTCAAAATCCTGCAATTTGCTGCTGGTGTAGGTGTCCTCTGGATTGCGGTCAAATATTTATTCTCTTGAAAAACATTTCAGAGACCATCGTAAAAATCAGTAAAACCACGGCGACTCCCCTAAAAGTTCTATTTTTAACGCGCGGGTTTTTAAACCTGAAATATTTTCGGTCGCCATAACCGCGACCGGTTCAATTAAAATGACCAGCGCACGCCAGCGTTGTAACGCCAGCCTTTCGCGCCGTTGCCGTCGATCTCTTTGCGGTAATCCGCTTCGGCGTAGAGCGCCACATCCTTGTTCACCGTGGCGGTGCCGCCCACGCCGATATCCCACATTTTGCCGAACTTGCCGCTATCGAAGGTTTCACCATCGCCAGCATTCGCCGCGCCGATTTTCGCTTTCGCGGTGCCGCCCCAACCCTGCATATAATTCACGCGCAGATACGGCGTGTACTGATTCGCGCTGCCGTCCTGCCAGGTTTTATCCACGCGCGCGCCGACGCGGCCAATCGTCTGGCTGTAATCGTCGTAGGAAACACGGGTGTTATCGCGGTCGGTGAAGCTGTCCATCTTCATTTGCAGCCAGGTGACCTGCGCCTGCGGTTCGATGCGCACGCCGCCGCCCAGTTCCAGCGGATAACCGGTTTCAATCGAAGCCGTCCAGCCGTTGCCTTTTGGTTTGGCGACATCTTTCTGCCGTGCAATGTCAGTCGCGCCGCGATGCCAGCCCCAGCTCAGTGAGCCGTCCACGTAAAAACCGCTGTCACGCAGCCATGTGCCGTACAGAGAAAGCGTGTCGCTGTCGAAGCTGGTCGAGCTGTAGCCATCTGCTGCGTGCGGGCGAATACGCGTGTTGCCGCGCGTATAGGCCACGCCGCCGCGCAGGCTGCTGTCCTCGCCGTCCACGCGAATCACATTGCCGCCGAGTTGCACCGCGCTGTAGTCGAGATCGAAGTCGTAGCCGTAATGACTGACGCTTTGACTGGTCTGGTATTTCAGGTTGGAGCCGATATAGCGGATGAACATCTCGCCGCCAACCGCATCCGGGTTTGCCTGCTGCTGGCGCAGTTCACCGAGGCGTTTATGCAGATCGTCGGTGATTGCCAGCGAATAATAAGCGAGGCCAAGCGGCGCAGAGAGGTAGGACGGCACCTGCGGCGTGACCGCCAGACGTGCGCCGCTTGGTGCGCTGCCTGCTGACGGCTGGCACAGAATGCCGTCTTCGCACACGAAGGTGTTCGCCAGTCGATAATCCCACGCGCTGCCGCCTACCGCGCTGAGGGCTGCGTCATTGCTGCCCGGTGCGAAGCTGTACAAACTGTATTGCCACGGCCCGGATGCGACATAGCCGCTTTTTAGCACAAAGCTGTTGGCATTCGCGCTGCCGGAAACCTGCGCCAGTGACACACCTTCGTTCGCAGCGATCACGCCATCGCCGTTGCTGTCAAACAGCGGCTCGCCCGCGAGTTTTACGTCAACCTGCGTCACGCCCGATGCCGCGCCATTCACCAGCACCACATCGCTGCTGGCTGCTGTGGCGTTCAGACTGACGCTGCCGCCCGCCGACGCCAGTTCGCCGTCAATCGTCAGCGTATTCGCCGCCGTGTTGCCGCCGTTGGTGAGATCCAGGGTGCCCGCGTTATTTACCACCAGTGAATCGCGGGTTCTGCCCTGCAACAGCGGATTGACGTTGTCACCCGCGAACAGCGTTGACCCGCTATCGACGTTAATCGTGCTGTGCGCCAGTTTGATGTTATCGGTTAACGTCCATTGGGTGTTGTGGAAGTTCAGCGTGCTCCAGCCTGAACCCAGATTGGTGCCTTTTGCCGCATCATCGCTGACGAACGAACCGCCGCGCGCCGTGAGTTGGCTGAGATTAAGCGTGTTGCCCGCGCCATTTCCCGTGGTGATGTGGCGCGTATCAGCCAGACTCACCTTCTGCACCGTGGCCTGATTACCCGCACCGCTGCCCATCGTCAAACTGCCTTTGATGGAGCCGCCGGTGACAATCAGTTCATCGCGTCCGTTGCCGGTGTTGACATCGCCGACCACCACACCATCCAACAGTGCAATGACGTCATCGGTCGCGCCGCCCGCCACGACAACCTGATCAGGGAACGGCGCGTTGATGGTGCCTTCATTGATAAACACCGTTTGCCCGCCGCGCAGGTCGATCAGCGGCGCAACGCGACTTTGCGAACTGATGGTGCCCTGGTTAATTACCTGGCTGGCGGTTTGGGTGACAATCGCCGAACCGCCGTTCGCCGCCTGAATATCAATCAAGCCCTGAGAAATCACGTTGCCGCGGGTGTTGGCGATCACGCCATTGCCGGTTCCTGTCACCACAATCGAATAATCCGGCCCGATCACCAGATCGTTGCTGGTGGTTGAGCCATTGGCGTTTTCAAAGCGATAACCGGTGCCCGAACCGCTAACATTAATTTGCACACTGCCAGCTGAATTGAATGAGGTCGCCGAGCGAATACCGTTACCGTTTGCTACCTCTAAACGCACGTTATCCAAATTGATATTCGCTGTTTCGGCGCGGTTGTTGATGGCGCTGCCGCTGCCGTACGCGCCGATAGTGATGTTATCGGCTTCGAACCCCTCCGCGCCGACATCCAGCAACAAGCCGTCGGCGCTGCCGTTGGCCTGCATCACGCTGTAGCCCTGGCCATCGCCGTAGATTTTCATCCATGCGCCCCTGCCGACGCGCACCGCCGCAATGCCATTATCGACGCGTAATGCGCTATCGACCGGCACGTATTGGCCGTAACCGCTGCTGACATCGATGCCGATGCCTGACGCAATGTGCATGCTGCCGCGATTAATGAAGTTGCCGCCGTCATGCACGCGCGCGCCGGTGCTGTTCGATCCGCTGAGATCCACTACGCCCTGATACTGGTTAAACAAGCGTGCGCCGCCGCTGACGTCAAACGCCGTCGCATTCGCGCCGTTGCCGCTGATGGTTGAGGCCGCGTAGATTTCCGTTTCATCGCCGCTGGCAATCGCGGCAGTGGTATTTTCGCCGCTCAGCGTAATGCCGCTGCTGATCACGCCCTCGGCGCGGTTACTGGCATTCATAACACTGGCACTCTTGCCGCTCGCGACATAATTGTCGGTGCTGGACACTTGCGTGCCTTCACCACTCAGCACAATGCCTCGGCTATTTTCACCGCTGAGCGTCACGTTGCCGGGATTCTGTGTATAAAGCCGCGCGCCATTGCTGATGTCATACAGCGTCGAATTGGCGCTGCTGACATCCACATTGTTGCCGTTGCTGATGAATTGTGTGCCCTCATCAGCGGCGCGATAGCCAGTTTGATTCGGGTCGTTGAAGGTGATGCGGCTGTCCGGGCCAAATGTGATACGACCGCCTAAAAATGCGCTGGCGCCCATCGCTTCTTCGCCATACAAATTGATGGTGCCGTTTTGGTAGATGCGCGCCAGATAGTTGCTGGCGACCAGGCTGATGGTGGTGTTCAACTCAAAACTGTCACGGTTGAAGATGTTGATGGTGCCGCTGTTGGAAATTTCGGTCAGCGGGGCGCTATCTAAGCGACGCTGCAAACCATAGGCATACAATGCTTGCCCGCGCAGCGTCATGTTGATGGTGCCGCTGTTGGTCACCTTCCCACCGTCTTGCGCGTAAATGCCGGTGCTGTCCTCGCCGGTAAAAGTGATGTCGCCGGTATTGGTAAGCTGAGCGAGATTGCTGGCGATTAAGCCGGTTTGGAATCTGCCGCTGCCGTTTATCTCAGCATGGTTGGTGAGAAGCGTGTCGGTATTGAATCCATGCTCGAAATCAATGGCCGCGCCTTGCAATGTGTAGGTAAACCATCGACTTCCGCCGCCAACACGCTAGAACCATCAAGGTTAAAGCGTGTCGCAGCATCAATCGTCCCTTGCGCACCATGCGCAATTTTTATCCCGGTGCCACCGAGGCCCCCATTGCCCCCGTTGCCAATATTTAGCGTTGCGCCGTTAGTATTTACCTGGGTTCCTACGCCGCCGCCATATACGCCCGTAGTACCCCTTTCGTTCGTGGAAAGCGTTAAACCGCGGCCGTCAAAATCCGCGCCATCCTCGACGCGGAAAATCGTGCCGTCGACCACCGATGTCGAGAAGCTGCCATTTTTCGGCAGGTTAATTTTTGCGTTTTCGCCTTTGGTGTAAAAACTGATTTGCCGCTCCAGGCCAAAGATAACGCGCGGCCCGGCAACCGGAATCGCGTTGGCACTGACGTTCACCGTGGCGTTGCCTTCGGCGCGAATACCAATCGCATCGTTGCCGCCAAGCTGAATCGGTCCGCTAACGTTGGCGACGGCATTGCCACCCTCTTCGCCGATGACCCAAACGGCAGTGTTGTGATCGGTTGTGCCATATTTGCCAGCATCGCTAAGGATATTGATGGCACCGTGAGAATACGCTTTTGCGCTTTCGCCCTCGTGGGCGATGACTTTGAGGCCGGTGCTGTTGTAACCGTTGAGATTGATGGTGCCCGCTTTGCCATTGCCGACGTCGCCACCGCTGCCGGCATCCACCACCAGCATGCCGACGTTCTCGCGCGGTTGCCCTTCAACCGTGCCGTTCACATCGATGACACCGTTATTGCGCGCGATGGCACTTGAACCGTATTGAGCCAACATGCCAACGGCATTTTGCACCAGCGAGCCGATCACGATACGGCCATTGTTAACCACGCTGGAACCGAAAAACGCACTGATGCCAGTGACGCCGCCACTGAGATTTACCGCCACATCGCTGGATATATCTGTTTTGCGATTTTGCGGCGTGCGCCCGATGTAAATCGTGCCGTTTTTGGCATTCGTAAAATCGCCGGTGACACTCACGCCATCGGACCCCCAACTGCCTACAGTTTCAGTGACACCGATATTAATGTTGCCGTGATTAGTCGCGCGCGCATCGTAAATCGAAATCGCCTGGCCGGGGTCATCGCCGGGTTGGAAGTTGATTACACCATAATTGCTAAAGCGGCTGCCGTCGCTGACGAGCACGCCGCTTTCCCCACTGCCGATAGTGCTGATATCCACGCCTTTGCCGTTGGCGTTGTTGAGGAACCCGGCATTGATCACACCGTTGTTACGGCCACGCGCGTTATTTATTAACTCTAAACCTGTGCCAGTACTGGCGAGCTTGCCATTAATCAACGCTTTCGCGCCATTGCTGGCACGCATCACTGCGCTGTGGCTGTCCAACACTTCCAGAGTTTTGCCACGATTGATTTTGACGCTGGCATCCGGGCCATCGGCGCTCAACACCACCTGATCATAAATCTGTTGCGTCACTTCATCGTCAACGTTGTTAACGCCCATGCGATACACCAACTGTCCTTCACGCAGGCTGAAGGCATTGTGGAATTCGGCGTTATAGCGGTCGGTACTGAGGTTGGACACGCTGACCTGCTCGATCAGCCAGTTATTGTAGTTGCGCAGATCGTTGATATTTTTGATGTTGAAACGGGTAGTACCACCATCCAGGGTTGAAACGCTGATGGCTCCGGCATAATCCACCACGCTTTCGGCAGTGTACACCAACTGATCATCGCCAGGGGGCCTAGCCGCGGTAAAAGTGATGCGATTATTCGCGTTCCAGTTGATATGTCCTTTATTGGTAGCGGTAAATAGTTGGCTTTGTTTCGCCGCCATCGACCAGCTATTAGTAGAGGAATTAGCCGCCGCACCATGTTCACCAATATCGATATTTAACGTGCCGTTGCTGACGGAACCGATGCGCGCATTAATATATTGTTTGTCGTTTACATCATAATAATCTGGCACTACGGCATCGAGGCCGACACTCGGTAAATCCACTAAATCGGCGGTGTTATATACGTCGTACGTTGTATATGTCCAGTCTTCGAAATTCGGTATTTGAATAGTGAGATTCTGCTGGCCAATTTGTAATCGCTGTTCGCCAATCAGGTTGTCATTGATTATTCGACCAATACTTTGCAATTCGCCAAACGTCACCGTGGTCGCCCCGTTTTCTCCCGGCGCGAATTGCGGTAAACCGCTGAGCGTTTGCGTCGAGCCATTGCATAAGCAATAAGCCCCAACTTTATTGTCATTCATTTCAGGCGTATAAGTCTTTAACTCCGCCGCCCACGACAGTGAGATAGGGAACATCAAACCTTGCGCCGCCACAAGGCTCAGTAACACCGGATTTAATTTGAACACAACGTATTCCTCAACAGAGAAAGACAACGCGCGCAACGGCGAGCCGCTGCGCCGGAAGTTAAGTTGCTGATATAATTTGTTTCAGAAATTTAATGTTTGGCATCTGGTGTAATGAGTATCTACGTATTGCGCGGGAAACGTCTAGTTTGAGTTAAAGAATTGTGAGGCGGGAGATGGGATTTAGGAATTTGGCTAGGACTGGACAATCAAAAATTGGACCTAATTTGAATTTAATTGAGCCTAAAACCAACTGGCAACTTAATACAACTATTTAATGTTTTGCATAAAATAATTAAGTTGCCAATTGTCTTATTTAGAGTAAATCAAAGAAGGTCGGTTTCCTCTTCGTCCTCGGGAGCATATTCTGGATTAGCTTGAAGTTTGAATGAATTCAAGTTTTCTATAGCATCGTTGCAAGCTAATAAACCCAAAATAAAAGCGCTCTTCCATTCTTTAGCATGATTTTCAGGTGGAATTTCAGAAAGCCGGATATTGAGTGCCGTGATTAAGTCAAAATTTCTAAGCTTCAACTTATTCTTCCATCTTTTATATTCGTCAAGGCAGAACTTCCCTATTCTATTCTTTACATTTAAATTAAATAAGTGAAGGTTTAGTCTAGACATTTCATCGTCAGTTACATCACGAGGTTTAAGAAGTTTCACTGCAAAACTGGGGAACCGATCGCCTTGATTAAACGTAACATGGATTTTAAACTTAGTTCTACCGATCAATTCAAAGTAAAATGGATGCATAAATAACGGTTTCCCATTATCTAGGCAATAATATTTATCTCCTTTAATCGGGGCGCAGGAACGACATTGCGGCACTAAGTTATTAGGAAATATAGAGTATTCAGGCCAACTATCTTTAGGAATAAAATGGTCCAACGTATCCGGTGATTTCGGGTTCCCGCAGAATGGACATTTAAGCAGACCATGATCATTTCTTCTTTTTAAAAACGATCGATTAAGTTCAGCAGGTGGCGACTCATAATATGAAATTAATAAATCCTTGCTGTCTACCAATCCGCTTGGTAGAACTGGATTCCGCAATGATAATATAATTTCCTCATATTCATCATATTCCCTTGAAATATCCTCCTTAATTAAAATCAAATCCCCTACATTTTCTTTTCGACACGAAACTGCATCTTCTAACCATGAGCAAGGCAAATCTGTAATAAACTCATTTAAATTGCTCATCTATTCATCCTCTACTTCAAAAAAATCATTTTCTAACCCCTTTATGGCAAATGTAAGAGCATCGTCACCAACAAACGATGCTATAGAAGATGCAGTCACATCACCATTCTTCAAGATGTTATCTATTTCTATTTGATATGGTTTTTTTATCATTTCATCATCGAAAACCTCAGAAATTATTAGGTCGATTGACTCACCATAAGTTTCAATTGTTGGCTTATACGCTCTTGTGTGACCATCATCTTTTCGCAAAATAACGACTGAGTTTTTTTCAACTTCTCTAGTTATTATTGAGGAATGTGTTGCAATAATTGCAAAGGACTTTGTATTATTGAGTAAATTTTGCAACATTTCTATCAGTCCCACCTCTAGCTCGGGGTGGAGATAAAGTTCTGGTTCATCCAAAACTAACAGGCTTTCCTCTTCAATTTCAGCAACAATTGCAGGAAGCATATAAGCGTATATTCTCTGCCCCGAACTTAGTGATACTTCCTTTCCATTTTTCTTAAAAACAACACCCTTCTTAAAATCAAACTTTGACTTAATTATTTTAGCAGTTATCTGTTCATTAATTTCTATCTCGTCTCCAAACTCATCATAAATGCAAATTTTGTCAAATTTGATCCCTAGAGATAAAGTATCAATGAGAATGTTTAACCTTTTTTTATCAATCCACCAACTGTTATCCATATCATATTTGGCAATTTTAACAATCGATTCTGCACTGAAAAATTTAGGGTGCTTTGGGTCAAAATCGCCCTCATTGTTCCTAAAACCAATATATGAGTATTCATTAACATGAAGCCTTCTACGACCTGCACTTTTTTTATTTATATCATCATCATCACTCCCATATTTAATTGAGAGCTCGTCAAGTATCTCATCTTTAGTGTAGAAAGTTTCAAACGGTGAGTAAGACATAACAATCAGCTTGTGAAAATATGGCATTTCAACCTTATTATTATCAATGCCAGTAACTATCTCGCTGAGTTTTTTTAATATATGTGATTTACCTACACCATTCTTTCCGATCAAGAGAGATATGTTAGACTTGCCTACTTTTCTGTTTACATCAAAATTAAAGTCAATTGGTTCAAAACTACTCTCAAGACTATTAATTTTTAAGCTAAATTTTTTCTCTGCTTCATATCTCCCAAGTGCTACTTGATATCCTTTGCGCATCAGAGCTTCTGCCGAACTTCCACGCATCAACCCCTCGGAATATCCTTCCCAGTTCGAAAATTCTTTTTGGTCATCTGAATAACATCCAATGTCACACAATTTCCTTAACACTGAGTATTTCTTAAAATCATCAAATAAACTCCCCAGAACCTTGTAATAATTTATACTTAGCCCTAAAGATACTATTTTCTTAGCATCTAATGATTCTTTTATATCATAAATCTTATTTGAAATTGCTATTCCTTTACTTTTAAAAAATTTTGATGCATCGGGTTCTTCCTTTGATAAAAACTTTGCGTCTCCGATCTTCTTCTTCCCGTTCTCGCCAACAAAATAAACTTGAAATTTTATTATGAAACCAAAATCATCCCAAGGAACTTTATAATTTGTTCCTATATGATCTTGCAACAAGTGTATACCTTTATATTTTTCGATAACTAATGTTTCAGAAAAGAAGTAGTCCATTATTCAGTCCTCTAAAATTTAAATAAAGTTCACATGCTCTGCTTTTCTAACAGAGGCCAAGCTACCAATCCCTTTATCTCCTTCAACACAAACATACCCTGCATCTCTTTAACCCCCGGCAATCGACGCATTACCGACATCGTGAAATCCGCATACACATCAATATCTGTTGAAATCCGCATCGCCGCCGATGCTGTAGCAGGAAACCACATTATCTAGCGCCATCACTTCTGGATCGAATTTGGGGGCTTCGGCTTCACTGTGGCTATCAATGATGACACGCACAAATACCATTACATTAAGGCCAATCTTTTTTCGATTAATCACAGCGCGATAACCTTGGAACACATCGTCCTCTTTTAGCTTGCGGACTTTGCGCAAGGTCGGCGATGAGGAGAGGCCAATTTCATCGGCAAAGTGTTGATTAGTGATGCGCGCATCCTGCTGCAACTGCTGGAGGATTTTAATATCTGTCGTGCATGAGCTCATTAAAGGAAGATCCTTTCCGCTCATTTGTAGTTATCAAATGGTTTATCCCTAAATCACGCGTTTTGCAATGCATTACGCGAGTACCTTTCTCGCGCCCTGCCGCATACTGTTTGCACATTAACCGCTTAAGTGAGAAGCCTATGTAATTCGGCACAAACACGCATCACTGCACTATCGTGACCGATCAGCAGCTGCCCGCCGGGTTGGCATTAAATGCTGAAACTGTTATCGGCATCAGTTTTGGAAAGTTGATGGGTAATTTAGTCGGAACTGGTATCAGGCAATCGCGCTACCCACGTGTTTCCGCTTCGCTTGCTCTATTTCGCAATGAGAGACGGCAGCCCCCTCTGAAGATCTTTAGAGCAAATAGTCGGAAATTGCCATACACAATGTAGCAACCCTCATTGCGGTGCGGTGCGGTGCGGTGCGGTGCGGTGCGGTGCGGTGCGGTGATATTAGGCTCTGATTCCTTGAATCCGACTTCAAGAAAAATTGAATAATGCAGTTTTAACTGCCTGAGCATGTCTCTGGTTTGCCATAAGGCTCAAGCAGTCAGGCCTAAATCGAAGCGCATGACGGTTCGGCGAAGCCAGCCACTTTGCGGTTAATGTAATCGGACTGACGAACCTGTCTATCGTGGAGCTTAAAGTGGCTTCGGAGGGAGGGATACTAATGGCAGCTGTGTGCCAAAAGCGGAAGCCGCTAACATCAGCCTGTGTTGAACAATGAGGAGCAGGTCAGGTATGTATTTAAATGGGTTTTAACCCATATGATTTGGAGTGAGCAGAACATAAATGCTTTGTTTGAAAATCGCCAAAAATATGACAAACCATTAATGGTTGTTAAAGTAAGCGTATTTCGCGTTCAGGCATGGTTACATCAGGGCCCTGACCCATTCAAAATGCAGGTCGATGTGGCATATTGATAAAAGTTAACCATGCCCTCTGACAGGGACTAATTTATGAGTGTTGCTGGGATACGTTCAAATCGTGGTGATGGATACCAGACATTAGTGGCCTTTGAGTGGGCATTAATGGTGTTATCCAATCCAGATTTCCTATGGATTGAGGTCGACTCGATAAACTACTCGGTTGATGATGTCGTCATTGGCAAAACGGATGGCCACCTCATCGCCTGTCAGTGCAAAAAAAATCACCCCGATTTCAAAGCTTGGACGCTAACTGATCTTGGTGCCGAACTGGATAAAGCCTTCCTGCTGCTGTCCAGCAATCCACGAGCGAATGTCCGTTTTTATTCGCGCAGCAATTTTGGTGATCTCGCCAAACTCAAAGAACACCGCTCCTCTCAGTCAGATGCTAAACGTTATGAACAGAGTTTGGGCATTGCACAGCACCGCGTTAATGAAACCTTATCAAACCAGTTGGTAAAAATTGCGCCTGAACTTTCAACATTTGAATTTCTGTCCAGAACCAATTTCATTACCACCAGCGATCTTGACCAAATGGAGCACCAGTTGCGGGAGCGTTTACAGTTCATCGTGAGCAATCCGGATGCTGCGTTTAATGCACTCTGGGTGAGCCTGGATAAACTTGGAGCGCGCATGGAGGATTTCGGCCCGTCTACCTCTGCGCAACACCGCTTAACCAAAAATGACCTGCGGACGATTGTCCAACAGGCCGGTTCATTCCTGGTTCCGCCAATGGAACTCGCAGCAATACGTCGCTCGTTTTCAGGTACGTCTTCGATTGGCCGGGCATGGCGCAGACATATTGCCGGACAGCGAATTGTTAACCCAGTCATTGATAAACTGCTTATCGCTGTAGATGCGAGAAAAAGGGCCATTCTGCTGACAGGTCTTCCTGGCTCAGGTAAAACCTGTGTGATGCTTGAGTTGCAAGAGATCTTAGAAGAGAGAGCAACAACGGATTCTGGCATTCAACCTCTTTTTATTCAGTCACGCGAATTCGCCGATGTGACCACCCCGGAAGAGCGCCAGGCTCAGGGATTATCGCTGCAATGGGTTGAGGAAGCGGCGAGACTCGCAGAAAGCACTCACGTCGTAATTATTATTGATTCTTTAGATGTGTTGTCTATCGCCCGGGAACATCGTGTACTGCAGTATTTTCTTGCGCAGATTGACCGGCTGCTTTTAATTCCTAATCTCACTGTTGTTACTGCATGTCGCGACTTTGACAGACATTACGACAGGCGCATTGCTGAGCGGCATTGGGATTGTGAATTTCAATGTCCGCGAATGGAATGGGACACGGAGGTCGCTCCCTTGCTCGCTAAGCTTTCTATAACATCGACAGATATAGATGGTGTCACCCGCGAACTGATAAGTAATCCCCGGGAGTTAGCCTTATTTGTCGAGTTAGCCATGCGGGGAGGCAGTTTCAATGCTGTGACCAGTCAGGCACTGGCGCAACGTTATCTTGATGCAGTTGTGCTTGCCGATGGTGAGTTAGGAGACGGTGCTGTCCGCGCGGTTGAGGCCATTGCTTCGGAAATGCTGCAAAGCAGAAGCCTTGTAATACCTCATCAGCGTTTTAATGCTGCTCATAATATTCGGCGGAAACTCTGTAGCCTCAACGTGTTGCAGGAAACTCAGGATGGCAAGCTGATGTTTGGTCACCAGACCCTGCTGGATGTGCTTGTTATCAGCCATGCGATACGTAATGGCGTCACATTGAATGCATTTATCACCGATTTACCGCCCGTTCCATTTGTACGCCCGAGCATTCGAAGTTTTATTTCTCAGTTGGCTCAGGGAGATCGACGTGAATTCAGAAAGCAACTTAGAACAGTATTGGAGGGAAAGGCAGCATTTCATATCAGACGTCTGGTGGCAGAATCATTTGCTGAGTATGACCCACAGGATGAAGACTGGTCATTTATACGCGATTTACGCGAAAACTACCGCGATGTATTTCAGGCAATATATGCCAGAGGTGGTTCGATCGAATGGCATCGGTTTTGGATAAAATTCCTGGTGCCCTTCATTAAAATTAACCATGACACAGACGGGTTAGAGATCCATGTTCATCGGATCGCTCATTGGTGCAATGAAGACACTCCCGGTGTGGTGTCGTTCTGGCTGGATATGCTTGCGCTGGATTGGTTTGATGGCAATAAAATTGCGGATCACTTATCTCTGCATCTGTCCCGCATTAAGTCAGAAAATATGGGCATCGTCACCCCATTACTCAAAAGGTTGCTCACATTACCGCGGTCTGAGCACTTTGCACTGGGCAGAGTGATTGCAGGGTGTGTGGAGGCAGGTGTCGCAGAAGACGCTTTGCTCTGGCATTATATAACAGATGACGTCAGCGATGAAGATGTACAGGGTTATCGGTTCAATAGTAAGTTGCGTTGTCAGTCTCACGAGTTTGGACATCGAAACGACAATTTTTTTCGTCAACGCATGGTACATTCCTGCGAGCTGCTTGATTTAGCCATCGGGTCAGTTGAGGACTGGAGCAGGATTAGGGCAACAAACCGTGATAATCTCCGCTCAGGTTATCGGCACGGGTTTCTGGGCGAAACGTCCTATGACGCTACGCATAGCAAACGGGATGTAGGCCATGTTGACGCGTCATTCGTTCTCTTTGATGCTCTCGAAGCGGCTATATCCCATCATGCTACTGTCCATTCTGATTGGTGGCAGAAAAACCGTGAGCGGCTGTGTTTTAACTCTGAGGGTTCATTGCTCTATTTCGGCATACTTGCCTGCACGGCATCTTCTAAAACCAATATTGATTTGATAGGCCGCATTCTATGTGACCGTGACATGCTGAAGTTTGAAATCCCTTATGAGTTGGGGGAATTAATACGTTCTGCGTTCCATCTGCTCGCTGTAGAAGTGCAGGATGCCGTGATGACGAGCATTATGACCCTCCGGAGCAGAGGTGCTTTAGATGAGTCTGATCCCTGGGAATTAAAGGGACTCGCAGAATTTATCGTGCCTGTACCCTGTCATCTTCGTAACGACGAGTTGCAGACGGTACTCGATAACTATGAAAGAACCCATGGAACATTGATCCGCCAGCCTTATATTTATTCAAGAGGTGGCTGGATTGCACCACCATTTTCGTATGAGGTTTTCCTGAGTCTTAGTAACAAAGGAGTACTGCACGTCCTGCATCATTATGATGGCCATACGCAACGGGATTGGGATGATTTTCTTATTGGAGGAGAGGGCGCAGTCGGCAACCAATTGCAATCAGCGTCCTCCCGGCAGCCTTCACGATTTGTAAACCTTCTGTCTGATTTCTGGCAAGTCATACCGCCGACATTTCGTGAAAACATCATGAACGGTGTCACAACGTACCTGGCCCAACGCTATGGCAATTTGAGAACTAACGAGACATGGACGCCACTGGAAGAACCTGATGCAACTGTTCTTGCAACTCAGGTCATAGAAGAACTGGAGAGACACCCCGCGCAGTGGCGCAACACTCGTACCTCAGCTAAAGCTCTTGAAGCCTGTGCCCATGTAATAAAGGACTTAAACACAGCAGAACGGCTGATTTTTCTGGCTGTGAGTTTCACTGGGTTTGACCGGTATGATCCCTTCGAAAATGATCTCCGGGATTTGATCAATTCAGGTATTAATATGGTTAAGGGGAATGTGGCTGAAGCGCTAATGATCCTGACTGATAATTTTCTTGAGGAAGACCAAAAGCTTCCCGATTTACTGGTTCCTGCACTGCACCGTTTTGCTCTCACGGAGCATCCCGCTATTCGTGCGTTGATGTTACGACGTTTGCCCTATGTTCAAAGCAAATCCTTTCATTTAGGGTGGGATTTATTCCATAACGCCATGAAAGACAGCCACAGACTGTGGAATATTGCCGAAAGATGCCTTTATTATGCCTACCATAGCCATTTTGACGTTGTCAAACCTTTACTCCTGCGGCTTTATCGAGAGGGAAATGATGAAGATCATGTAACCTGGGGACGCATTTCGGCACTGTGTGTAATGACTGGATATATCAGCTTCGATGTATTCATTACCGATCTGAATGAACTGAATTCCAGAGAGGCCTGGCAAGGTGCAGCTAACGTCTGGGCGAATATGGATAATTTTCATCAGCATCGGCAAAAATGCCTGAGAGGACTTGACGCGGGTTTGAATCAGGTCGGGATTCATGCCATAGAAGTTGCACGCCAGTTGGGAACACTATTCAATAGTAAGAAAGGTTTAGTTTTCATACCGATTGAATTAGTTGTTCGCTGCTTTGCAGTTTTTGAGAACGAAACCCCTGATGATAGAAACCGCCATCACCTCTTTAGTTTTAATGAGTGGTTAAATGCGATTTCACAACATGATGCGGTGTATGCCCTGTCTGTTGCGGAGATTTATTTAACCTACTCCTCCAGCAAGAGGCAATACATGTTTGATCATAACGGCAATCTCACTCAATTGATGACGCGTTTATTCGCAGAAGCAGAAGAGCGTGAGGAGTCTGATTGTGGCTCAATGCTGCAACGAGTTGTCACATTGCAAGACGTGCTACTTTCCATGGGTGTCGAAGGAGTCAGTGACTGGTTAAAAGCGGCGGAGCGCCCTTAAAGAATTAGGTATTGATCATGAAATTTCCGCAGGACTTTCATTCCTATACCACCAAGCCCGAAACTCCGTTTCTGGCTTGGTGGAGCTAACCGGCCTGCCGGTTAGCGCAGTCGGGCTGACAACCTGGTGTGCCGGGGGAGCACAAGGCGGTTTCTGAGGGATGCAATTAATGTCCGCTGTGTGCCAAAACCAGACGTCAAAAAAGCTAGATAGGCCCAAAAAACGCGTGTTTTTACATTCATAAAGATGTTTTCACTAGTTTCTTCTTAAGGTTATTTTCGCTCCAATGATGATCAATGCCATCCCAGACAACATGCTGAAAGATAATTTCTCGCCCCATCCAACGTACCCAAATAAAGCAGAAAATATTACTGATAGGTAGGTCCAGGACACAATTTTATCAGTTGACGCATACGAACATGCAGCAGAAAGAAAATATTGTGCGAGAGTGGTAACTATCCCAAGCATAATTAGCAATGGGAGTAGTGAAAGACTAAATGATTCCCATACCCATGGTACAAATACGAGCGAATATATTAAGGTATAGAGAGAAAAGAAGAACATTTGACTATAAGGGGTTTCTGTATCTGACATCATCCATATGGTAATCGTTGCGGCGGCGCCCATTACACCCGAAAGTATGCCTGATAAGTCGCCACCATTGATGCTATGAGTGGCGACGCCACTGGTCATCGCCACACCAATAAATCCGATGATAGTTCCTATCCAAACATAGCGGTCTGACAATCTCCTCAGCACCAGCAATGCAATAACCGGAACAAATATTGGTGATGTTTGCTGAAGCAATACTGCAGTGCTCAACTCAGTATTTTTAACAGCATAGAAGTAGGTAATGAGTGCGCAAAAGGTAAAAAATGAACGAAGTGCATGGAGACCTTTCCTTTCCGATTTAAAGCTTAGCTTCCCTGACACCAGACCTATAAAAGACACAATAATAAAACTGAAAACATTGCGCCAAAAGACCAATGATAAAACATCCATTTTGTAAGAAATATATTTGACAAGCATCCCCGCCAACGCAAACATAAATGCAGATATAGTAATGTTACTAATAGCCTTAACTTGCATCATTAACAGCCCTAATTAATTCCATTTCAAATTAATTACACGTAAAAGAATGAATGAAGTGATCTTTTATAGTTTAGCACTTAACTGATTCACAGAGCTGGTCATGTTTGAACAAGATGCTGCCTTGTCACTGATACCTTGCACAGTTCCGCTTTTCGCTCAAAGCAGCCCTTGCCATCTCATCCCCACATCTCTTTCACATCAGACATGCATCCCGCGCAATATCTGCGCCATACACTCTGTTGAACCGAAGCAACGGCCTATTCCAGCCGTCCCACCCCAAATCTCATTCAGTTTGCGACTTCATCTGGCTTTCATCGCCATTCAAAAACGACTCAACCGCGTCGGAAAACCGCTCAGGCTGATCAAGCATGACAAAGTGAAAACTGTCATCGATCCGTGTGAAGTGGATATCGGGTGAAGAAGCATAGGCTCGACGGTACATCGCATCCACGCTGGCTGCTGGTACGCCGAATAGCGTGTCATACGCGTATACGACCTCTATCGGCGCTCTGATGCGGCCAAGTTCGGGACGTAAATCGGTGATCATCACTTCATACACGGCATCGGCAATGGTTTTACGGTCGGAATGGATTCCTGCCGCCACCAGTGCTGGCCTCACCGCCTCGGTCTTCGCTAAACGGGCGATGGATGCTTTCTGAAACTCCGTGAATTGCTCCGGCGACTGCCCCAAAATTAAATTTCGCGTCGCAGTGGCCTGCGGGGCGACCGTTTCGCTGGTCGCCGCTGGATTGAACATTAATGAATAGAACGGCAACGCATCAACGACCATCACGCGCCCCACCAGGTCAGGATGACGAGCAGCCAGCATCAATGCCATTTCTCCCCCAAGGGAATGGCCAATGATCACTGGGGATTTGATGTGCTGAACGTGAATGTATGCTGCGATGGCATCAACTGCCGGAGCCATGATTTTCCCGTCCGGGTTGGCAATGGCAGCCGTATTCGCGAAGCCTGCAAGCTCGATAAGATGAATGCGATGGTTCTTGCGTAATTTTGCAGATAAATCGGCCCAAACGTCGCGTGAAGACGCCAGCCCTGGAATCAATATGACATCCGTTCCCGTTCCTTGCGTCTCCACAGAGATTCGCTGTGAGTTCGGATGTTCTGGAGGCAAAGGCTGTGCGGCAGACGCCGATACTAAGCTCGACGCCATTAATAGCGTTCCACCGATGACGGCGCGGATAGTTGCGGTATTCATTAAACCTCCCTGTTTACGTTAAACGGCGTTAGCAAATTGATAAATCAGTCACCAGACTAACGCTAACCCAACGTGCTTCCAACAATATCAACGTTTGGCCCCCGTCACCCCATCACCAACCCCCCATCCACATACAGCGTTTGCCCGGTGACAAACTCGCTCCATTCTGAGGCTAAAAACATCACCGGACCGGCGACATCCACTGGCTCGGCAATTCGGCGCAGCGGCGTTTGTGCGGTGATAAAATCGCGCACGTCTTCTCGCGTCGCACTGCTGGCATCCGTGGGATAGACCAGACCCGGCGCAACGCAGTTCACTCGAATCCCTAGCGGCCCCAGTTCAGCGGCGAGTGAACGGCTAAAGCCTATTAATGCGGATTTCGCCGTGACGTAATCGTGGTAAGGAACAGACGGACGCGCCACCAGATCGCTGGAAAGATTGATAATGCTACCGCGTGTGCGTGAGCGCATCAGCGGCAACGCAGCCTGGCAGACGTTATAGGCCGCGCCGACGGCACCGTCAAACTGGCTTTTGTAGCCCTGCCACGACGTTTCCCAAAAGCGCTGTCGATTATCGGTATCGAAAACATAGGGTGCGAAAGCATTGTTCACCACCGCATCCAGACGACCCGTGGTGTTAGCGATCTGCTCCATCATCGCCGCCACCTGCTCTGCTGAGGTGACGTCAGCGCGAATGGCGATGGCCGAACCGCCCAGTGCTTCACAGCTTTTTACCACTTCCATTGCGGCGGCTTCACTGCGCAGGTAGTTCACCACCACCAGCGCGCCCTCAGCGGCGAAAGCCTGCGCGATAGCTGCACCAATACCCCGGCTCGCCCCCGTCACCAGAATCGTTTGATCAGCAAATTTCATCTCTTACCTCCTGTAAAAACGTGGATTCAATCCGCATAGGGCGCGAAGCGCTCAGCGGCAGTTTCAGCAGATGCCTCTATTTCCGTAAAAGTGACCAGATCCAGCAGGCTGAAGCGGCCATCGTGATGCCATCCGGCGGCAGGCGATGTCATGCTGCCAAAGGCAGTAATACGAGTGATACCGGCTTGCCCTAGCCGCGCAGCGAGACCAAACAGCTCTCGCGGAGTGGCCGCCACCGCCGCCGTTTGCAGATAAATTTTCTGCTGCGAAATCAATGCAATCGCATCATCAATCTCATCAACGGCCACCACTTTAAGCGTGCGCCCGAGTGCCGACGGCATCAGAGCTTCGGGGCCATCAACTACCACCACCGACCAGCTGTCCGTTGGCTCGCCGAAAAGGGTGCGATCGTCCTGCAAAGCGCGAATCTCTTCACGGCTGCGCCAGGCCGCCACGCTGTTGACTTCTGCTGAAGAGAGCGCGCGACGTGGATATTTGCGCGCCAGCGCACGCAGTTCATGGGCGATATACTCCGCGAATTCCTGCGGCGAGATGCGTCCGCCGCGTTCGACAAACAGCATTTGCGGAGAGTAGCATCCCGCCTGGTCATAACGCATGACGTCATAGGCCGCGCGCTGTGCCAGATCGACGCCCTGCCTTGCGTCCAGCGCCGAACGCGCCACCAGCCCCACACTGATTTTGTGGCCGTGCGGCAGAAAACGCGTGGTGACCGGCAGTTGTTGTTTGATAGCGTCCAGCGCGGCGTTGCCACCGTAAGCCATCACTACGTCAGGCTGTGTTAACCAGTATTTTTCTGCATCGGCTTCGCCACCTTTCCACCACACCACCGCCAGGCACTCGCCAAGTTGGGGATCGATCTCGGCCAGCAGTTGCGCAAACCAGCCCGCTATCAGCGGTTCGGCCCCGGGCAGTTTGCCCACGCTGCCTGCTTTCACCAGCAATCCGCAAATCATGCTCCACATCGGTAGACCTGGCACATTTCCTGCCCAGATATGCATGAGCAGATCCGGGCCAAATGCCCGCGCGAAGCCGCCATTAGGTCGCGGCTGAAAATCATCCAGCAGCTGCGGATCGTTAAAGTCCTCGGCTAAAAAGCGCTTGAGCTGCGGCTGTCGAAAAGTTTTGAGGTATCCGGTAAGCCCAAGGCGAATCATCTCAGCGTCATAACCGGTGACAATCGGCAGCAGCATTTCGGCCTTGCGGCGCAGTGGATGGTTTCGATCCAGCAAACGCGCAATGGCCTCATCAATAATTGCTACGATCTTCGCCACGCTCAGCGTTTTGAGATAAGCGCGAGCGTGATCGCGCAGATGTGCGCTGAGAAGAGTAATTTGTGCCGGATTCAGATCGGGCACGTCGACATCCAGGTGCTGGCCGTGATGGCTAAAACTCAGCGTGCGCCACTGCACCTCTTCAGGTGATAAACATCCCGGTAGATAACCCGCGACCTCTTTCACACTGCACCCTGCGCAGCAGCCAGGAACTCTTCCATCGCCAGCGAACAGCCCTTCGCATCCGCTCCGGTGACCCGGCCCAGCAGATGGAAGCCGCCAGTGACCGCGCGGCCAGCATCCTCGGTCAGTAAGGCAGACACTGAATTGAAGTGGGCAAGATCATGGTGCACCAGCACGCCCATCTCACCTTCCGGCACCTCTTCGCCCGTCAGCGGATTGACCACGCGGGTGCGGATCCAGTGCGGGCCGGATTTCACCGAGGGACAGGCAACGTTGCCATCGTCATAAAACTGGCTGCTCAGTTCGGTCATGCCGTACATGTTGATGCAGTGCGTGCGCGGTACGCCCAACGCCGCACTCAGCTCGGCGTAAAACTGCTCGGCCTCAATCTCACGGGATTGCCCCTTAAATCCACCGGTATCCAAAATTCGGCTGCCAGCGGGTAATGCAAAATGTCGCCCCTGGCGCTGCAGTTCGTCGAGCAGATGGACAAAGCTGTAGCTCGCGCCCAGAAGCGCATAAGGTTCGCCCTGCGCTTCAGCCTGCTCCAACGCAGCAAACAGGCGATCCATCGAGATACCGCTATCATCCAGCAGCACTTCGCTCTCGGCGGTGCCAAATTTTTCCACCGCTAATGTCAGGTAATGGGCCAGCGAAGAGTTGGGCAGCGCCCGATTATCAGGGAACAAAATGCCCATGCGAATACGCTCTTCGCCCGCCATAAAGCGCTGGCTGAAATTCTGCATCATCGAGCATTTCCAGACATCAAGCGTCGGATGATAGCTGCGACCTTTCACCGTGCCGGTGGTTCCGCTGGTCATAAACACCGCTTCGACGTCATCTGTGGCATGGCAGCTCAGCGTCAGATCCTTAAACGCGGTAATGGGAATTGCCGGGATGGCACGCCAGTTTTTCACCGTAAACGGTGTGCGACCGCGCTGCATGGCGAAGCGGCGATAAGGGAGGTTGTGTTCAAATTGGTACGCGAAGACGGCAAGCGCCATGCGGTTAAAGTCGTCGTCGGTTGTATCCTGACGCTGAAGAAAGGTGAGCAAAGCGTCGATCAAAGCAGCTTCAGTCATGGGCGAGTCCACCAGTTGCGATTGCGCGAAATTTCTCAGGCAGGGCCTGATGAGTAGAGTCTGTCCGCTACAAGCACAAAGATGGGATCAGGACGCAGTGTCGCCCTGTGTTCCGCTCCCTACGCCGGTATTAGCCGGATCAGGTTCGTAGGGTCACTACGTTGCCAACGCGAAAACGCTGGCGGGTAGAATCTCAGCCCGCTAACCGGGCCCCCCCTGGAACAGGTCGCAGTCAATCAAAAGGCCGCTCAATAAAACGTCAATCAACTCACTGATTTTATTGGGCTTACTTTAAATCCACTGCAGACGGTCGTTAAAGGTTAAACCATTTGCTGTTTTAACACACTGATCTTTTTATCTGACCAGATGCACGACGAGCGTTTCAGCTTCGCGGTGATTCATTGATTAATGTGAATAGCCCTGCTGAATGAGCGGGCTGTGAGTTTTTATCATCAGATACTTCTGACCTCAGCATTAATGTAGGAAAAAATGTCATGAGAATGCCATAACTCTACCATTAACAAGTTATTAACCAGGATATTTGATGTACTTTGGCTTTAATGCCCGTTTTATTTGTTCGAGTCCCTCTTCAATAAATCTCACAGGATTTTTTTGTGGTACGTAATATTCAGATTTTATCCCAACCATTATCAGATAATGACCAGGCGGCATCTGCAATACACATCAATTCATTTCATCAAATAAAACAGAAATAGTCTTGATTTTCCGTTAGTTAGACCAGAGACTGTTTGTGAAGCACTTAAGGGAATTTAAAATGAAGACTTCCGCTAAGGTTGGAGCACTCAGTGCCCTGGGGATTATTTTGTCTGCGTCGGGTTATGAGGTATATTCGCGGAACGTAGAAAATCAAAAAGATGAAATAGCCTGTGTGACCGTTCACAGTCGTGATGCGGTTATTGCCGTAGAGAAAGATCTCCTCAATAAATCCCATACCGAGATGTTTGGGAAAAATAGAATCACCCTGGGCTCTCTTCTGTTCCACAACGAAAGCGTAGCAAAAAATGGTACACGTATTATCGTTCCGTTTACTTTTGCGAGCCATCGTGGGCAATCTGAGTTTCAGGCCGTAGTGAGATGTTCAAATTTACAAGATATTGAATACGATAAACTTTAATGAGTCCATTGACTCACACAGCAAACGGATAAAAAACCATGTATAAGGCAACGAAGTATTACGTCTGCGATCACGCCCGCAGGGGCTTGCTGTTGCATACCGCAGGATGTGAACAGTTACCCGGTATCGATTCACGGGCGTTTATTGGCAGTATGTATAACCACAGCCAGGCATTAACCGTCGCCGCAGCGCAATATGCGAATGTTCATTACTGCCCGTGCTGTATCACGGTGAATAAGACTATCGAGCCAGAAAAATCTAAGGCAGCTATGCCAGCACTGTGCAGGGCGACCAAACCAAAGAGAAAGAAACCGGTGAAGATTGTCGAACCCGTGCGACATTTCCCTCTCTGACTTGATGACAGCAAATGTCCTGCAACGTTTAAATCCCATCTTTTGGCCCGAAATCAACATGTATCGTATTAAACACCGCCCGCCTCGCTGACACCAGCGTGACGGGCGGCAGCAGACTCAAGCCGTTCTGAATCGCCGGGTAAGTGGTTTCTCGACTTCAACAATCAGGAACATCACGAAACCGATGATGAAGGTAATGACCCAATAACGGAATGGCAGTCCAGTGGTACCGAATAGCAGCTGCATAAATGGCGCGTAGATGATCAGCAGTTGCAGCACCAGCAGCACCGCGCTGACGATCCAGATCCCTTTGTTCATCAGCAGCCCTTTGCTCAGTGAGAAGCCGTCCGACACACGGCAGTTGAGCATATAGAACCACTGCGCGGTAACCAGCGTCTGTAACAGCACGGTGCGGATAAACTCAGGGGAATAGCCACGCGGCTGCAGCCAGGCTTCCAGCACAAACGCACTTATCGCAATCATTGAGCCAACAAACACCACGCGCCAGATAGCGAACCCATCCATCACATGCAGTTTGGGATCGCGCGGCGGTCGGCGCATGATGTTTTTTTCACCCTCTTCAAATGCCAGACCAAACGACAGCGTGGCCGACGTCGCCATGTTCATCCACAGAATCAGTACCGGCGTCAGCGGAATGAGATTCCCCGCCAGCAGCGCGATGATGATCAACAACCCTTGCGCGAGGTTGGTGGGCATAATAAACAGGATGGTTTTTTTCAGATTGTCATAAACCCGGCGCCCTTCCCTTACCGCGCTGGCTATGGTGGCGAAGTTATCATCCGTGAGCACCATATCGGCGGCTTCCTTGGTCACTTCGGTGCCTTTAATACCCATCGCGATACCGACATCGGCGCGCTTCAGGGCGGGCGCATCGTTTACGCCGTCCCCGGTCATGCCGACCACCTCTTGCTTACTCTGCAACGCCTGAACCAAACGGAATTTATCCTCCGGACTGGTGCGGGCAAAGATGTCGTAGGCCTGCGCGGCATCACTCAACTGGTGATCGTCCATCATTTCCAGTTCACGCCCGGTGATGGCTGAGCCTGCATTGCCAATCCCCAGCATCTGCCCAATGCTCATCGCGGTTTGCGGGTGGTCTCCGGTAATCATTTTGACGCGTATGCCGGCTTGCAGGCAGTCACGAATCGCGGTGATGGCTTCAGGGCGCGGCGGGTCCATCATTCCGGCAATGCCGAGCAGTATCACGCCCTGTTGCAGATCCTGATGAGTGAGCTCAGTTTGTCCCGGTAACGCCGGTTTCCAGGCTGCCGCCACCATGCGCAGCCCTTCGCGCGCATACTCTTCAATCTTGCCTTCCCACCAGCTGATATCGAGCGGTTGCAGGCCGTGCTCGGTTTGCTGCTGCTGACAAAGCCGGAACAGCACATCCGGCGCGCCGGTGATCAGCACGCGCTCTTCGTCACCAATGCGGTACAACGTCGACATATATTTGTATTGCGAATCAAACGGAATTTTACTGCGTAACTCGGTGGTGACCACAGGCAACTGCCCTTTGGCGGCCAAAACCTTGAGCGCACCTTCTGTCGGGCCCCCGGTGATTTTCCAGAAACCGCTCTCATCCTTAATCAGCTGGCTGTCATTACACAGATCGATGGTACGTAAATACTGCTCAAGCAAGGACCCACCCGTGACGGTAATCGGTACGGCGTCATCCGCTTTATGAATGGCACCAACCGGTTCATAGCTGTCACCGTCTACCCGATAGATATGGTCGGCGGTGATCACCGCTTTGACCGTCATCTCATTCATGGTCAGCGTGCCGGTTTTATCCGAGCAGATCACCGTCATCGCACCCAGCGTTTCCACCGTCGGCAGCTTGCGAATGATCGCCTGCTGCTTCGCCATGGTCTGTACGCCAAGTGAGAGGATGATGGAGATAATGGCGGGTAAACCTTCAGGAACGGATGCCACCGCCAGACTGATCAATGACAGCATCAGTTCAGAGACCGGCATATCGCGGAACAGCAGACTGAAGACAAACAGTGCCGCCATCATCGCGAGGATAATCAGGAAGATGGCTTTCCCTAACTTGTCCATTTGCACCAGCAACGGCGTGCGGTGTTTTTCGATATCGGACATCATCTGATTGATGTGCCCCAGCTCGGTCTCTCCGCCCGTGGCGACGACCAGCCCTTTACCGCCCCCAGAACTAACCGTTGTTCCCGAAAACAGTAAATTGGTGCGGTCGCCTAACGGAAGTTCGCCCGCAAGCGCATCGGTGGTTTTCTCTACCACCGTAGATTCCCCGGTGAGTATCGCCTCTTCGACGCGAAGATTGTGGGCTTCGATCACCCTGAGGTCAGCGGGAATACGATCCCCGGCGCGGATCACCACCACATCACCTGGCACCAGCGCGGTGGTCGGCAGGGTTTCATGGTTACCCGCGCGGATCACCACCGTTTCACTGGAGAGCATATTGCGTATGCTTTGCAGGGATTTTTCCGCATTACTCTCCTGGATGTGACCAATCAACGCGTTGACCACTGCCACACCGAGAATGACCAGTGTATCGACCCAATGGCCCATCACTGCCGTCAGCAGCGCGGCAGCGAGTAACACGTAAATCAGCACATCGTTAAAATGGGCGAGGAAGCGCAGCCATGCTGGCTTGCCCGGTTTTTGTGGCAGGGCATTTTCACCGTACTGTTGTAAGCGTGCTGTTGCTTCACTACCCGAGATACCTTCGAGTGAACTCTCTGTCTGGCTCAAGGTTTCATCGACAGAAAGCTGATAGTACGACCTTTCCGATTTAGCAGTATTCATCGCTTTCTCCTCAAATCCTGTTTCGGAAATCAAGGCGGTGACATCGCGTTATTAACAGATCCACTTCAAATACAAAGACAAACATCCACGTACTGCCTGAGGTGAGTCCCGTTTATAACTGAAAGACATGTCATTAATGGCTGCTCAACGAAATTGAGCAGGGAAATAATCTATACGCCAAACTTTTGACAAGAGAAATGAACGTTATAAACGTAGCACAGGCAATTCAACTCACTCTGCTTTTATGAGGAAAGTCATCCGTAATCAAAAAACAATTTTTAGCGTAATTTTAAACCAAAGATAAATAAGCCGTTTTTAACGAAAATAAATTAACCTATCCCTATGTTAATGAAATGGCGGGAAAAGCCACGCTTTGTGTTTATGTTGTTAACGTGGTTTAAAGCTCTATTTAAATCAAATAAATCAGACTTAAATTCCATGAGTTGCGATAAAGTTATTGCGTTTATCAAACTTTACATTTTTGGATATCCACAGCTATGCTCATGCTTAACAAATAAACCTTAACCGTCACTCCTATCCGACCGCAGTGAGATGACTCTAATTCGCCCACTGTTAATGGAGGTAACGATGCCGGACTATAGTCTGCTGCGCCTGAGTCTTTATGTGGTTATCGCTATTGTAACCTGTTCTGCCGTGGGGTTATTTACCTACGCCGTTGTTTCAATGCTCGGCGAATGAGAACCTCGCTAATAATAACGCCAATAATTAATTCAATATTGCTGATTGAGGACAAACTCGTGACGCGTTATTTTCCGCTGATCGCCATTGTTATATTGATAACAACAGGTTGCGATCAAAAAAAAACGGAAGTTGCCCCTTTGCCGCGCATGGTGAAAGTGGTTGAGGTGGTGGCTTCCGGAGAGGCTCAGCAACGCATCTTTCCCGCACGCATTGAATCGGGTGATTCCACAGACCTCTCCTTTAAACGGGGTGGACAGATCGACGCCCTGGAGATTCGCCAGGGCAACAATGTGACACAGGGACAAGTGATCGCCAGACTGGTGGCACGTGAGGCGCAGCAGCGCGTTAATGAACGTCAGACCGCCGCCACCCTCGCTCAGCGACAGTTTGCACGATTCCAGACGCTATCTGGCCGCCAGGCGATCTCGCAGGCCGAAATGGACGTGCAGCGCGCGAACCGCGATGCCGCCAACGCGGCCTTGCAAATTGCCCGTGAAGAGTTAAGCCAGATGACCTTAACCGCGCCTTTTAGCGGCACCGCGGCGACGGTCAATGTGCGTAATCATCAGGTGATTGCGGCGGGCCAGACCATCGCCACGTTAACGCGCACCGACCTGCTTGATGTGGTGTTTAACGTGCCGGAAAACCTGTTCACCGCGCTGGATATCCGCAACATGACGTATCGCCCGGTAGTGAGGATTAACACGCTGCCGGATCGCGAATTTCAGGCTGAATACAAAGAGCACACCGGTAGCAGTAGCAGCAACACACTGACCTGGCAGGTGATCTTAACCATGCCGCGCCCTGCCGATTTTCCGGCCGTGGGCGGTGTCAGTGGTACTGTCACCATCAATCTGGCCAATCTTCCCGCCAATGTGAATCACGCTGCGCTGGTCGTTCCGGTCGAGGCGGTGTTTAACCCCGACAGCCACCAGCGCAATGAACCTCATGTCTGGGTGGTGCAAGGCAGCGGCGATCAGCTGAAGCTGGAAGATCGTAGGGTCGCCGTCGGCGAAGTCACAAACCAGGGAGTGGTGATCACCGATGGACTGAAAGCCGGTGAACGCGTGGTCGCAGCAGGCGTCAATGAGTTACATGCGCAACAGCCGGTACGCATCTGGACGCGTGAGCGAGGGCTGTAATGGACATCTCCAAACAGTTTATTGATAACCCGATTCGCGTCTGGCTGGCGATTTTGCTATTAGGGCTGGGGGGTATTTTTGCCCTGCTGAATATTGGTCGCCTGGAAGACCCCGCTTTTACCATTAAAACCGCCGTGGTGGTCACACAATACCCTGGCGCGTCCGCACAGCAGGTGGAAGAAGAGGTGACGCTGCCGCTGGAAAATGCCCTGCAGCAGTTGCCCTATCTGGACAGCGTCAGTTCCATCTCTTCCAACGGCCTGTCACAAATTACGGTGAATATTGCGTCGCGCTATCACTCTAACGAACTGCCACAAATCTGGGATGAGCTGCGGCGGCGCGTCGGTGATGCGTCACGCTTCTTCCCGCCCGGCGTGGCGGCGCCTTTCGTTAACGATGATTTTGGCGACGTGTTCGGCTTTTTCTTCGCCATTTCCGGTGACAACTTCAGCAATCCTGAATTAGTGCAATATGCCGAACAGCTGCGGCGAGAACTGGTGTTGGTACCCGGCGTGGGCAAGGTGGCGATTGGCGGCGCCATCCCGCAGCAAATTGATGTCGATGTTTCGCTGACGAAAATGGCGGCGCGCGGCATTACCCCTGCGCAACTCTCCGCAGCACTCAGCCGCCTGAACGTGGTTTCCAGCGCAGGAGAGATCAAATCCGGCTCCGAATCGATTCGTCTGCATCCTACCGGGGAATTTGAAAATATCGATGAGCTGAGCGATCTGCTTATCAGCCCCGTTGGCGACACTGCCACCACCCGCTTGCGCGACATCGCCACGCTGTCTCGCGGGTTGAGCGAATCCCCTTCCAGCATCTATCACGCCAACGGCCGCCCGGCGGTCACCATGGGCGTCTCCTTTATCCCTGGCGTCAACGTGATTGACGTAGGTCGTGCACTGGAAGCCAAACTGCAGCAGATGTCGGCAGAAAAACCAGCCGGTATCCAAATCAATACGTTTTACGATCAGGCTGCGGAAGTGGCGCACTCCGTCAACGGCTTTATCACCAACTTCCTGATGGCGCTGGCGATTGTGGTGGGCGTGCTGCTGATCTTTATGGGCGTACGCAGCGGCATCATTATTGCGCTCTCGCTGGCGCTGAACGTGCTGGGCACCCTGCTAATCATGTATCTGTGGGGTATTGAGCTACAGCGTATTTCACTGGGAGCGCTGATTATTGCCCTCAGCATGCTGGTGGATAACGCGATTGTGATCGTCGAAGGGGTATTGATTGCACGTCAGCAAGGCTCATCGCGTACCTCGGCGATCAACTTTGTTATCCGGCGCTCGGCCTTCCCGCTTCTGGGAGCCACGGTTATCGCAATACTGGCGTTTGCGCCGATTGGGTTGTCGCAGGATTCCACCGGTGAGTACTGCAAATCACTGTTCCAGGTGTTGCTGATTTCGCTGATGTTGAGTTGGTTCTCGGCGCTCACCATCACGCCGGTGTTAATCAAATGGTGGCTGTTTAAAAAGAACAGCGCGGCAACGCCCGCCGCTGAAGCCTCGCCCTACGATGGCGGTTTTTATCGACTCTACCAACGCACGCTCAACGCGCTGCTACAGCAGAAAACCCTCACGCTTTCAGTGATGGCCGTCCTGCTGGCACTGGCGATTTGGGGCTTTGGTGGCGTAAGGCAAAACTTCTTTCCCTCGTCCAATACGCCGATCTTTTTTGTCGATTTGTGGCTGCCTTACGGCACAGACATCAAGGCAACCGAGCAAATGGCCAGCGATATTGAAAAGTCGATCACCGGGCAGCAAGTCGTGGTGTCTACGGTCACCACCGTCGGCCAGGGCAGCATGCGTTTTATCCTTACTTACAATGGACAGCGCCAGTACAGCAACTATGCGCAAATCATGGTGCGCATGGACGATCAGCGCCATATCGCCGCGCTGTCACGCCGTGTGGATGACTATATTGCCCGCCAGTATCCGCAGGTGAATGCCAGTACCAAACGGGTGATGTTTGGTCCTTCCGGCGGCAGCGCCATTGAGGTACGCATCAAAGGTCCCGATCCTGACCGTATGCGCCTGATTGCCAGCGAAGTGGGTGATATCCTCGCGCAGGATCCCGCCACCGACAGCGTACGCAATGACTGGCAAAACCGCAGCAAGGTAATCCGTCCACAGTTTAATCCGGCGCTGGGCCGCGAGCTGGGGGTGGATAAACAGGAGATCGATAACGCGTTGCAAATGAATTTCACCGGCAGCCGCGTGGGTTTATACCGTGAAGGCGCAGATTTACTGCCAGTGGTGGTGCGTCCGCCCGCCAGCGAACGCCAGGATGCCAATCATCTGAACAATGTGCTGGTGTGGAGCCAAAGCCAGCAGCATTACATTCCGCTGAGTAATGTAGTGAGTGGCTTTAATCTTGAATGGGAAGATCCATTAATTCTGCGGCGCGATCGCAGCCGCGTGCTGACGGTGATGACCGATCCCAGTCCGCTCACCAGCGACACTTCCGGCGATATTCTGTCACGCGTGCGACCGCAAATTGATCAGCTCCCACTGCCGCACGGTTACAGCATTGAATGGGGCGGCGATGCCGAAAACTCCAGCGAAGCGCAGCAGGGCGTGTTCACCACGCTACCGTTGGGCTATCTGGTGATGTTTGTCATTACCGTGCTGATGTTTAGCTCCGTAAAAAATGCCGTGGCGATCTGGCTAACGGTGCCATTGGCGCTAATCGGCGTGACGCCGGGCTTTTTGCTCACCGGTATTCCGTTTGGCTTTATGGCACTGATCGGCTTACTGAGCCTGAGCGGCATGCTGATCCGCAATGGCATTGTGCTGGTGGAAGAGATTGAACAGCAAAAACAGGACAAAACGCAGCACGACGCGATTCTGTATGCCGCCACGTCGCGCTTGCGCCCCATCCTGCTGACCGCGTTCACCACGGTGTTAGGCCTGGCACCGCTGCTGCGCGATGTGTTTTTCCAGAGCATGGCGGTGGTGATTATGTTTGGACTGGGCTTCGCAACGATACTGACGCTGCTGGTTCTGCCAGTGATTTATGCCTGCTTCCACCGCGCTGAGAAAGCGACGTCAACATGAACGCCACCGGGCTGAATGTCATTAAGACACTCGGCTGCATGGCGGCAGTGACCTTTTTTACGCTGTATAACACCTGGGATCGCTACGATTATGATTACCACTGGATTCTGGCGTTCCTGACGTTTATCACCACCATCGCTACCCCACTGTTTTTTGTGGTGGCGGGCATTATGGATAGCCACGCTGAGCAGGATTTACGCTGGCAGCTCAACAAGATCCGCAATGTGGTGATCGTGTTTCTGTTCTGGATGACGATTTACTATCTCTGGGAACCTTACCAGCGCGGTTACCTGATTCAGCCGTGGTTTGTGTTCTCGTTTATCGTGATCTACAGCTTCAATCCGCTGCTCAGCTGGCTTAGCCTGCATCGCCTGACGTTTTGCGCGCTGGTCGGCGCCCTGTTGCTGTTTTCCTATGGCTACGATTTGCTGTCGGTGCTCTATCCCGAGGTGCGGGTGCTCAGCCTCGCGCCGCAATACCGTATCTGGACCTGGCTGCTGTTTTACCTCACCGGCCAGCTATTGTGTGAACCGGTGATTGCCGACTGGCTGAGTCGGAGAAGAGTTGCCCTCGTCGCTACCTGTGCCCTGCCCTTTATTTATCTGTTCACCTGGTTGTACGAGCAACACTTCTTCTTCGCGCTATTTAAAGCCGACCGCAATGCCTTCCTACTCACCGGCTCACAAATCTACCTGCTGGTGGTCGCACTGGTGTTAGCCGCCAGCGGCGTGCGCTTTCGTCGCCATATCGCCCTCAAAGAGACGCTGCTGGCCACCGTAAGTAAAACCATGACCGGGGTGTACATCATGCACTACTCGGTATTTCATATCGTCACCGCGTTGATCCCGATTAACTCGCTGGCCACTAAACTCACGCTGATTGTGCTGACCTTTGTGCTCTCGGTGTTGCTGGCCCGACTGATTCTCGCCAACGAGCTGCTGAAAAAAGTCATTACTCTTTAAGGCACTGTTGCAGATCCGGCTGCTGACCGCAGGCAGTTCGTCCATTTATTTGCGCCATCATATAAGTGAAAAACGGATTCGAGGTATTACGCATCAGCGTGTCGAGCCCAACGGTAAGACTGGAAGTTTCTCCGCGCAGTGAGATGGTGCCGAGGCTGATGCCATAACGATTTTTCTCGGTGGGTTCGCGGCCATACAGCGAATCGGTGAGAGGGAATGGGACAGCGATATGCGACAAGGAATACATATCCTGCGGCCACGCCAGATGCAGCGGACGCGTCACTTCGTTGGTTTGATCGGCAGGCGTGATACGGGCGACCACGTCATAAGTGGTGGGCGACGCGTTAGTGATCACCGTTGTGGCGTAATGACGCGGCGCGGCAGGCAGTAAGTCGTTGACCGCTGAATACAGTGCAGGCCGGAACAGCGCGCGTAAGTTGGCCGCCTGGTTGATATCGAAAATCACTAACTGACTGCCGTTGTCCGGCAGGTAACGGTACAGCGCATTCACCACCGCGCGGCTACTGACAGTGGAATCGAGGATCGACTGGAACGTCATCAGCGGGGGTAAGCCACGTATTTCGCCATCGCGGGCGAGTTGCACAATCTGTTCCTGCAACGCCTGGGTTAACAGCCAGGACTGACGCGCCGCCCGCACCGGGAATGAATTGTATTTAAACGGGTTGTATTCCGGCACGATATTCAGCCACGCCGCTTTAGCAAACACCGGGAACACCGCTGGCCATCCCGCTAACCCCGCAAAACGGGCGTATGCCGTCACGCCAATCATCGGCGACAGCAGCAGCACCTGCTGCGGTTGGCGCAGATTTTGATTCTGCTGAGCATCGAGCACATATTTCATCGCCAGCGCGCCGCCGTTTGAGTAGCCCACCAGATGCAACGGGACCTGGGTTCCCGCTAAGCGCGTGGCTTCACGCACGGCCAGACGCGTCGCGGCCAGCCACATTTTCCAGTCCACTTTGGTTAACGATCCCGGCGCGGTACCATGGCCGGGCAGCCTGGGTACTACCGCAACATAGCCTTGTTGCTGATAGGCCTGTGCCAGATAACGCATGCTGTAAGGTGAATCCGTTAAACCGTGCAACAGCACCACCGCGCCTTTGATTTCACCCGCAGGTTTCAGCACAAACGAACGATTCCAGTCGGTAGTAAAGCCTGCCGGATAGACCGGGCTTTGCGCGTTATAGCGGTTGAGCGAGGTTTTCTCTTCGTCACTGAGTTGATCCGTGACGTTGTGTTTCATCTGCTGGAAGATCACATTTTCCTGCGCCAGATAATCGTCGAAGGTGGCGTGATCTAATTGCTCCACCGTCATTTCATCAGCCGCCCAGGTGTGCCAGCGATGCAGCGGCGGCCCCTGCTCAGATTGATATCCACGGATCAGCAGAAACATGATGAGCAATGCCATCAAGCTCAGGGCAATTCTCTTTAGCCACTTAAGCACAGAAGAACGTTGCAGCATTTCAGAAGCCATAGCGGAACCAGGCAAACAGCACATTACCGTTGTTATAAGTGCCCGGAATATAGGTGAACTGCACGTTGAGGCGTTTATAGCCTGCGGAGAACAGCGGCAAAACAATCGGCAGCGGCACATAGTTGGCGAAATCATCACGCGCCGTGATACCAGCGGTTAACCCCAGCCCTAAACGTACATCGCGTGCCTCATCCAGATACCAGCCCTTCTCCCAGCCGTAACCGATAATCGGCTGCCACATGTTGTGCGAATCCTTAAACGCCATCGCATACAGCGCGCTCCAGTCACCGTTTTCGTTGTAACGCGACACACCAAAACCCCCGCCCCACGGCGATTCGTTGTAGTTGTCAGTTTTCTCTTTGTCGTAAGCAAAACGCGCATGCCAGCTGATGAACGGCAAATAGAGGTCGTAATATTGTGGCTGCTCCCACGTTTGCGAGACATCCTGTTTCAGCCATTCCCAGCCATCACTCAATGTGCCAGCCGCCAGGGTTGGGAAGGTCAAAACACTCAACGAGACGCACAACGCCACCATAAAAGTACGCATGAGTTATCCTTCTGCAAAAGCACCAATGATAGTGAGCAAGGGGAACAGCCAGCATGATCTGTGTGCCCATACCGGGCAGACCTTCTGGGAATATTATAGTTGTTGAGTGAAGGTTAAGGGTCTGCGCAAAGCATACTATTGCGTGGCACATTCCATAAGAACGAGGTCGATTTGACTGGCGATGAAGACTTGAGCAAACTATGTTCTTTTGTATTAACAGTTAATACACGGTGAGTTCAATGAGAAAAATAACCTCGGTTAGCGTCGGTGAACAACTCGATAACTTCATCTCGCGCATGGTTGATTCAGGGCGCTATGGATCAGCCAGTGAAGTGATGCGTTCGGCTTTACGGCTGCTGGAACAACAGGAATCACATGATCAAGTTGTCCGAAATGCCGTTGTTGAAGGGTTAGAAAGTGGCGAAAGCCCGCGTTCACTGCGTGAGATCGCTGCGGAAAGGAAGAAGCTTCATCGTGTATAAACTGTCCAAACTTGCCGACAGTGACTTTGCCAATATCTATGATTATACCTTGCTCAAATTTGGTGAAGCCCAAGCCGATCGCTACACCGATGCATTGGATGAGTTCCTTGAAACATTGTCAAAGATGCCTGAGATGGGACAGGATTACCCGCGCGTGCAGGATGTGAAACGTATTGTTTTCCAGTCACATACCATTTTTTATACTGCCAATCCTTCCGGAATATTTATTGCCCGAATTTTACATCAACAGATGGATACGGCTCGTCACCTACCCGACTTTTAATTCCACACTCAGCACCCTATCGCGCCCAAAATCTTCCTCAACAACGCTTTTTTTACCTTTTCCAATCATCCCATCTTGATAACGATAACGATTTTCATTCAAATACAGCCTGCCACTCTTTCATGCATGCAGCACTGTGCGGTTGTTGGGAATCCATCTTGTCAGCGTTTGAGCGTTACTACACGGAACTGTTCCGCTTTTTGAGCGGTAAACTGCGGGATAAACACCTCGCGGAAGAACTGACCCAGGAGACATTCAGCCGCGCGCTGGCTGCCCCGGAACAGATTTCCTCGCACCGCGGATTGCTCTACCATATCGCCAGAAATCTTTTGGTCGACCGCTATCGCCTGCAGAAACAGTATGATCCCTCGCAAGATACTGACACCGATGAGTTACTGGCACCCGGCTACGAGCAACCGGACAATCGCCTTGAGAACCAACAATATATCGACCATATTGTGGCTGCCATTGAGACCCTGCCGCCGCGCTGCCGGGAGGCTTTTATCCGTCATCGTATTGAGGGGCAGTCGCAAAGTGAAGTGGCTGCGAGCATGGGAATTTCAACCAACATGGTGGAAAAACACATCATTCGCGCCATGCTGGCCTGTCGTGCCAGCCGCGACAGCTGGCGTGATGAACAGTCGACAGGGAAGGCACGATGACGCGACATGATGAGCAGACGATTGCTGAACAGGCGATTCATTGGTTACTCCGTCAGCAAGAAGGCATGACGCGAGAGGAGCAGCAGGCTTTCGAACGCTGGCTGCAAACGCCCTCCCATCAGGCGGAATACGAGGATTTGGGCGGGCTGTGGCAACAGACGGCGGCTATTCCTGCCGCTGCCGTTGCGCATCTGCGTCCCGCGCCAAGACGCCGTATTGGCTGGCGTCCGATGGTCGCGACCTGTGCGCTGCTATTACTGGCAGCCGTGCTGTTCTTCCCGCTGCGTAACACCTTCGCCCCGCCGATTTACAGCGCAAGCTGGCACACCGGACGTGGCGAGATGCGCACCGTGCAGCTTCCCGACGGCACCACGTTGTCACTGGATGCCGGTACCCAGCTCAACGTGCGCTACTTTGCCAATCGCCGGGAAGTGGAGATGCCGCAAGGGCAAGTCTTCTTCCAGGTCACACACAACCCGAGCCAACCGTTTGAGGTGCTTAGCGGCCCAACCCGCGTAACCGTAGTGGGCACCGAATTCCGGGTCCGTTACCTGCCGCATACCATGAGTGGTGAAGGCAGCGATGTCGCCGTGCGTTCTGGCGCGGTGCGCGTCGGTCCACGCGGCAACTGGGAGAACCGGTGGTGGCGGGCGATGCAGCATCTGCACATTACTCAAGCTCAGCGGCATATCAGTGTGCTGCACGCCTCGGAACGATCGCTCACCGATGCCGAGGGACGATTGATTTCTCGTTCCACGCTGCCCGCCGAGAGCATCGCCGCCTGGCGCGACGATCGTATCGTACTGGATGACACGCGACTGGATATGGCACTGGCAGAGTTCGCCCGCTACGGCGACGTTTCGCTCAAACTGAATTCGCCTGCTGTTGCTGCCCTGCGCATCAGTGGCAGTTTTGATACCGATCGGGTGGATAGCTTTGCTAACGCATTGCCTCGCGTCCTGCCGGTGAAAATAAAAAGCATTAAAAATCAATCCACTGTGGTCGCAACTGGCATGACGTTAAAAAATAATTAAAATCGACGTCAGGGTTTGACCCTGCGCGCCGTCTTCAGAAGAGAATGATTATTATTCATCTTATATCTGGGGATCCTGAATGGCTGGTTTTTCTGTTTTACGTGCATTTCGACCTTCGCATGTTGCCGTCGCGCTGGCGGCGGCCTTGCCTGCTTCCGCCGTTTTCGCCGCGGCAACGCTGTCACTGTCACTGCCCTCGCAACCACTGGCGACCTCACTCAACCAATTAGCCAGACAGGCTAACGTGCAGCTGATTGCTGCACCGACATCCCTTGCTAATAAAACTGCTCCTGCGGTGAAAGGCTCGATGACGCTGAACAGTGCGCTGGGTCAACTGTTGGCTGGAAGTGGACTGGAGTGGACGCAGAATGGTGACACCGTCTCCGTCACGCCTTCGGCAGTAGGCGAAGATACGCTGACGGTAACCAAAACCCCGAGCAACTCTTCCGCCGTACCGGATCAAACCACCAGCGCCACTAAAACAGATACACCTCTGCTTGAAGTGCCTCAGTCAGTCTCGGTGATCACGCGTCAGCAATTGGACCGCCAGAATGTCCAAAGCGTCACCGAAGCGTTGCGTTACGTGCCGGGAGTGAAAACCGAAACCTACGGTGTTGATCCCAAAGGTTATGACTGGATTTACATCCGTGGCTTTAACGCCCTGACCACCAACGATTACCGTGATGGTCTACGCCAACTCAACAACAGTTACAGCTACTTCCGCACCGAGCCTTACGCGCTGGAGCGTATTGATATTGTACGCGGCCCCTCTTCAACCCTGTTTGGTCTCGGCGATGCTGGCGGGATCGTGAACCGCGTCAGCAAAATGCCTGACGCGCGCGGCGTGCATGAAGTTGAAGTCCAGTTGGGGAATTTCAATCGCCGTCAGGCGCAGTTTGATATGAGCGATAAACTGGATGATGAAGGTCAGTGGCTGTATCGCGTGGTCGGTCTGGCACGTGACAGCGATACCCAATTCCAGTATCGCGATGGCCCGCATGTCGAAGATAACCGCCTGTACCTCGCGCCGACCTTAACCTGGCTGCCCTCCGCCGATACCAGTCTGACGCTGCGTGCGGATTACCTGCGCGATACCTCCGGCGGCACCGTGGCGGTATTGACCAATCCGGGCAATAAAACCACCGACACGCTCTTAGGCGATTACAACTACAACCGCTTCCGCCAGGAGCAGTACAGCGTGGGCTATGAGTTCAGCCAGCAGCTTTCTGAGGGCATTAAGTTCCGCCAGAACCTGCGTTACGGTCAGACCGATACCATTCTGAACAACCTGCTTGCAGGCGATCCAGACTTCACCACCAACACCGTGTCACGCAACGCCATTCGTTTTGATGAGCATATGAAAGCCTTCAACATCGATAACCAGTTGCAGATGGATTTCAACACGGCGTCAGTTGCTCATACGCTGCTGGCCGGGGTGGATTACAGCTGGCTGGATGCCAACGCCAAGCGCTTCAGCGCTGTTGCGCCCGCGCTCAGCATCACCAATCCGGTTTACGGTCTGGATATTGCCGACCCGACCAACGCCGTGAATAACAACGATCAAACCACCGCCCAATTGGGTGTGTACATGCAGGATCAAATTCACCTCACCGATCAATGGCTGGTGACGCTCGGCGGTCGTCATGACGATATCAGCATGCGCACGCAGAACAACCTCAATGGCAGCAACTCATGGGTGGACAAAGATGCCTGGACCGGACGCGCAGGATTAACTTATCTGGTCGGCAACGGATTGGCGCCGTACATCAGCTACGCCGAGTCATTCGTGCCCAACAGCGGCACCGACAGCCAGAACCGCACCTTCGATCCGAGTAAGGCGCATCAGTATGAGATTGGGGTGAAATATCAGCCGGACAGCAATCTGCTGATGACACTGGCCGCGTTTGATATCACCAAATCCAACGTGCTCACCAATGAAATCGTCGATGGCCTCGCCACCGGTTATCAGGTGGCATCAGGTGAAGTGCGCTCACGCGGCATCGAGTGGCAAACACAGGCACAGCTGACCTCTAACCTCGACGTGCTGGCTTCTTATACCTACACCGATGCCGAGATCAGCAAAAGCAACAATGGCGATCAGGGCAAGCAGCAGGCTAACGTGCCGAAAAACATGGCATCGGCATGGCTGAACTATGGCTTCCATCAGGGCATGTTCGACGGGCTGTTGCTCAGCACCGGCGTGCGCTATATCGGCAGCATGTACGGCGACAACGCCAACACCATTCCGGTAAAGAACTTCACCCTGGTCGATGCGGGCGTGAAATATCAGGTGAACAGAAATATTCAGGTCGGATTCAACGTACAAAACCTGTTTGATCATCACTACGTCGGCACCTGTGATGGCGATACCAGCTGCTATCCGGGCCAGGAACGCACCTTTATAGGCTCGCTGAAGCTGAACTTCTGATGTTCAACATCAGTCGTCGTACCTGCCTGAAAATGCTCGTCGTGCTGCCCATCGCGGCACGTGCGAGCCAGGTCATTCGCGATCGCCAGCGTATTGTGGCGATCAACTGGGCGGCAGCGGAAACGCTGCTAAGCCTGGGCGTCACGCCGCTGGCAATATCCGATAGCCACTATTTTCGCCAACGCATTCCGCGCCCGCTGTTACCTGACAGCGTGCAGGATATCGGGCCTTTCTGGGAGCCCAATCTGGAAATGCTCGCGGCCCTGCGCCCCGCACTGATCATCAGCGATGCACTCCCCGCCGCCGTTATGACCAAAATGGCGGCCATCGCCCCGGTAGAAACCGTCACCGCGTTTACGACGTCTGGTGATTTATGGCAAGTCCTGCATGACTGGACCGGGCAACTGGGCGCACGTCTGGAGGTTACCCCCCACGCGACACAGTGGCTGCAACAGGTCGATACGGCAATGGATACTTATCGCCAGCGCCTGATTAACCCTCAACACAAGCGCGTACTGGTTATGGTGTTGGATCAGGATGGTAAGTACGCAACGCTTTACGGCAACGGCAGTCTGGCCGATGCGGTGTTACGCCAGATCGGTTTGATCAACGCCTGGCAGAAATCAGTTAACGCTGCGCACGTCGCGCGGGTGCGCATAGAGGAACTGGCCGATCTCCCCTGCGACTGGCTTTTCTACACTGAATTACCCACGGCGATGACACGTTTAATGCGCGCCCGGCAGCCGAACGGTTTATGGCACCACTTGCCGATGGTGGCGCAAGGGCGCGTGACCCGTTTGGATCATTTCTTTCCGTTTGGCAGCCTCGCGACGGCGCTTGGGCTGGCGGACGATATCACTCGCGTACTGGAAACCGCATCATGAAACCGATGAGCGCCATGGTGCTGCTGTGCACCGCTTTCATTGCGGCACTCACGCTGGTCACGGTCAATTACACTGCGCTACTGGCACGCTACCCCGTCTCACTGGCATCACTGCTGGTTGAGCAAAGCTTTCTGCCGCGCATCGCTGTCAGCCTGCTGTGCGGCGCAGGCCTGGCGTTGGCCGGTTTGCTGTTTCAGCAGGTGCTGCAAAATCCGCTGGCCGAACCGGGAACGCTCGGCGTGGCTGCCGGTGCCAATCTGGCGATGTCCGCCGCGCTGGTGTTCGCGCCGGGCCTGTTGGTCATTGGCTTGCCGCTGCTGGCGCTGATCGGATCGATGGTGGCCATTTTGATCCTGATGGCGCTCACCGCAGGTCGCCGATTCGCGCCGCTGAGCGTGATTCTGGTGGGCATGGTTCTCAGCCTGTACGGCAACGCGCTGAACACGCTCTTGGTGCTATTCAACCACGATTACCTGAGCGACCTGTTTAGCTGGCAAGCCGGGACACTGACGCAGAGCGGCTGGAGCAGCAGCCTGGTATTGGCGGTAACGCTGGCTTGTGCACTGATCGCCAGCCTGCTGCTGGTCAGACCGCTGACGGTGCTGGGATTATCCGAGCAAAATGCCCGTGCGTTGGGCCTGGCCACGGTGCAGGTGCGCTTTTTGGCGCTGGGCGTGGCGGTCTTTCTGAGTGCGATGATCACCAGCCAGGTGGGAATTATCAGTTTTATCGGGCTGGCGGCCCCGGCGATGGTTAAAGCCTGCGGCCTGCGCCGCTTCCCACCGCAGCTGATCGCCAGCATGCTTACTGGTGCAACCTTACTGCTGTTGGTCGATCAGCTCGCATTACGCTGTTCCCCTGCGGCGGGCGACATTCCATCAGGCGCCGTGACGGCACTGTTAAGCGCACCGTTATTATTGATACTGCTGATGCGGCAACGCGCCACACATCTGCCGACCGGGCAAACGCGGCTCAGCGCTACCCCGCGTTTCAACACGCCTCAACTGGGGATCCTGTTACTGCTTTTGCTGCTGATTCTGCCTGCGTCTCTCTGGTTCAACCGTACACCGCCAGGCGCAATTACTTCGCAATTGCTGGTCTGGCGCTGGCCGAGAATCAGCGGTGCGCTCTGCGCAGGGATGATGCTGGCGTGTGCGGGGGTGCTAATTCAACGCTTAACCGGTAATGCGATGGCGAGCCCGGAGCTGACCGGCATCAGCAGCGGCGCGGCCCTCGCGGTGTTATTGACCGTGTTATTCACCTCCTGGCCCCTGACGTTTATGTTACCCGCTGCGGTGGTCGGCAGCCTGGTCGCCATGCTGTTGCTGTTTTTGTTTGGCGCGCGCGGTGGGTTCAACCCGCAGAAGATGGTGCTGATCGGTTTGAGCCTTACCAGCCTTGCCAGCGCGCTGAATATGATATTGATGCTGAGTGGCGACCCGCGTGCCCTGATGCTATTGAACTGGAGTACCGGTTCGACCGCCAACATTGATGCAAGCATGGCCATCGGTGCGATGGTTGCCGCGATGGTGTTGTGTCCGCTGGCGTTGATGATGCAACGCTGGTTAACGCTTTTAGGATTAGGGCAGCCGACCGCTCAGTCATTGGGCATCGCCTTGCGCCGCACGAATTTGTTGATTCTGCTGCTCACGGCATTACTCACTGCTGCGGGCACACTGCTGGTCGGCCCGCTGAGTTTTATCGGATTGCTGGCACCGCAATGCGCCAAAGCAATGGGCGCCAATCTACTGCGTCATCAGCTGTGCGCCGCCGCGTTGATGGGGGGATTATTGATGGTGCTTGCCGACTGGTTGGGGCGCAACATCGCCTGGCCATGGCCGATCTCCGCCGGGCTGTTGACCGCATTTATCGGTGCCCCCTGGTTTTTATGGCAGCTGCGCAGAACGTCAGGCTGAAGAACACTCAGCCCATGACTACACGCTCATTGAACGCCTTGCGCCATTTGGTCGGCGTGGTGTTGAACCGTTGCCTGAAGTGATGGCGCAATGCTTCGGGAGACCCAAACCCCGCCTGCTCGGCAACCTGATCAATACTGAGCGCGTTGTTTTCCAGCATCGCGCAGGCCTTTTCCAGCCGAATACCGAGCAACCATTCACCCGGCGAGGTACCAGTGGCATCATGAAAGCGACGAATAAAGGTCCGACGGCTCATGCCTGCTTGCCGCGCCAACTGCTCGATCACCAACGGCGCGTTCAGATTATTGCGCAAATCGTCCAGCAGGGGCGCGAGGCTATTGCTGCGGCGTTGTGGAACAGGTTGTTGGATCAACTGCGCCTGGCTGCCTTCTCGTAGCGGCGGCGTCACCATTCTGCGTGCGGTGCGATTGGCGACATCAATGCCGTAATCGCGTCGAATCAGATGCAAACATAAATCGACACCTGCTGCACCGCCCGCCGAGGTGATGATGCTGCCTTCATCCACGTAAATCATGCCGTGTTCCACCTGCACCTGTGGAAATCTTTCGGCAAGGATCTCGGTGCTGTTCCAGTGGGCGGTGGCACGTTTTCCGTTTAACAGCCCCGCTTCACCCAGTACAAAGCTTCCGGCACAAATAGAGACAATCCGTGCGCCATTTTGATGGGCTTTTTGTAACGCGGTGATTAACGCCTCAGAGGCCGGTGCGGTCACGCTGCGCCAGCCGGGGATGACGATGGTTCCGGCGTCTTCCAGTAACTCAAGCCCGCCATCCACCACCAGGCGCACACCGCCCTGCGCACCAAACACACCCTCTTCCACCGACGCCACGCTCAGGTCATACAGCGGATGGCCGAAGACGTCATCTGCTCGGCCAAACGCTTCAACGGCAGTACCAAATTCAAAGGTACAGAGGCATTCATACGCCAAAAGCACCAGCCGCCGATTTTTCGGCGCTGCAGGAGGGGAACGCAGAGAAGAAGTGATTTGCATGTCAGCCTTATCCATGATGTTGGCACGATCTTGACGATATCTGGCATCGGCATGGATTTCCACCGTTGTGTCAATCTTCCATGCTGACACGCTCTTAACGTTACGCAGGAATTCAGGATGAAGAACATGTTGGCGCTGATGGCGGTGTGCTTAGCCGCGTTGATGTCGGGGCTGGAAATCTCCAGCGTGCCGGTGATTTTGCCGGTACTGGAACAGGAGATGCAGGCGAATTTTCGCGATCTGCAGTGGATCATGAATGCCTATACGCTGGCCTGCACCGCCGTTTTAATGGCGACCGGCACGCTGGCGGATAACTATGGCCGCAAGCGCATCTTTCTCATCACCATTGTCGGTTTTGGTTTGACCTCGGTGATGTGCGGGCTGGTCGGGAGTGCATTCTGGCTCATCATCGGACGCTTCCTGCAAGGGCTGAGCGGCGGTGCGATGTTAACCTGCCTGATCGCCATACTCTCGCACCAGTTCCCGCAGGGAAAACCCCGCAGCCAGGCCTTTGCCGCATGGGGGATAACCTTTGGCTTTGGTCTGGGTTTCGGTCCTATCATCGGCGGGATGCTGGTGGCGGTTTTAAGCTGGCAATGGGTGTTTCTGGTGCACGGCTTTATCGCGCTGCTGACATTCGTGCTCGCACTGAAAAATGTGGATGAATCCCACCCTGGACAGGGCAACAAACTCGATCGGGTTGGGTTGATCACCCTCACCCTATGCGTGGTTGGCGTGACCTATCTCATTACCCAGGGTGCCAGCATCGGTTGGCGAAGTCTTGAAGCCCGGCTAATTATGCTGGTGATCCTGATCAGCGCGGTGGTGTTTATTCGCACGGAGAAGCGCCATCCTCACCCGATGTTTGATTTCTCGGTGTTTCGCATTCGCTCCTTCTCGGGGGCTTTGATGGGTTCGATTGGCATGAACTTCAGTTTCTGGCCGCTGATGATCTACCTGCCGGTTTATTACCAGAGCGGGCTTGGGTTCAGCAGTATGGATACCGGTTTTGCCCTGCTTGCCTATACCTTGCCCACCTTACTGATGCCGCCGATAGGGGAAAAACTGGTGCTGCGATTTGGCGCTGCCCGTGTCATTCCCCTCGGATTATTTTCGATCGGTGCTGGGTTCGTGCTGATGAAACTGGCCATCACGTACCAACTGAGTTTGCTGCCGGGTGCCCTGCTGGCGGGAACCGCGCTCGGACTTACCAATACGCCGGTGACCAATACCACGACCGGTTCCGTTGCCGCTAATCGGGTAGGCATGGCTTCCGGGATTGATATCAGTGCACGTTTAATCACGCTGGCGATCAACATCGCCTTGATGGGCAGCCTGCTGGTGGCAGTGATCGCCGCCAGTCTGCGGCAACGGCTTCCTGCCTCCAGCGATGTGGTTGCGCTCGCAGAACGCATAGCGGCTGGCGCTGAAGTTTCGCTTAGCCGCGCTATCGCCTCGCAAGTGCTGGCTGACGGTTTTTCCGCCGTGCTGACCTATGGCGCGCTGGGTGTAAGCGGTCTGGCACTGGCGAGTTATCTGCTGTTCAGGCCTGAAAAGCGCAACCTGGCTGAGCGGACAGCGAATTCCTGCGGGCGAGATTAATGGTTATCGCAAGACATAGTCGAAGCGATCGATAACTTCTCATTCGTTCAAAGCACACTAAGAACGAGAAAAAACGCCCTGTAATATTACGGGGCGTGTCGCAGAACTACCGTGCGGAGCATATCACCAGCGTTATTTCGCTGCCGCTGCGGCCTCTTTCACCCAGCCATCAAACGTGGCCTGGTGCGCATGAATCCAGCCATTCACGTGGCGCTGAATATCTTCGCTGGACGATTCTCCCTGATGCATACGCTGGTTCTGCGCATTAACATCATTAAGCGGCAGTTTGACGATCTCGAACAGTTTCGCCGCGGCAGGATTCTTTTCTGCCCAGGCTTTATTTGCCACCACATGTTCATTGTTCGGTTTGAAGCCATAATTCTTGCCATTTGGCAGCGCGGTATCTTCATTCTTCTGCGAGCCCGGCGTGACAGAATGCGGCACCGTCAACCAGACCACATCTTTGCCCGGTTTTAATTCATCGCTCACCCAATAAGGTGTCCAGGTAAAATAGAGCACCGGATTACCCGCTTTATAGCGGGTCAACGTATCGGCAATAATCGCAGAATAATTACCCTGATTCTGCTGCACCGTATTCCTCAGACCATAAGCATCAATTTGTGCATTAATCACCTGACCACAGACCCAGCCCGGATTACATCCCGCCAGATCGGCTTTGCCATCTCCATTAGCATCAAAGAGTTTAGCCAGTTTCGGATCTTTCAGCTGAGAGAGATCGGTAATGTGATATTTGTCGGCGGTCTTTTTATCGATAAGATAACCCTGCGCGGCACCACTGATATAGGTGCCTTTGCGATAGAATTTTGTATCCCCGCCTGCGGCGTTGTACATATCCTTTTGCAGCGGTTCCCAGTTAACCGCCATGTAAGTCGCATCGCCCGCAGCAATCGCCGTGTAAGCCACGTTGTAGTCCACTTCTTCAGTGGGTTTGACCTCGTAGCCCAGTTTTTCCAGCGCTCTGTTAATCAGCTCCGTCTGGAATGACTCTTCCGGCAAAGTACTTTGCACCGGGGAGACCGTCACACCTTTGCCCGGCAAGTCGGCAGCAAACAGTGTCGGTGAACTGATTAACGCAGTGAGGGAAATCGCGAGTAGATTATTCCTGGTCATAATTTAAAACCTTATTATTTTGGTCGATGCCAGCTAATGGCGTGAGAATATCCCTCTGCAGTGAAGAGAGATGAAATGCAGCTGTCAGTAAAAGTTTAAAAGCAGAATATTACTGTTGCAGATAGTGACGTGCGTAACGAAGGCGGGTGTTGTAGGTGGAGAAAAAAGATAAGTCAGAATTCATCATTATGATATCTGGTGACAGACCCTGCTTCCTGTTATCAGGTCCGCGACATTCACTCCGGTAAATTAATCGTGCAGTTACCATAACACATTATTTTCTCACTGCAACCGCTAATCATTTCCCCATTACCAGCAAAGAAATTAGGGCTGAAAAATATAGCGTTTTTTAACTACGCTAAAGCCATGAAATTTATCTCCACTCACCTCTCATCAAATAGACATCGGTAACCACTGGAAAAGGTTACCGATGCTCCGTGATGTAAAGCGTTTATCGGCGCAGGCGCGCCGCTACCGGATTGCCCTGCGCGGCGCTGCTCGCAAGCTGATAAGCGTTATGCGAGGCGCGCTGCGGATAGCGGAAAAACAGCGCAATCGAAATGAATGAGACGATAGCCACGGCGGCAACATAGTACACCAGCGTAAACGCACTGCCCGACCAGCCAATCAACGCCGCGCCAATCAGCGGTGCTGTGCCACCGAACAACGCGGTACCGGTGTTGTACGCCATTGCACCCGCAGAGGCACGCATCTCGGCCGGGAACATATCGACCAGACTGATGGTCATTCCACTGGTGACCATCGGGAAAACCATCACTGGCACAACCGCTGCGATAATGGCACTGCCTAACGTGCCATGCTCAGCATAGGTGAAAGCAAAAAACATCGCCGGGATCACCAGCACACACCCCAACAGTAACCAGCGTTTTCTGCCTACCACATCACTGAGATAGCCATGCAATAGCGTGCTAAAAATCAGTACAAACTGAGAAACTAACACCGCCATTGCCGCATCGGTTTTGGCTAACCCGACAAACGTGGTGAGATACGTGGCGAAGAAGCCCAGAATCAGATAGTTGGGCAGCGTATGACTCATCAGTATCGACATGAACACCAGGATATTTTTCCACTGAGAGCGAATAACCTGAGTCACCGTTGGTGGATTCAAACGCTGCTCCACCCGCGCCCGTTCAACCGCGCGGAATTCCGGGCTCTCATCAAGCTTGCGGCGAATCAGCAACCCAACCAGCCCCAACGGAAGGCCGATGGCAAACAGTACACGCCAGCCCCACTCCTCCATTTGTGCCGCCGTTATCAACGAAGACAACAAGGTGTAGAGACCAATAGCGATCACCGTGCCGATATAGGCACCTATGGGTGAGAAAGACGCACGAAAGGCGCGTCGTTTTTGATCGCTGTTTTCGACAATGTAATCCGTGGCTGTCGCGTATTCGCCGCCAGCAAAAAAGCCCTGAATCAGTCGGCAAATCACCAGCAATACGGTGGCGCTGGTGCCTGCCTGCGCGTAAGTGGGGAGAAGAGCGGTCAAACCGGTCACCACACTCATGCCGGTGATGGTGATCATCAACACCGAGCGCCTGCCCCAGCGATCGCCCGCCAATCCCAACACGATGCCACCAATCGGGCGCACCAGAAAACTCGATGCATACAGCAGTAATACCGAGAGCAGTGCCGTCAATGGCGCATCCTGCGGGAAAAAGATCCGTGAAATCACACTGGCCAGTAGGCCGTATAGGGCAAAGTCGAGAAACTCGACCAGGTTGCCGGCAACAGCACCGATCAGCGTTTTGCGCTGCATTTCAGGTGTCACCTGAGGAAGCGTGGCAGAAGTTGTCATGGTTAACCCCATCTTCACCGCATAACAGCACGGTCAGTGAACGTGACTCAGAATGAATTAATCATTCCACATTACGGCATGGCATTCCGTTAATTACGTTAGTTGAGTGAAAATTAGACGTCAATATGCGGGTGAGAGGATTTCGCTATAGGTCACACGGAGATTGAGCTGGAGGGCGCGAAGGGAGATGAGTCGATTAATGTCATACAAAAACAGGATCTTAGGATGAAATGACCACACCGCAGTGTGGCCATTGCGTCATGCCGTTAACCTCTGGCATTTCTCTGGAAGCCAATTGCCTGGGCAGCCTGAACGGTTAACGCGCCCCACTCTGCAATTTTTTCTTCATGGTAACGAGAGTCCGGCATCGAGATGCAGATACTGGCGACCGGCTGGTGGGCGGCATCAAAAATGGGTGCCCCGATGGCGAAAATACCGGAGCGATAATAGCCACGGTTGATTGCGTACCCGCGCTCACGCACCTGCTTCAGTTCGGCGCGAAGTTTATCGGCATCGGTGATGGTGGCCGGGTTAAAGGCACTCAGCTCGCCGGTAAGGATATTTTCAAGCTGGCTTTCCGGTAAGAACGCCAAAATCGCCATGCCATTTGCCGTGGAGTGAATGGGCGCAATATCCCCAATCGGACTAACCGCGCGCACGGGATGCGGACTTTCCAGCCTGTCGATCACCACCACCGCGCCATTGCCGTCATACACTGACACATACACCGTCTCCTGCGTGCTATTGCGCAACTCTGCCATCGGATCCTGGACAGCAGCAGACAGTCCGCCGCCCGCCAGCTCGATCGGCCGCACGCTGAGTACACGAGGGCTGACGGTCCAGCGCGGCATGTCGCCTTCAATCAATCGTAACCAGCCCGCCTCATGAAAGGTCCAGAGAATACGCTGTACGGTGGTTTTTGGCATCGACATCATTTTGGCCAACTCGCCCACACTGATCGGCTGTTTCTCGGCCACCCTCTCCAGCACTTTCAGGCTTTTAATCAGGCTCTGCATACTCCACCCTCCCTACTTTCTGACTTCATTGTCTCCACTTGCTGTGCCGTAATATGGCACAGCCTGCCCTCTGCCGCTCGGCGTTTTGCCCGTAAGCCGATCACAATTTCCTCCGAATGCTTAATTTTTGTGCTTGCAGGAGAGATAAATTCATGTCACGTTAAAATTATGGAATGGCATTCCTTATTGTGGAACGGCTAGATTTCAGCCGCTGGATTTCATGAATGATGTTTAGCGAGGCAGAGTGATGAGAAGTCATCAGTCGATATTTACCGAAGATTTTAAGGCGGCGCCCTATTGGTGGGAGCATTGGCAGCCGCAGGATGCGTCGCCCAGTGACGTTCCGCCCGAAACGGAATACGTGATTATTGGCGCTGGCTATGCCGGGCTGTGCTGTGCATTGACGCTGGCGCAACACGGCAATCAGGTGGTGATTCTGGAAGCCGGCTTACCGGGCAGTGGCGCGAGTACGTTGAGCGGTGGTCAGGTCACTGGCGGCATCAACGTGGGCAAAACCATGTCGGCCAAAAAGGGGCTGCGGCAGAGCGATGAGCAGCGAAAACGCGAGCTGCTGCTGGAGGCGGCTGACGGCTATCGCTATCTGGAAAGCCTGATCGCACAGCACGCTATTAATTGCGATTATCGACAAACCGGTCGCCTCGCCGCCGCGTGGATCCCGGAACATCTGGAGAACTGGAAAAAGCGGTTGCCACTTCTCAATAGCGTGAGTCAGGTGCAGGCGCGCATGCTAACGCGCGATGAACTGCGCGCCGAACTGGATAGCCCGGCTTATCACGGCGGCGTACTGATTGAGCGTGCTGGTCTGCTCAATCCCGCGCTTTATTATGCAGGTTTGCTGGATGCGGTGCGCAAAGCTGGCGTGGTGGTGTGCAGTGGTTCTGCGGTGAGTCGCATTGAGAAACACGCGGCGCATTACCAGGTTGATTCTCTGCGCGGCAGGCTCAATGCGCGTCAGGTGATTATCGCCACCAATGGCTATACCGGGCCAGAAATGGCCCATTTGCGCGCACGCGTGGTACCCGTCACCAGCCATCAGATTGCCACTGAACCCTTATCCGCAGATCTGCGACGCACGCTGATCCCCCACCAGCGCGGCATCGCGGAAACCCAACGTGTCACGCACTATTTCCGCTATTCGCCCGATGGCACTCGCCTGCTGTTTGGGGGCCGCGCACGCTTCTACGCACTCGATCGCCAGCAGTCGGCTCGGGTACTGCATCAACATCTGACGCAACGTTTACCCCAGTTACGCGACATCAAAATCAGCCACAGCTGGGGAGGGAAAGTCGCCGTCACGCTTGATTACCTGCCGCATATCGGCCAGACGCCGCAAGGCTGTTTTTATGCCGTGGGCTGCAACGGCAGCGGAGTCACCATGATGAGTTGGCTCGGCCATCGGTTAGCCCGTCACCTGATTGAAAACACACCGCTGAACTCAAGCCCTTATGGGGTATCGCCGCTGCCCGGCCACCCGCTCTACACCGGTAACACCTGGTTTATGCCGCTGCTTGGCAGCTATTACCAGATGCGCGACCGCCTGGATAAATCCGCTCATCCACAAACCAATTAGGGGGAAGTATGGGATTACGCATTGGTGTCGATATCGGCGGCTCGTTTACCGACTTCGCCGTTTTCAACGAAGCATCAGGTCAGTTACACAGCCTGAAAGTGTTTTCTCGCCCCGATGATCCGGGCCAGGAAGTGCTGCACGGCGTTCAGGAGTTAGTGAAGCGCTATGGGATCGATCCCGCCGATATTGAATATTTTACCCACGGCACCACCGTTGGCGTGAATGCCGTGGTTCAGAAAAAAGGGGCGAAGCTGGGGCTGATCACCAATCGCTATTTCGAGGATGTCCTGGCACTTGGCAGGCTGAAGACGCCGGATATGTACAGCCTGCATTCGCTGCGTCCGGAACCCCTGGTGGCACGCGAAAATGTGTTTGGCATTGACGGTCGACTGGACGCGGCCGGCAAAGAACTCGCGCCGATTGAACCACAGAGGGTGCTGGACGCTGTCGCAGGCTTGCGCGATTCAGGGTGTGAAGGTGTAGTGATCGCCCTATTACATGCCTATCGCAATCCTGAACACGAGAAGCAAGTTCAGGCCCTGATCGAAGCGGCAGTGCCGGGCTTTTTTGTCTGCTGCTCCAGTGATGTCTGGCCGACAATCCGCGAATTCGAACGCACGCAAACCGCCGTCATTGGCGCCTATGTTCAGCCACGCGTTTCGCATTATCTCGGAGCCTTGCAGCAGGCGCTCACTCAAGCGGGCGTAACGGCCGAGCTGAAAGTCACCAAGTCCAATGGCGGCGTAATGAGCGCAGAGCGCGGCAAAGCCGAGTGCGTGCAGATGATCTTGTCGGGAACCGCATCGGGTGTGATGGGCGCAGCCTGGGTGGCACGCCAGTGCGGTCGTGAGAACGTCATGAGTCTGGATATCGGCGGCACCACCGCTGATGTGGCGCTGATCGTCAACGGAGAAGCGCAATATGACACCGGTGAGTATATCGGTGACTACCAGATTCATATTCCGTCCGTGTCCGTCACATCGATTGGTGATGGCGGCGGTTCTGTGGCGCGCGTTGATGAGTTTGGCGTGCTCAAAGTTGGGCCAGAAAGCGCAGGCTCAACGCCCGGGCCAGTGTGTTATGGACGTGGCGGCACGCAGCCCACGATTACCGATGCTTTCGTGTCATTGGGCATTCTTGGCCAGGCAACGTTGGGCTACAACGCGGTGAATGTGGATGTCGCCGCCGCGAAAGCCGCCATAGGATCGCTGGCCGATCGACTGGGCCAATCCATCGAAGCCACGGCGGAAGCGATCATTAACGTTTCCGTGTCCGGCATGTACGCAGGGATTAGCCGACTGGTTTCCCGTTTCGGTATCGACCCGCGCGCCTTTTCCCTGATGCCTTTTGGCGGTGCAGGCCCGATGATGGCCTGTTATCTGGCGCGCGCCATGCATATGCGAGAAGTGCTGGTGCCGCTGACGCCCGGCGTGCTGAGCGCATTAGGCGGTCTGGTTGCCGATGTGAAAAACGATTTTGTTCGCATCATTTATGGTGATTTAAGCGCAGATAGCTTGCCACACCTCGAAGCTGAATATCAGCAACTCGAACAGCAAGCCCGCGAATGGCTGAGCCACGAAGTCAGTGATGCCAGCCAGGGCCAGTTTAGCCTCTCGGCAGAGATGCGTTACAAGGGGCAGTCGTTTGAGATCGCCACACCGTTACAGCGTGAGGATTTGGCGAGTGGCGATCTCTCAGCGCTGCGTGAAGCCTTCCACGCGCAACACCATCATTTATATGCTTACAGCGACCGTGATGCACAGATTCAGGTGGTGTCGCTACGTCTGGTGGTCAGCATGCCCACGCCGAAGCCGCAACTCGAACCTTTGCCGCACTCTGACGCAGCACCGATCCCCGCCGAACATATTGATGTGTGGATGTCGGGCCGTTATCTCACCGTGCCACTTTACCAGCGCGAGCAGCTTGCGGGCGGTCAGTCATTTACCGGACCCGCGGTGATTACCCAGTCCGACACCACTGTCGCCGTATTACCCGATTTCCGCGCCCGGGTGGATGCGCTCGGCAATCTGATCCTCACTGACCTCACCCACACGGCTTAATAAAGGAGTCGCGATATGGCTTTTGATACTTCAGGTCTGCAGATTCTGGCTAACTACTGTGTGGCGGCAGCAGAAAGCATGGCCCATACGCTGGTGCGTACCGCCCATTCGACTTTTGTCAAAGAGACGGAAGACTTCTCATGCGCCCTGCTCACCCCCGAAGGTCTGGCATTTGCTTCGCCGAAAACCTTAGGTGCCACCTGGTATATCGGTCTCGATTACGGGCCGGTACTCGGCATGATCGCGGACTATCGCCCCGGCGATGTGGCGATGACTAACGATGCTTACAGCGGTAACGTTGCGACACACAGCCCGGATATGGTGATGTGGAAACCGGTGTTCTGGCAAGGCAAGCTGGTGTGTTTTGTTGGCGGGCATATTCATAACACCGATGTGGGCGGGGCCGTGCCCGCCTCGCTGTCGCGCACGCTGACAGAGATCCATCAGGAAGGAATACGTATCCCGCCGACTAAGATCGTGCGTGAAGGCGTGCTGGATGAAGCGTTGCTCACGTTAATCAAAACCAATGTGCGTGCGCCGGAACAGAATATGGGTGACCTGCATGCCCAACTGGCGATGCTGGCCAATGGCGAAAAACGCGTGCTGGAGATGATCGCGCATTTTGGTGTGGAAGATTTTCAGCAAGGGATGGTGGCCCTGCTCGATTATGCGGCGCAGCAGGCACAACGCATCCTCGAGAGCGTGCCGGATGGCGATTATTTCTTCGCGGAATACGCTGACGAAGACAGCGTGAACGGCAAACCGATGCGCGTGGCGATGACGCTGAAAATTCGCGGCGGCCGCGCCATCCTTGATTACACCGGCAGCGATCCGCAATTGCTTTCATCATTGAATATGCCGACCGGCGGCATGACGCGTCACGCGCTGGCGCTGGTCGGCTATCACTATGTGCTCTATACCCTGAATCCGGATATTTTGCTCAACGCGGGGCTGGATCGCGTCGTCGAATGTGTGCTGCCCGAAGGCAGCGTGATGAATGCCGTTTACCCGGCTGCCGTCGGCATGCGCAGTCTGACCTGTAAGTTAACGCATGTATTGACCTTTGGCGCATTTTCACAAGCGATCCCTGATCGTTTGCCTGCCTGCGCAGCCTGTGGACTGGCGATTCTTAACGTGAAAACCACCAACACCTCGGGTCGCCCGGTGATTGCTTCCATCGGCCCGGTGGGCGGCGGGGCGGGCGGCATGCCGTTCGGTGACGGAGAAGAAGGATCGGGCGCTAACGTGGCATTTCTGCGCAATACACCAGTGGAGATTAACGAAGCGGAAGTGCCGATTCGTATCACACGCTATTGTCTGGTACCCGACTCCGGCGGTGCAGGAAAATATCGCGGTGGTTCCGGGCTAATGATGGAGTTTCAGGTGTTTGCACCTGATACCACCGTCACGGCGCGCAATCGCGATCGCACCCATTTCGCTTCCTGGGGTGTCCTTGGCGGGAAAGCGGGCAGCAATGCCATTTTTGTGAAAAACCCGGAGAGTGAAGCACCTGAAATGCTCGGCAATAGCGATGTGATCCGTTGCCAGGCAGGAGATGTGATTCGATTAACCGGAGCCGGTGGCGGCGGATATGGTTCACCGCTGGAGCGTGATCCCCAGCAGGTGTTATCAGACGTGAAAAGCGGCTATGTTTCTTCGGCGCGTGCCGAGCAGGATTATGGTGTGGTGATCCGCGAGGGTGAGCTGGATGTGGAAGCCACGCAGATGAAACGCAATCAACGCTCTGCGACAGCCGCCAGCGTGGCACATTTTGATTTTGGCCCATGGCGTACTCGCTTTGAGCAAAGCTGGACGCCGGAGCGCTATCGGGCATTGACTGATATCTTATCTCGCGTGCCGGTCATATGGCGTTTTCATATCAAACATCGCCTGTTTGATGCGCTTGCCGCTGCGGAAGCCCGGGGGCAAACCGCTCAGGGGGGGCAGGTGATCTATCAACTCTTTGACGAATTGAGTGAGGAGTTCCGGGATTTCCTGCAGGCGTAACGTTGCCCTGAAGCTGCTATAAAAAAGGGATGCTATCGTCAGCATCCCTTCTCATTTTCACTGGGTTAGAACGGACCCCAGTTTATCGCCACGCCAATCAGCAGCGTCACCACGCAAATCGCAAACCAGATGGCGACGACCGGTGCCACGAATTTGAGCCATTTGCCGAACGAGATATTGGCGGTGGCCAGCGCGGCCATCAGCACGCCCGAGGTTGGGCTGATGGAGTTCACTATCCCTTCGCCCAGCAGCACGGTTTGCACCGTGACCTGACGTGTCAGACCCAGGTTATCGCCCAGCGGGGAGAAAATCGGGATCAACAACGCTGACTCGCCCGAACCGGATGAAATGCCGAAGTGCATTAGTGCGGCGCTGATAAACATGCCCACAGCGGCAATCGCGGGGGGAACCGGTGCCAGCAAGTCTGACAGGAAGCCAACAATCGGATCGAGGATATTGCCCTGCTGCAGCACCACCGAAATCGCACCTGCCATCCCGACAATAAATCCGCCTTTGACCAGCTGAGAGCAGCCGCTCAGGAAGGTGTTAGCAATAGCAGACCCGGAAAGGCGACCAATCAAACCGACCATGATCGACAGGATGATAAACATCGCCGACATCTCATTGGTGGCCCAATGCAGCTGCACCGTGCCGACCATAAACAGAATCAGCGTCACCGCGCAGGTCAGCAGAATCAGTTTATGACGGCCGGTAATCGCCAGCGGTTCAGCGCTTTCCACCGCAGTGTCCACGCGCACCTGACCATTTTTGCGCATGCGCTTCACGGTAATGATCAGGTAAATCGCCACCGTTAACACAAACAGCAGGTTGGTGATGCCGCGCAGTAACATGCCCGAGAACAGCGGCAACTGCGCCAGATGCTGTGTCAGACCGGTGGTGGCCGGCCCGAGGAACGCCACGTTGAAACCTGCCGCGCAGGTTAGATAGATCAGCGCCATACCGATAACCGGCGGTAAACCTAACGAACGCGCCACCAGCAGGCCAATCGGCACAAAAGCCACCACCGAGTTTTGCACCACACCGGTACTGCCGAGGATGGCGAAGATCACCGCGAAAATCAGGATCAGACGGGTATCGCTGATTTTGGTGCTGCGTGACAGCGAATTCAGCGCCGTGGCAATCGCGCCGGTGGCTTCAATCACCGCCAGCAGCCCGCCGGTGAACAGAATCAGGAAAATGATCGGTGCCGCTTTGATCACCCCCTGTACGATGGCCATGAAAATCTCGCCGGGATAAACGCCCGTACGCGCCACTTCATGCAAACTGCCTTTAATGGCAAAAGTCACGCCATTGCGGGTTTCGTGATCAAACTTACCCGCCGGGATGATCCAGGTAGCGACCGCTGCCAGCACCAGGATGATGAACAGCAGCAGATAAGGGCTCTGCTCACTCTTCTTGCCTGCGGGCTGCATCGCACTATTTTTCTCAACATTAACCTGCGACATGGTTTTCCCCCAGCATTAGACCCGCTACCAGCGCGGTGCGTGAGGCAATATCGGCAATGATGATGTGCTCATGACGCGCATGAATACCTGCACCGGTCGCGCCCAATCCATCTAAGGTTGGGATACCCAACGCTGCAGTGAAGTTACCATCGCTGCCGCCGCCCACCGATTGACCTTCCACGCTGAAACCGATCTGTTGTGCCACGGCTTGCGCACGCTGCATGATTGCCAGGGACTCTGCGCTCTGGCGCATCGGTGGACGTGATTGTGCGCCGGTAATCTTCAGCTTAATGCCCGGTAAGTGCGGCTGAATCTGGGTGATTTCGGCGTGAATGCGCTGGGCTTCCTCTTCGCTGGTGACGCGCGTATCGATGCCCAGTACCGCTTTATCCGCCACTACGTTGATGCGATTACCGCCCTGCGCAATGCCCACGTTGACGGTAGTGCCGCGCTCCGGTGCATTCAATCCATGCAGGAACAACACCTGATGCGCCATCTCCTGCACCGCGCTGACCCCCTCTTCAGGGTTGTTACCTGCATGCGCGGCCTGACCGGTGATCGCGATCTGATATTGGCCCGTGCCTTTGCGCGCAACCTTCAGCGCACCGGTGCCAGCCACGGCGGGTTCCACCACCAGCACTTGCGATGATCCCAGCGCATGGCGTGAGAGCCACTCGCTGGAGCTTGGGCTGCCCACTTCTTCGTCGCTGCCACAGAGGAAAACAATGCGTTTCCCTGCCAGCAAGTCGTGTTCTTTTAACGCGCGTGCGGCCCAAATCGACTGCACCAGGCCGGCTTTCATGTCCAGAATGCCGGGGCCATAAAACTTGCCGTCTTCCTCGCCCATCGGCAGTTCGCCTTCATCCCAGACGGTGTCAAAATGGCCGAGCACCACGGTTTGATCGTCGCCTGAGCCCAGCGTGAACTTGAGGTGGTTCCCGTAGTGTTCCTGTACATCGATTTCAGCATCAATACCCAGACGCTCGGCGAACAGGGCTTGCAGCACGTTGCCACAGCGATCCACCGCTGCCTTGTTCATGGAGGGTGACTCTGCTGCCACCAGGGTTTTGATATCTGAGAGAATGTCGTCTGAATGCTGTTGCAAATAACTTATTATATTTTTCATTACTTCTGTCCTCACCAAGTGAATCCCGAGTATGAGGATAAAATTGCGCTTAAAAAATGGGTATAAAACGTTATTATTGTTGACCTGAGAACAACAGATAATGAAAACCTATGGCAATGCTGCTCTATCCTGACAAGTCCATAAGATACTTGTATGAAGTCGGTGTCCATGGCGGCATTCGTCGTGCGGCGGAAGCACTGGATGTCGATCCCGCGGCCATCAGTCGTCAGCTTTCGCAGCTGGCGCGTGATATGCAACTGCCACTGCTGGAGCGGCGCGGACGCAATGTGGTGCTCACCGAAGCGGGGAAATTGCTGGCTGAGGATTACGCGCAAACGCATCAACGCAGAAGCCACCTGGAAAGACGTCTGCGCGATTTGCGCCATAAACGCGGCGGCTCGATCCGTATGCGTGTCGGCCAGGGGATGGTCGATGAGGTGGTGAAGTATGTCTTGCGGCCTTTTTCGCAAAGCTATCCTGAAGTGTTCATCGATATTTTATCGGGCGATATGCAAACCACGGTGAGCCTGATCACTCGTGGCGAAGTGGATATGGCCGTGGGTTTTGGCCCCCTCGGTCCGCCCGGCGTGAAGTGTCACAGTTATCTGCGCGGCCCCATCTGCGCCATTGTGCATCGTGACCACCCCATCGGATTGTATCAACAGGTGGATGTCAGCGATCTTGCTGAATATCCACTGATTGGCATGGATAAAGACTTTGGTATTCAGAGCTATATGAACGTCATGTTTAATCAGGAGGGATTGGTGTTCACGCCCGCCTACAGCTGCAACCTGTTTTCCAGTGCGATTGCGCTGAGCCAGGCGGGAATGGGCATTGCATTTATGACCACCAAAGTCGTTGAAGACGCGTTGACGTCGCGTAATCTGATCGCGGTGCCGATCAATCATCGCATCGCCCGCGAGAGCCAATGCCATCTGTTACGCAGCGCCGACCACCGCTTTACCCCAGCGGCACAGCACCTTTGGCAGCTGCTGTGCCAGTTTTTTGAGGGCAGTTCACATGCTGCATCATAACGGATTTCACGTTGTCGGCGACTTAGATGCAGCTGACCGCAGCGTATAGTCGGCCATGATCGACCAGTCACGATCGCCGCCTCCGGCGTTTACCGCCCGATGCATTTGCTGATGCACCGCCTGCAACATCGGCAGTTCGGCTTTAGCGTGGGCGGCAGCGGCCTGCGCCAAACGAAGATCTTTTAACCCGAGGCTGGCCTTGAAGCCGGGTTCATACACCTCCTGCATGATGTTGGCGGAATAGACCTGATAGCTCCGGCTACCAAATAAGGTATTGAGGATCAGATCAAAGAAGCGTTCACGTTCCAGCCCGTTGGCTTCGGTGAGCACCACGGCTTCCGCCATTGCTTCAATCGCCATGGTGATCATCATGTTACAAGCAATTTTCGCCGCATGAGCCGCGGCCGGTGTTTCGCCCATATTCCAGATGCGTTTACCAATCAATGCTAATACCGGTTCCACTCGGCTAAGCGCTGACGATTCTCCGGCTACCAGCACATTTAACTCGCCGCGCGCGGCAACGTCCGGCCTTCCCAACACCGGTGCTGCGATATAAGCAATACTCGCCGCCTGATGGCGCTGCGCCAGCTCATGAGAATAAGCCACCGAAATCGTCGACATCACGATGTGCACCAGATGCGGGTTGGCCTGGCTGAGCAGATCATCATTGATGATCACATCCTCAATCGCCCCATCATCAGAGAGCAACGTGAGCACTATATCAGCCTGAAAAGCTTCAACGGCGGTGGTGAGTGCTGTGACTCCCGGCACTTCACGAGCGGATCGACTCCATCCTGAAACCTGATGCCCTGCGGCGATAAAATGTTGTGCGATAGCACTGCCCATCGCACCAAGACCGATAATTGCAATATTCATCTTGTTACCCTGTTGATAGCGCTGAACGCAGCCAGCGCAGGAGGCGTGATTAATGGCCGGTGCGCGCGCCGGAACTGAAGCCGTGATTGCGAGCCCGCAAAGTGATGAGAAAAGCGATTGCCAGCAGCACAAGCAAAACGGGTGGGAACGACTGGGCGCCCCAGTGATTCAACAAAATACCGCCCGTGATGCCGCCCGCAGCAATCGCGCCGTTCCACGCCACCACGTTCATGGAAAGTGCGATATCTGCGCCCTCTCCAGCGGTATCCGCGAGCGCCGTTTGCAATAGCGTTGCTGCCCCGCCGAAGGTCAATCCCCACACTGCCACGCCGAGGTACAGCACCGCTGGAATGTGCGAAAAGCCCATAAATCCCAATGAAACCAGGGCAAATACAGCCAGACTTACCAGCACGCTGCTGCGTAAGTGGTGATCGATCAGCCGCCCGATCACAGCAATCGCCAGCAGCGCGGAAAGCCCGAACACCAGCAGCACAACATCCACTTGAGAACCCAATCCCGCCAACTGCAGAAACGGAGCGATATAGGTATAGAGAATGTTGTGAGCCAGCATCCAGGCGATCACCACACTGAGCACGGGTCTCACACCTGGCGTGGTGAGCACCTTTAACAGCGGCATGCATTCATGGCGCGATTGCCCCGGATAATCAGGCACTTTGGCCAGCACCCACACCACCAGCACAAGGGTTAAGGCAGAGATAACCGCAAAGGCGCTGCGCCAGCCCATCACGCCACCCAGCCAGGTGCCGAGCGGCAAGCCCAGTGACAAGGCAATGGGCGTGCCCACCATGGCGATCGCCATCGCTTTGCCCTGCTGGTGAATCGCCACCATCCTGCGGGCATAGCCCGCCAGCAGACTCCATGACAATCCCGCGGCTACGCCAGCAAAAAAGCGTGCCGTTAGCGTGAGCCAGTAGTTTGCGGACAGCGCCGTAATAGAATTGAAAATCAGGAACCCGGCGATAGCCAGCAGCAATACATTTCTGCGCCGCCAACTCTGTGTCGCGATGGTCAATGGGATCGCGGCGATCAGCGAGCCCAGCGCATAAGCCGTGACCGTCTGCCCCGCCAGCGCATTAGAGATGCTCAGTCCCGCCGCCATTTGCGGCAACAGCCCGGCGGGCAAGGTTTCAGTGATGATGCAAATAAAGCCTGTCATCGCCAGCGCCAGCAGAGCCGATATCGGCAGACGTTCTGTTGCTGCATCTTGCTCAGTGAGTGCGAGTTCTTTTTCCATAATTCCTTCTGAAATCATTTATGTATCGACTGGTATATATTTAGGCGTGCAATGTCGCCTTGTTAAAGTTAATGAGAGCGATCTGGATTTATGTAACGATCGATACACTAATCAGGCAGGTTCGCTTTGTCAACGAGTTATGTATCGTTTAGTATAGTAATCCGCTGCACGCATTAGACAGGAGGAAGCGATGGCGACGATGGGACGCCCGAGAACATTTGATCGCGATCAGGCGGTTGAACAGGCGATGTATCTATTTTGGCAACAGGGCTACGAATCGACTTCGCTTACCCAGCTCAAAGCCAGCATCAACAACGGCATTTCCGCACCCAGTTTTTATGCCGCGTTTGGTTCGAAAGAGGCATTATTTCGTGAGTGTGTGCAGCGCTATCTCGCGACCTTTGGTCAGGTAACGGAATTCCTGTGGGATGCGAATCTGACGGGACGTGAAGCCGTGGAAACCTCGTTGCGACGCTCAGCGCAGATGCAGTGCGAGCCAGGCCATCCAACCGGATGTATGGTTGGCCTCGGTGCCATGAGCGCCACCTCCGCCGAACATGCCGCCGTGACCGAACCGCTGACACGCTCGCGCAAGCGTACCCGAGCCGGAATCACCGCCGCGATCGCGCGTGCCGTTGCCGCGGGCGAGTTGCGGCCGGATGTTGATGTCAGCGCGCTGGCGGCATCTTTCAGCACTTTTATGTTTGGTTTATCGATTCAGGCACGCGACGGCGCCAGCATTGAGGAACTTAACCAGGCGATTTCGCAGATGATGTGGACGTGGGATGCGAATAGATAAGGTGAGATCAGAGTGTTCTGCTTAAACAAACGGATTCGGTGCGACCAACATACGGGCCGTAGTTTTCAATCTGCTTAAAGCCGTGTTTAAGATAAAAATCCACGGCGCGAGTGTTGATGGCGCGTGTTGAAAGCTGAATTTCTTCGAAGCCTACACTCACGGCCCACCGCTGCAAATGTTCTAACAGCGCCGCCCCCACGCCGTATACGCTGCGATCCGAATACATGCGTTTTAGTTCTGCGATGTCATGCGATAGCGGCCGCAGTGAAGCACATCCTACCGCTCTCCCCTGCTGATCTTTTGCTAACACCCAGATGGAGCGTCTTTCATTCAAGGCTTCAGCATTAAAGTGGCTCTTTCCGTTGTTCCCGGTGATGGCCGCCAACTCTGTGGAGAGTTGTTCAATCAGACGTTGGGATTCAGGGGCGAGGGGGTCAGCGGACTCGATAGTGATCATAATGGGGGATCTATTCCTGATGTGCGGCGATGATGCTCATCGCCTCCGGATTAATCTGCAGTCAGCACGTTAAACCGGAAGCGCTTATCTGCCAATTACTTTTGTTGCTGCTGTTTTGCTTCAGCTTCCTTTTGCTTCTTACTGGCCATGTGATGACCCACGACACAGCCCCCTACCGCGCCCATCACGGCATGGTGCGCAACATGCCCCGCTGCGGCACCAATCATCGCGCCTTTCAGGCATCCTTGTGCTTCAGCCTGAGCGCTGACGGCTAAAAACAGGCCTAAAGTGATAACTAGCTTTGACAGAGTTTTCATACAACTGTGGTTCCGAAAAGGGATGAAGCTGAGTACGTTACCGATAAATTTGTTTGAATTCGTGCACTATTCGCTGAGGCGCACCACTGATTGCGGGCTGTTGATGAATGGTTGTTGATTGGCTGCTGTAATGGGGTTTCGTCCATCACCCATTCATCAATCACACACGGCACACCGTCATGCTGTTCGTTGCCTGGAAGAGTTCTGATTAAGACTGTGAGTGCTGCTACAGCAGATGATAGCGCCGCGCGAAGTCAATGAGTTCCACTAATGAGGTGATGTTCAGCTTTATTTTGAGGCGATGTTTATAGGTGCTGACGGTTTTTTCACTGAGCGACAGTTGCGCACCAATCTATTTATTGCCCATGCCTTTTGCCAGCAAAATCAACACCGTCATTTCGCGCGCGGAGAGCATGCGTAAGCGTTGCTCATCACTGGCCCCATGGCGACGATGGGCTGCCGGCGGAAAATCCTGCGCTGGGGCGAAACTGTAACCACGCATCACCATGCGCACCGCCTCTTTGAATTCGCTGAGTTGATCCGAGGCGATGACATAACCATCGGCGCCCGCTTCCAGACAACGCTGCGCGAAATGCGGACAGCAGCGTTAATCCTTCAAGGTTGTTGATGAGATTGACCACCAGCAAGTCCGGACACAGTCGTTGAACCTGATCCAGCCCTTCAACCACAGGCAAGCATTCAGCTAAGACGGCGATGCCGCTGTATTCCAACGCCATCACGCGTTCGCGGCAGTGGTCTGGGTGGTCATCGATCATAATGGCGGTTTTCATGGCGTACTGATGTTCCTTTCAGAGGGTGAATAAACGTCCTTGCATGCTTATCACCTTAGCCCGCGAACACTGTACCGGCTGTAGGAGAGTACTTATCTGTTGAGCAAAATTCCGGCGACAAGATGCCGCCAGATATCTGTGATTACCAGCTCCAGCGCACACCGAAAGCCGCATTCTAAGGGCTGTTCATATGCCGTGCTTTGCTGGTCGCTGCTTCGGTATAAAGCTGTAGATCAGGTTGAAGCTGAGCAGGCATCCGCCATGTCATCTCTGCGCGCGTACCGGCCAGATCATTGCTGAAACGCTGATCGTTAAGGGTCATGCGATTGTTGTTTTCCAGCTCCTGAATCGCTGATAACCGTACCCACGGCGTTGACTGCGCCCCCTGGGATAAGGTCAGTGACTTGCCCACGACGCCGTGCAGCGCAACTTGTTGCGAGCGTACCGAACCGCTACGGGCAGCCAGGCCATTATCAAAGCGGAAACTATCACTCTTCGCCCACAGCGTGCTCAACTGTGCCGACGCCTCAACGAACCCGCCACCGCTGCCATCAATACTGAAGCTGTCTAAACCGGTCATCGTACCTGCAAGCGAGGAACCACTGTTCAATGCCAGTGCGATGCGGCTGGTGGTGTCAGTGCGGTTGTTACCGGTGAGTACCGAGTCATGGCTGGCGGTGACTGCGGCTAAGGCATTGCTGTTGCCCTGTAATACATTGCCACTGCTTTGACATACGCACTTGATTCTCACCTTTGTTTTGCGGCGGTACACCTTTAAAGGTGACGCGCCCAAGGTGTTGATAAGGTGTATACTTCCTGATTGACGTAAAACCATCCAGTCTCTGCTGAATGGAATAAAAAATTGAATGTTAGAAAAGATGATCGCGGTATTTAAACAATTCTAAATCGGTGGTCAGCCCCAGTTTTTTCATCCCCGATTGCTTGTGCCCGCTGATGGTTTTACGGCTGCGTTTTAATTTTTCTGCGATCTCAATTACCTGCATGCCATCAAGGAAACAACGGATCACTTCCGCTTCACGCGGCGATAACAGCGTATCCAGTCGCGAAAGCTTCTCGCCGTTGGCGTGATACAGCGGCCCATCTAATACCGCGCCATCGCGCTTTCGCACCGGTATTTTGCTTAATTCACTTTCAATGTTATCTGGAATAAAGCGCAGCCCTCTGTCAATCACACGGATGGCTTCAAAATACGTCTGCGCTTCTTCACGTTTAGAAATATAGCCTTTGATTCCACTCATAAAGGCGGCACGTATTACCGCCAGGCTTTCCATGGAGGACGAGAGTAAAATCTTTAATGTTGGATGGCGTGATAAGATCTGTTTTATTAACGACAAACCATCAAGCTCATCGCCACCCAAAATATAATCCAGCACCAGCACCAGCACATCAGCAGCGTTCTTTTGCAACCATGATAAGAGTTCGTGGCTATGGGAAAAGCTGCCGGTGATCTGCATATCGGGATAGTGGCTGGCTGCCATTTCCAGTGATAATCGAATCATCGGGTGGTCATCCAGTAATACTACCGTTATTTTTTCACCCGCGTAACGAATCATCAAAGTCAACCTCATCAGTCAGCCAGAATAAACAACAAAATACGTTTTATTGCGTGCTGATCGAAACGCAAGGTGAGACCATTCTGAGTCAACAGTTACTGATTAAACGGTAGGGATTTACTTACACAGCCATGGCAAATAGTAGTGCCATCAAACTTCTCTGACAGGCGTTACATCAGGGTGACATCGACATGCTGGCCATCTGGCGTCCCGCTCTGGAGAACAACCGTACCGTTGCCGCCTCCTTGCCCTAGCTGCACGGTCAGGCCGTGGTGTTACATTCCGATCAGCCTCTACTTCATGAAACGGAAATTGAGAACGGGTTATTGGCGTTAATGCAGGACAAACAGCATCAATGGGACCCCTATGGTGCCTCACCAAATAGTTTTTTGGATTGTTACCATGCAGTACAGCGACTGGCTACCGCTAAACGTCAAACGGCATCCGCTTATTTGAAACAGCTTGTGGGAATCGGCGTATTAGAAGAGAAAAGTTATGGGCGCGAGAAGCTGTACATGAATACACGCCTGTTGCAGGAACTGAATCAATAAATGAAAAGGGATTGAGTGCTTCATTATGCCGCCCTCAATCCCCGAACCACTATCCATCAACTGCCAGAGTTAACTCTACTCTGTCTGGGGCGCTCCATGCACACCCATCACAACCTCAGCTGCCCGCCCAAAATGACATCCGCTTCCTGAAGGGAGACATCCAGTCCTGCTGAAGGCGTAAATGTCAGTTCGCCAAAAATGACTTCGCCATTGAGAAGATAGAAATCAGCGCGCACGAATTTAAAATCGCTCGCCAGTTTCATTGCATACTGCTTCATTTTCACAAAGCCATCAGGCATCTCTGGCAGGTCATACTTATTAATCAACTTCACCGTATCCTCAAAGGGTAGCGGATTCCAGTTCATGTCAAAGTAATAGAATTTAGGTGTGCCTTTTTCACGGCCGACACAAACCATGACGGCGTAGGGTTTACCGTTAAAGCAGTAAAACTTATAGTCGTCTGGAAAACCACCGCGTTCATTCTCGATAAATTTCTCGCAGAGAATCTTTCTCTCAATCTTTCGGTACTGTGGCTCAATAAAATGTGATGAGAAATCCTCACTTAACCACTTGCTCAATTGCCGGTTGGTTTTATCAACATCTAATGAGGATTTATCACTACAAATGATGTTGTAGCCTGCACCATGATTGCACTTGAGCGCAAACCTTTCAGGCAGTGCAGCATAGTCAATATCTTGAGGACTATCGTAGACGCCATAAAGCTCATTCAGAATTTCACCGCAGCCTTTGGATGAAATATATTCTCTGACTTTATACTTATCCGCGCAGCGAGTGTAGATATCATTGTTCAGCTCATTGAACTTGAGCCACTGAATCTTTTCATTAAAATTGGTAGGATTAGTTAAATTAAGTTTCTTCTTAAATTTTATGTAGTAGTGGGCTTTAGCACAGAATTCTGGTGAAATATTAGCGCTAATTTTCAGAGCTGACTTAACTGTGTGTTTTATCATTCTCATTGAAATTATCTCATTTTAAAAATGTTGAGGTGCATTTTGATGATTGTTCTATTCTTGAAAAAGTAATTCAGTAACGTGCAAGACAAAATTTCAACAATCAAAAAACAGTATGCAGCGCCATTAATTCCGAAGGAACGGATCATGACCCAGGAAAATGGCACGGTTAATACACAACATAAAAACATCTTCTTAGCCAGGTAGTTGTATCCGGACTCTTTGATCATATACCGGTAGCAGATCGTTCCCAGTGACGAGAACATCGTGCCAATAATGATGATGGGTATAATTTCGGCAGATTCCATATACTTATTGCCATAAAGCAAATGGATAAAGTCATCACCAATCAGATAGAACCCACCTAACACAACAAGAGACAGCAGGATAACAATCCTGTTGATTTTACTTAGTAATTCATCTACAGCAGGTTGATTCTTTTCATTGTAAATCTTTGAGAAGAAACTCGTTATTAATGCCAATACGATAAATGACCAGGCGCCTCCTATGGTTAACGCAACGCTATAGATTCCCAGATTTGAGTAAGAGATCATTTTAGCCAGAAAAATACTCGAAATCTGCGTGTAGATATCCGCTGATATGCTCGACAGAATTAAGGCCCCGCCGGTATACAACATATGACGGTTATACATCACAGCACCTTTACTACTTTCATTGACTGCTGTGGTCTGCCTAAAGTACACAAGGCGCATGACGTAAGGGACCAGAGGGATAATGATGATAGGTATCGTGAAATAGTAAATCGGCAGTTCAAAGTGAGATATGTAGAATCTGGCCATCAGTGCCAAAGACAATCCGATGACATTGGTAATCGTATTTATCTTCGATTTTAATTGAGTGTTGTTATAGATCGAAAAGAAGTCCATCACGATGTAATACGTCGCGATGCAGTTGGCAACGCCAAAGATAAATACCGTGAGATCCGTAAAGAAGTAGAGATACGTGAGTACTGCACTTGAGGAGATGAGAAAGAAAAAACGCCTCTGATTCTGCGTGTGCATCGCCAAAGAGATACCTGAACGGGCTCTCTCACTCATGCGTTTAAAAATAATATTCTGACCACCAAACCATGACAACGTCTGTACAAAGATAAACAGCGAGGTGGCGATGTTTATCTTGCCAAAGTTATCCGGGCCAATGTATTTAGCCATTAACGAATTGATATATATCAGTCCGATAATATTGACTGACTTCTCCAGCATGATCCATATCGCGTTAGAATACATGTCACGTCTCACATACACTTATGTTGAGTTGCAGTTGTTTATGCTTGATTGATGTTCTACGCTCAAAAGCAACGGGGTTTATATGCATTGCTGGTATATTTATTTGTCAAAAGGTTATATAGTCAAATAACCTTCACATTACTTCTTTACTTTTCGCTTTCATTTTAATTGGTCGATACTGTGACTGTTTACACAAAAATAGTGAAGGGTTTTCTGTTCGAATCAGATTAATAGCAGTCATTTATTAAAATTAGTGCCAGACATTAATGAAGTGTTGTATTGAAGGAATTAATTAAATAGGAGAGTAATAATCAGGAAGATAGGGGATTAACTCGCGATTTTGAGCTAACGTGCGCGCCTTGCACGCCGCATAGCAGGTTTGAGTGATATGCCGATATAACCCTCTTACATAACGAGTTCTCAGCATTCCGGCTGAAAAATCCCAATTACACGACCACCCTCTTCTTCATGACTGTGCCTCGTACCACTGCCAGCAATATCCCTCCTACAATCAGCAGCGTGCCGATCACTTTGCTGTGATCCAGCGATTCATGCAGAATTGCCACGCCCATCAGTAATGCCAGCGCCGGGCTGAGCAGTGACCAGGGCAGAATCTGGCTGGCGGGATAGCGTTTCAGCAGGCCGTACCACAATGAATAAGCGAGGATGGACGAACCCAGCGCGCTGTAGATGACCCCGAGCCAACCGCGCCAACCCGCTGCGAGTAGCAAAGTGAACTGGTGCTGCTCGGTGAGTAGCGAACTCACCCCCACCAATGGAATGGCAAACAGTGACAGCCATCCCGTCATCGCCAGCGGTGCAATCGGCGGCAAACGCTTGATCAGCACCGTGCTGCATGCCCAACCACAGGCGCTCATCAATAACCACATAATGCTTTGCCAGTGCGACAGCGCCGGACTGCCCGCAAGAATCATCACGCCCAAAAACGCCACCACTACGCCGCCGATTTGCTGATAGCGCAGCCGCTCTTTGAGCCAGAATGCTGCCAGCAGCATGGCGATCGGCGTGCCCATCTGGATAAACACGGCGGTGGTGCCCGCATCGGTGGTTTGCATGCCAATCACCATTAACCCGAAATGCACAAAGCCAAAGGTGAATCCCAGCAGCATCATGCCAGGTAGCTGACGCCACGTCAGGCGATGAAACGGCAGCAACAGCGCCGCCACTAGCACAAAACGCAGCGTCAGCATGAACAGCGGCGGCAGTTCCATCAGGCCAAACTTCATGGCGATAACGTTAAAAGCCCAGCCGTTGACCACTAGCAGCAGGATTAACAGGTCGCGCAGCGGAATGGGTTTCACGCACGTAGCCGGGTTGGCGTTTGCAGATGATAATCGTGCTCCTGCTGGAATCGACGCGCAAAAGCGAGCAGTTTGCGCTCAGCGCCATCACGTCCAATGAGCTGCATGCCAATGGGCATCCCTGCATGATCAAACCCGGCAGGCAGACTGATAGCGGGCAGTGCTGAAAGACTTGCCAGCGCGTTGTAACGCATGTTGCCGGTCAACACGCTCTCTTCGCGGTCTCTCATTTGAATCGCTTCCAGTCCTTTATGCGGTGCGGTAAATGGCAGCGTCGGCACCAGAATCACATCCACCTGATTCAAATGCTGCAACAACTGCTGGCGTAACCCGGTGCGGAAACGTTGTGCCTGCAGATACTCCACTGCGCTAATGGCGAGTCCCGCTTGCAGCAGCTTTCGCACATCCGCACCGTATTCTTGCGGACGGTCAGCAAGCCAGGCGGCATGCAATGAAGCCGGTTCCGCAAGGTTGATTAGCACCAGCGCATTCACCGCCTGCTCAAGCCCGGTCAAACTCAGCGTCTGGCAACGCGCGCCCGCCGCACTCAACCACTGCACCATTTGATCATAGGCAGTCGCGACATCAGGCTGCACCTGCTGTTGCACATCCGGCAGTAAGCCAATACGCAATCCGGCCAGTTCCGGTAATGCTGTCAGCGGCTGTGTTTTGCCGTCGAGCACATTAAACAGCACTTCACACTCTTCGGCATAACGAGCCAGCGGCCCAACGGTATCAAGACTGGTGGCGAGAGGAAAAATGCCCTCCGTGGAGAGTCGCCCCACGCCCGGGCGCAGACCGGTGATCCCGTTCATCGAAGCCGGTAAACGAATCGATCCCCCGGTATCGGTGCCCAACGTTGCCAGCGCACTGCGCACCGAGGCGGCGACACCCGAACCCCCGCTGGAACCGGCAGGAATGCGGGCATCATCCCAGGGATTGCTGCTGGCACCGTAGTGCGGATTGTTGGTGGTGCCGCCCCATGCGAATTCATGCATGTTGGTGCTGCCGATGATTAACGCGCCCGCCTGCTTCAGACGCTGCACCACCACCGCATCACGCTGGGCGATATTGCCGCTGAGTATCTGACTGCCCGCGTGCATCTCCTCACCGGCCAAATCGATATTGGCTTTAATGGCAATCGGCATGCCATGCAGCGGGCCCAGATCGTAACCCTGTTCCAGTAAACGTTGGCTGGCTTTGGCCGTCTGACGGACCTGAGACACATAGACCTCATTGAAAGCATTGAGATCGCGTGTGATTTCCTCACGCGCCAGACAGGCTTCGACCAGCTCTGGCACGCTGGTCTGCCGTGTGCGCAACTGCTGTGCCAGCGTCAGCATCGAGGCATCGATCAACTCACTCATGGGGCAACTCCAGCGGCGGCTGCAAAGCGGAAACCCAGGCGTTTGCCGGCAGCAGCGTTGGCGCGAAATGTTGCGCAGCAAAGGCGCTAACGCCCGCCGCACGCACTTCACAATCGGAGAGCAGGTGTTCCAGCTCAACCGCATCAGCCGCGCAATGGCGCTGTATCAATGCCAGTCGAAGTGTCAGTGCATCCATAATCATTCCTCTTTTAATGCGGGCGCACAGTGGTACGCCCGTAACCTGGCGACAGTCGGTGATGGCTTATTTATCGCCCATCGCATCGACCGCTTCTTTGGCCTTAGTCGCCAGCGTCGTGTTCACGTTGTTCTGATATGACGTGGCTTCAGAGGGATAGGCTTTGATGTTTTTGGCATACAGCGCGATGTTCATGTTGTTATCCCAGGCCTTCTGCGACACCAGCACGTTCTCCGGATAGCCTTTGGCATCGATTTCACGCTGCACTGCGGTTTTAACCACCTCCTCGGGCAACGCCGGGAAGTATTTACGTGCAATGGTCACCGACTCAGCCGGATGCTTGTAGATAAAGCGTGAGGCCTGTTCAAAGGCGGTCACGACGGCCTGCGCGGCCTGTGGATTCTTATCAATATATTGTTGTGTGGTCGTCAGGCTAGAGAAGGCAAACGGATACCAGGATTGCGCGGCTGAGAACGAGTAAGCCACATGCAAGCCGTTCTGCTTTTCGGCCATGGTGACCTGTGGCTCCGCCGCTAACGCGTAATCTGCACGACCTGCCGCCACCGCCGGGATCTCATTGCCAATCGCCACATGCACCAGCTTGACGTCTTTGAGGTTGTTCTGTTTGATCAGATAACTCATAAACGCCCAGGTGGTATCCGGTTGCGGGCTGGTCACCACACGTTTGCCCGCGAGCAGTGACAAATTGTCCTGCAAAGAAGCCGCTTCTTTGCCGAAGATGAAGATGGTTGGCGCGTTCTGTACCCCGGCCACCACCACCCCTTTGCCGCCGTTTTCACGGGTTTTCGGCACAAACACCGGATCCTGAATCGAGAAATCTGCCGAGCCGCCAATCACCGCCGCCCAGGATTGCGCCCCGCCGCCACCGGTGCTGATTTTCACATCAACGCCCTGCTGTTTAAAAAAGCCCTGCTCTTGTGCCACATACAACGGCAGATAGAGCAGCGATTGAAACGCCTGGTTGATGCGCACTGGCGTGTCAGCCGCGTGCGCACTCACCAGAGAAGCCAGACAAACTGCGGCAGAGATCGTAGCTAAACGGAATTTTTTCATGATTATTTCCTGTCCCAGGAGAGAATGAGGCGTTCAATAAATGCCACCAGCGCGTTGAAACACAGCATCATCAGCATGACCAGCACGATGCCAGCCAGCACAATGTTCATACCGAAATTAGAACTGCCCAGCAGGATCATGTGACCCACACCGCTATCTGAAGAGATGTACTCGCCGACGATGGCACCGACCAGCGCGAAGCCCACGTTGAGGCGTAAGCCTGACAGCACCCACAACATCGCGGATGGCACCACCAGCTTGAAGAAGATGGTGCCGCGTCCGGCGTTGAAGGATCGCAGGAGGTTGATGAGATCGGGATCGGTGCGCATCGCGCCTTTATAAGAGGTGGTCAGCGACACCACCACGCAGGAAAACGCCACAATCACTACTTTGGAAAGCATCTCCGTGCCGAACCAGATGATGGTCATCGGCGCAATCGCCAGCACCGGTATTGAGCCGATCGCGGCGATAAATGGCGCGGCAAGGTCAGAGATGAAGCGCGAGTACCACAGCAGCAACCCCAGGATAGAGCCGCCAATCGCGCCCACGGCAAACCCCACCAGGGTTTCAACGGCGGTGACGCGCACATCAGTCACCATTTCACCGGACTGAAAGCGCTGGACCAGCACCTCCCATACCTGCGAGGGGCTGGAGAACAGGAAGGCGTTGATGTTGCCACTGCGCACACCGAGCTCCCACCCTCCCAACAGCAGCACCACAATCGCCACCTGTAAGAACAGCAGCGTGTAGCGACGTGCGTTAGCTGAGCGGAAAAAGGTTTCTCGCGAACTGCGATTTGCCGTCGCCGCAACCGTAGGGCGTGTAGACACTGAGTTCATTGTCATGTCGTCCTCTCGTTAGTTAACCGGCTCAGGCTGAATGCCGATGCTGCGCCAGATATGCTCGTAATACTCATTGAAACGCGGCGACAGGCGGCGTTCGGGTATCGACAGGCTCTCCGTGCCGAGATCGACCTCAATCTCCTGCACAATTTCACCGGGGCGCGCTTTCATCACGTAAACACGATCCGACAGCGTGACCGCCTCTTCGATATCATGCGTAATGAAGATCACCGTCTTGTGCTGCTCTTTCACCACACTCAGCAATTCACTTTCCAGCGAGATTTTGAGCGGGTAGTCCAGCGCCTTATAAGCCTCATCCATCAGGATGATTTCCGGGTTGGTGACCATGGTGCGCATCAATGCCACACGCTGTTTCATGCCGCCGGAAAGCTGCGACGGATACTTCTGCTCGTAACCGGTCATTTTGTAGAGTTCGAACAGTTCACGCGCTTTGGCTCGCGCCTGTGCTTTGGGCATGCCGCGCACTTCCAGACCGAGGATCACGTTGTCGATCACCGTACGCCACGGGAACAGCAGGTCTTTTTGCAGCACATAACCGAGTTCCGGTGACGGCGTGCCGGTGGTTTCGCGATTCTTCAGCAAAATGCTGCCGCTGTCGGGCATCAGCAGCCCGGTGATGATGTTGAACAGTGTCGATTTGCCGCAGCCGCTGGGCCCGACAAAAGAGACGAATTCATTGCGATTGGCATGGAAGTTGAGGTTGCGCAGCACCGTCAACTCACCCTCCGGCGTGGGATAGCTTTTGTGGATGCCAGCGGCTTCCAGAACTTTACTCATGGTTTTCCCCCAAAGGTCGCGCGTGGCGATTGTGAACCGTCAACGGCGAAGGCGGGGCCTGCACCGGAACGTAATCTTTCAGGAAGTGATAGCCGAGATAGTCGCTGCTGCGGGCGCGCAGAATGGCGGATTGCACCTCGACGCGGGCAATCGCCATGCCTTCCATGGTGCCACTGTCGGCCACGATATTTCCCAGCGGATCGATAATGCGGCTGTGGCCGTGATAGTGAAGATTGCCGTGCTGGCCGCACAGATTGGATTCGATCATCCAGCATTGATTTTCCAGTGCGCGCACACGGCCAAACAGCGTGTAGCTATCCACCATCGGATCGGCATCGCCTGCACTGCCGTCTCCGGCATAGCCCCATGCGGTGGGCATGATCATGATGTCCGCACCTTTCAGCGCCAGCTCGCGAGTGCTTTCCGGGAACACTTTGTCGTAGCAAATCAACATACCAATGCGGCCAATTGGCGTGCTGAACACCGGAAAATCGCTGCCAGGATAGTAGACGTGCTTCTCATCGCCCGGCTGATGCACTTTGCGATACACGCCGAGCAAACCGTCTGGCCCCAATAGCACCGCACTGTTAAACAGTACTTCGGCACGTTCAGGATGGCGCTCGGTCATGCCAAAAACCACATGCAAGCCCAGTTGCGCAGCGAGCTTTTGCATGGCCTGCACGCTTTCACCTTCGGTCACCACTTCGGCTTGCGCCATTTGCCACGCCACCGCTTCACCGTTCCAGTTGAGCGTATCCGGCAGATAGCCTTGTAAAACTTGCTCCGGAAACACCACCAGGTCGGCACCTTCCTGTGCTGCCTGTTCCATCCAACTCAGCAGGTTGTTGAGGTTGCAGGCTTTATCGTAAAACGCGGGCAGCGTAATGCTGGCGATGGTGGTTATGTTCATAGCAGCTCCCAGAAGTTTTCTTTTAAACTGCTACTCTGCTCACATTTAGACCAATACAATTTTCTTATGTGATAATTTTTATCATATGTGAGAAATTAACTGTCCAGTTCACTTAGCAGAAGAATCATTGCCAATGAAAACCACCCGACAGCATGAAGCCTCCGGGCTGGGCGCCGCCTTAACCGGCGAACAAGATTTTGGACTGCGAATCAAAACGATACGTCAGGCGCGAGAATTGACGCTGGAGCAGGTCGCCGAGTTGAGTGGCGTGTCGATTTCGACACTTTCGAAGATTGAAAAAGGTCAGGTATCCGCTTCATTCGATACCATTGCCAAGATTGCCAGCGCGTTTGATTACTCTCTGGCCGAACTGTTCGCCGAAGAGTTGCCCCTGCCTTCGGTGGCGAGCACCGCCATTCAGGGCCGCCGCACTTACACACTGGCCGGTAAAGGATTGGCCTTTACCAACCCCTATTTTCGTTATGAAGTGCATGCTGCCGAACTGCTGGTGAAAGGGATGATTCCGGTGGTGATGGAAATTGAGACGCGCGAGTTGCCGCCGCCGGAAGCCTGGTCTCAGCATGCCGGTGAAGAGTTCATTTATGTTTTGTCAGGCGAAGTGATGTTGCATACGCAGCTCTATGCACCGCTGCGGCTGGCACAAGGTGACAGCGCTTACATCGACAGTACGATGCGCCATACCTTTGTACGGCTAAGTGATGAAGCCGCCAGCCTGATCTCTATTTGTCAGACTGAAACGCTGGATATTGAGGATTTAACGCGCGGTGGCTGATCAGAGCCTTCCCGCCACGCCAGCAAACACAGTAAACTGACCGCCGATTACCCCACAAAAGGAACTTCAGCTATGGCACGGGAACACCACTATCAGGTCACGGTCCGCTGGACCGGCAATCGCGGCACCGGCACCTCCTCTTACACCGCTTACGATCGTAACAGTGAGATGCTGGCAGACGGCAAACCCATGATGCCTTTGAGCGCCGATCCGGCATTTCGTGGCGATGCCACGCGCTGGAATCCTGAAGAGTTATTGCTGGCTTCGGCCTCCGCCTGTCACAAACTGTGGTATTTGCACCTGTGCGCGGACGCGGGAATTGTGGTGGAAGCTTATGAGGATGCCGCGGAAGGCACCATGGTGGAAGGCGCTCGGGGTCGTTTTACGCAAATCACGCTGAAACCGCGCATTACGCTGCGCGATCCGGCAGATGCGGATCGCGCGCGTGAGTTACATCATCAGGCACATGAGGCCTGTTATGTGGCCAATTCACTCAATTTCCCGGTGAATTGTGAACCGACGTTTGCCTGATCAGGCGGCGCCGGCCAACGGTGGTTGCGGCGGGACCCACAGCCGCACACCATTTCGTCCGGCGCGTTTTACCTCGTATAACGCTTCATCTGCATGGCGTAACCAATGGCGCAAGGACTCGGCGTTGGCGGCTGAAGCAATGCCGATACTCACCGAGCAGCGAAACTCCGCCGATGCTGGCAGGCGCACCTGGGCGATTTTTTCCTTTAAGCGATTTGCCAATGCGACCACTGACTCATCGGTTGCATGGTGCACGATCACGCCCAGTTCATCACCGCCGAACCGCGCGGGAATATCCTGCAATCCCACGTGATTGCGTAACAGCGCTGATATTTCAGCCAGCAAAAAATCCCCGGCTTCATGGCCCCAGGTATCATTCACCGACTTGAAGTAATCAAGATCCATCAGCAGCAGATACCCCGCACTGTCGCCACGACGCGTGCTTAGAAATTCACTCTCCAGACGACGTTCAAACAGCCGGCGGTTAGGGATCTCCAGACCGGGGTCCATCAGCGCAATACGCTCCAGTTCCCGGTTGCGTTTACGCAGTTGCCAGGTGAGGTTGTAAGAGGTCACGCTCAATACCAGCATGTAGCAGGTTGCCAGCGGTAACGTCAGCCAGACGGTTTGCGGACTGAATGTTAGATTGACACCCGCGCCATCCACCAGCCAGACCATCACGAAAGCGCAGAGGAAAGCCTGCATGGCAGCGATTAACTGCGCTGCGCCTCCTGCCGCATAACGATCCGAGGCCAGCACCGCCATAATGATAAATGACGGCAATGGGCTAAGCGCCATCAGCGCTACCCAAATACCGCCAAATGCCGCGTCCAGCGTTAAGTTATGCCGTTCGGTGCCGGTGGAGTCTTCGGCACGCAATGCCCGGCGATAAGCCACCCACGGCCAGATAAATGCATTGATAAATAACAGGGCGCTGAACGCCAGACCGCGGTCCCTCTCCATCAATACCGAGAGAATCGGGAAGAAACATAAAATTGTGCCAAGCTGGCGCATGATAAACATACGACGAACGAAGCGCTGTGAACGCCGCTTCAGATGGCTATCATCAGGTGAGTAATAATTCATTCACTGGAAAAATCTGATCGACAAGAAAAGCAGTTTAACGGGAAAAACCGCGAGCGGAGCGGTTTATTTTAAGAATATTTACCTTGCGCTTAACAACTGCGCAAGGTTCGTTAGGATTTTGTAAAGCTACCGCCCAAATTTACGTGCAGCGGCCAAACAACATACAACGGCTGCCGTCACCACCAGCATGGATGGATGAATGGATTCATGAAGTAACCAGGCTGAGAAAATCAGGCCAAAGAAAGGCTGTAACAGCTGCAGTTGTCCTACGCTGGCGATACCGCCGGTTGCCAGCCCCCTGTACCAAAAGATGAAACCAATCAGCATGCTGAACAGCGATACATATCCTAAAGCCCACCATGCAGACGCCTGAACAGGTTCAAAACTGAGAGGAGCCGTCATCACTGTTGCCAGCAACATGATCGGCAGTGAAAGGATCAGTGACCAGCATATAACCTGCCAGCCACCCAGGTGTCGAGAAAGCATTGCGCCTTCTGCATAACCCAGGCCGCACACTAACGTCGCCGCTAACATCAAGAGGTCACCGGTCAGTGATGCCGCTGCGCTCTGCACCAGCGCAAACCCCATCACCAATAGACAACCGAGAGTGGAAAACAACCAAAATGCTCTTCGTGGTCGTTCGCCTCCACGAATCACGGCAAAAAGCGCGGTAGACATTGGAAGCAATCCAATAAAAACGATCGAATGTGCTGAGCTGACATGCTGTAACGCCAGTGCAGTGAACAAAGGAAAACCTATCACGACACCCAGCGCGACAATCAGCAATGAAAAAAGCTGTCCGGGCGCAGGTCGGCGTTGTCGAAGGGCTAAAATGATCAGGACCGCCAGCACTCCTGCAATTGAAGCGCGTATAAAAGTCAGGAAAAAGGGATCAAAACTTTGTACCGCCACGCGCGTAGCCGGTAATGACCCACTAAAAATAATCATCCCAATAAATCCACTCATCCATCCTTGTAATCCAGAATGGTTAGCGTGACACACCCTCGTATTACTGCTGCTTGCCATAAATGCCACCTTGATTCGTTAACTTACTCACCGTTGACGCTTTAGAGCGTAAATGACAGCATTAATGACAATCAAAAAATTGTCATGGATACATTGGATGAAGGCTCGCTATAAAGTTATCGTTGATGAATTAGCCAGCGCGATTCAACTCGGCCATTTGCCCGCAGGGACACGATTGCCCACGCACAGAGCACTCGCCAGCGAGCGTGCTATCTCATTAGCCACCGCAACGCGTATTTACAGTGAGCTGGAAGCCATGGGATTGGTGAGGGGTGAAACTGGTCGGGGAACCTTTGTCAGGGAAATTTTGCGCCCGCTGGGATCAGGTGATGATCAACAGCGAGTTGCACCAGATGTAGTAGATCTGAATTTCAACACCCCTTCCCTGCCAGAGCAAGCTGACCGTCTACGCAGTGCGCTGCGACAACTTGCGACACGCGGTGACATCGAATCGTTATTGCGCTATCAGCCTTATGCCGGGCGTTTGAACGACCGTGAAGCGGTTGCCTCTTACCTGAGCAATATGGGAGTTGTTACGCAAGCCGAAAACGTTTTGATGGTCAATGGCGCGCAACAGGGTTTGGCGATAACCGTAATGGGTTTATTGAGACCGGGTGATGTTGTCGCGGTTGATGCTCTGACTTATCCGGGCTTTAAAGTGTTGGCCAGCCTGTACCATCTGGAACTCGTCCCTATCCCCGTCAATCCTTCTGGCCCTGATCTTATGGCTTTGGAAACCGTTTGCCAAAGCAGGCGGGTTCGCGCCATTTACTCCATGCCTACATTGCATAATCCGCTGGGCTGGGTGCTCAGTAGCGATCAGAGAGAAACTATCGGTTCAATTGCCCGAAAATATAATTTACTGATCATTGAGGATGCGGCTTACGCCTATCTTGAGCCGCGACCTCCAGCACCCCTGGCCTATTACGCCCCTGAAAGGACGTTATATGTCACTGGTTTTTCTAAGAACGTAGCGACGGGGTTGAGAGTCGGTGCCGTAGTGTCTCCTGCGGAACATCATGATGCACTGGAACGCGCGATTCGCGCCACTAGCTGGAACACGCCCGCATTAATGACCTCCATCGTCTGCGACTGGTTGCGAGAGGGATACGTCGCACAACTTGAGGAAGAGAAGCGAAGAGATGCCGGGCAACGTCAAACCCTGGCGCGAACAATCTTGCAGGATTTTACCTGCTATGGACATCCGAATGCCTATTTTATCTGGATTGTGTTACCTGAAGAGGCTCGGGCGGAGCGCGTGGTAAAACGCCTGCTGCAGAGTCGAATTTCCGTATCAACTGCAGAACCTTTTAGTACCTCGGCGACCGTGCCGCAGGCTATCCGGCTGGCGCTGGGTTCTGTAAGCTTGCATGATTTGCAATCGGCTTTGATAAAAATAAAGGAAGCGATTGATTACGAAAAAGGTTTGTAAGACGAAGCCTGTTTGTCAGCCACTTAATCAGTGAAAACTTTGAACCCAAAGCGATTTTCAGCAGCTGATTAGCGCCAGCGGTTGTCACATCAGTAGCTTGAACGCAGGATGTTCACTGCCCCCTGTTGATAGGAAAACGTCATGTCTCTTTCTGCGGCACACAAGCGCGTGCTCATTGCCGGATCCGTCGGCAATTTTATTGAGTGGTATGAATTCGCCGTTTACGGTTTTATGGCCACGCTTATGGCTAAAAACTTCTTCCAGCTTGAGGGCGAAAGTGCCCTCACCAGTCTCATCCTGACCTATGCGGCATTTGCCGTGGCCTTCTTTTTTCGTCCTTTAGGCGCGGTAGTGTTCGGCAGGTTGGGCGATCGTTATGGACGCAAGCCGGTATTGATCGCTGTGTTGATATTGATGACGCTCGCGACCGCTGCGATCGGTCTGGTGCCGGTTTATGCCTCCATTGGCGTTGCTGCACCGCTGCTGATTACCGTGTTACGCATCCTGCAAGGGTTGTTTGCTGGCGGAGAGTACGGCGGCGCAGTTTCACTGATGACGGAATTTGCGCCCCCGGGCAAACGCGGCTTTTACGGAGCATGGCAGTCTCTGACCGTGGCGTTTGGATTACTGGCGGGCGTGGCCGTGGTGGCGGTTTTGCCGTTGCTCATCGGAGACGCAGCGATGATGGCCTGGGGGTGGCGCATCCCGTTTCTGCTCGCACTGCCTCTTGGCGCGATTGCACTTTGGCTACGGTCGGGCTTAGAAGAGTCTCCACAGTTTGAGCAAGCAACCAATGCAGAAAGCGCATCGGTCAGTGCCACTGTACGCGCCATTGTGCTGGGGATCGGACGACTGATGGTATGGTCCGCAGCGGGCTATACCTATCTGGTGATCATGCCCACCTATTTGCAGGCAGCGCTGCATACCGGCTTCAATCAGGCGCTGCTGATTGCGGTGATCTCGAATCTCGGCTTTGCGGCGACTATCCTGCCTGCGGGTATCCTGAGCGATCGCGTAGGACGACGCACAGTGATGTTATTGGCGACCTTCTTGTTGCTGGTGCTGGCATTCCCGCTGCTGAAAGTATTGCAGGACCCACTAAACGGCTTGCTGATCAAAGCGGCGATGGTGTTTGTGGCCGGGGCATTGGTCGGCATGCTTGCAGGGCCGGGGCCCGCGATGTTGGCGGAGATGTTCCCGACGCGCGTGCGCTACACCGGGCTTGGGTTAGCCTACTCGCTGTCGAATGCGCTGTTTTCTGGCTGTGCGGGGCTGATTATTACCGGTTTGATGAAACAGACCGGTAATGCGGATATTCCGGCCTGGTATGTGATGGGCACAGCGCTGGTGAGCTTTGCCGCGCTGTGGACGTTGAATAAAGACGATCACCGCAGGCCGTTATAAAAAGAAGGCGGCTATCAGGCCGCCCCATCCTTGAACAAACTTAACGCCCCGCCCCCTGCAAGCGGAACTGCGCGACCAACCGCTCTAACATCATCGCTTGTTCTTCCAGCGAGTTTGCCGAATGCGAGGATGCGCTAACCAGCGTGGCGTTTTGCTGGGTAGTGGTATCAAGTTCACCTACCGCGCGGGCAATTTGCTCAATGCCACGGCTCTGCTCATCGGAAGCAGCAGAAATTTCCTCCATGATCTCATTCACGCGCGCAATGCTGCCGAGAATCTGATCCATGGTTTCGCCAGCACGCGCTACCTGCTGATGCCCGTTGCTGATGCGGCTCACCGACTCACTGATCAACTGTTCGATGTCTTTCGCTGCACCGGCGCTACGCTGTGCCAGGTTGCGCACTTCACTGGCGACCACGGCGAAACCACGCCCCTGCTCACCGGCTCGGGCCGCTTCGACCGCCGCGTTCAATGCGAGAATATTGGTCTGGAAAGCGATGCTGTTGATCACAGCGGTGATATCCGCAATTTTCTTCGAGCTGTCGGAGATTTCCCCCATGGTGCTGACCACATCGCGCACCGCTTTACCGCCCTGATTCGCATTGTGTGAAGCTTCTGCGGCAATCTGGCTGGCCTGCCGCGCGTTCTCGGCGTTATTTTTAACGGTAGCCGTTAACTGCTCCATGCTGGCAGCCGTTTCCACCACCGCCGCCGCCTGCTGCTCGGTACGTGATGACAAATCGAGGTTGCCCTGATTGATCTCGCTAGCGGCTTGCGACACGCTGCTGACGCTATGCAACACATCGCCAATCATACTGCGCAGACGGTCGTTCATCCGCCCCATCGCCGAGGTCAGCTTGCCGAGTTCGTCATGACGATCGGTGGTAAACTGCGAGCTTAAATCGCCGCTGGCAATGCGCTCCGCCAGCTCAAGATTATGGAATACCGGACGCGTAATCTGACGGATGATGTACCACGCTACCAGTACGCCAAACAGAATCGCCAGCCCCCCAATCAACAGGGATAGCGTTGCTGAACCGTTCGCCAGTTCATCATTGCGCTCCTTGACGATGGCAATGATCTTTTTGATCGCCGCACTGCTCTTATCACCCGCGACTTTTACCGTGTCTTCTGAAGCACGCAGCTGACCATAGCTGTCCGCCGCTTGCAGGCTGAGATCTTTAAAGCGTTCGGTATCCTGCCACAGCGCGGTAAATCCGCCCTGCTGTTCCGGTGGCAGCTGAGCCAACAAGGCTTTCATACCCTGATCGGCCTGCTGGAAATGGGTTTGCAAGGTATTGCGCAGGGTATCGGAGACATTGAAGCGCAGCGCCCAGGCTTCTTCACGCACGTTGCTAATGGCAAAGAGCTGTTCATAGATCTGATTGGTCAGTTCTGGATTGGTCACTGGCGTGCGGATCAACTGCATATAGCGCGAGGTCATGTCTTGCTGGCTCAGGGAATCGAGCTGTGCTCGCTGGCTATTTAGCTGCTGCGTGGCTTGCGTCATCGCGCCAATACTGTTTTGGAAGCTGGCGAGATGAGTATCCAGTTCATCCACCAGCGCGCGGGCATTGTCTGTCCAGGAGAGTTGTTTAGCCTCGCGATTCAGTTGCTGTGCATGAGCGACGTAGTCGGCCATCACCTTGCCGGATTTATCATCACCATAAAGGTATTTGAGGCGGTTAATTTTGGCCTGGAACACCTCAATGTTGATGTCGTAGATCAGATTGGTTTTCTGATAGATGTCATGAATCGCATTGAAACGCTGCACGCTGATGCCGGTGGCTAATGCCACTAACAGCAACACGATGCCAAATCCTGCTGACAATTTTCGGGTGATGCGTACATTACGTAAACGGGATACCAGCCCCATGTTCCCTCTCCTGCGAATGTTGTTTTTGTAAATTCTGGTAAGGGAGTTATCGGAGCGAGGCGGGATTTGTTTATCGCGGAGATCACAAAAAAACGATTACAGGATGTTATGCGCCGCCGGGCAGCGGCGCGAGCAGGTTATCGCGCGGATTGCGGGGCTAACTGGCTGATAAACAGGCCTGCCGCACTCACCGCATCCACCGCCACTTTCCCTAACTGCTGGCGAATGCTGTCGCCTAGCGCGATGGTGGAAAAACCGGTGCATGAGAAGGCGATGACTTCAATGCCATCGCGGTAAAGACTATCCGCACAGGCCAGGGCGCTGGCGCGACCTTCTGCGCTCAGCAAGTCCGTAGTGTTCAGCACCCCTTCCGGACGCGCGTAGCGCACGGATTCACCCAGCAACTGACGGAAAGGCGCCGGGGCCGCCGCGCCAATCCCCATCACCGCGACAGGACGCTTGAGCATACGCGCAATACTTGCCGATGCCGAACCGGCGCTGATGACGGGAATCGATACGGCATCGCGCAATGCCGCAAGGCCGGGATCGGCGGCGCAGCTGAGAAACAGCGCATTGCAGCCGTCGGACTCTAATTGCCGCCCGAGCGTAACGATCTTAGGCACCGCCAGCGCTTCACTGGCATCATCAAAAATGCCTTTGTGCTGATCGGGGATCGCCCGGCTAATTGAGTTGATAGCGTACTCCTGATGAATCAGCCGACCATGTTCTTCGACAAAGTGCTGATCTGGATGGGTTAATACGCGGATTATCCCCAGCATGGCTGTTACTCCTGGTCTGATGTTAAATGGGTTTGCAAAGCGGACTGGTTTTTTATTGTGTCGAGTAACATGGCAGGTTTATGCAAAAGCGGCAACACGTACCCGCCGCTGGTTTGATCTACAATGCTGCTCCGACTTCCGCGATCACACCGCGCAACCACTGATGCGCCGCACTGTCCTGCGTCCTGCGATGCCAAAGCAGATCAAATGGAATCGAGGGCAGCGCCAACGGCGGTTCAAACATGATGATGTCGCCCTGGCGGGATGAAGTGGTGCCCACGCGGCGCAGTACCGTTGCCACATAATCCGTTCCCGGCAAGAGCGCGGGCACGGTAAACATGGTGGGCAACGTCAGACTAATGGTGCGCGCTAAACCTTGCTCTCGCAATTGTTGGTCCACCAAGCCGTAATGGTTGCCTTCCGGTGACACCAGGATGTGGCGCATTGAGAGAAACGCTTGCAGGTTCATGCCTTTACGCGCGGCTTCGTGGTCGCGCCCGACTAAGGTGACAAAGTCATCACGTAGCAATGGCTGGGAAAGAATTCGGTTCTCTGCTTTGGTTGGCGGTACGCCTACGGCAATATCAATCTTGCCCGCATCGAGTAGCGCAACAACCTCATCGCGATCAATAAAATAACGCACATGAATCGTGCAATGAGGTGCCACCGCCGCGAGCTTTTTGGTTAGCGCAGGCAGCAGCACATGCATCGGATACTCCGTCAATCCCAGGGTAAAACTGCGCTGTTTGGCTGTGGGATCAAAGACCTCTGCGGGCTTCATTAAATGACGCACCTGCCCTAACGCATCGGCCACCGGTATCGCAATCTCCTGCGCTTTCGCCGTGGGTAACAAGCCTTCTGCGCTGCGGATAAACAAAGGATCGTCAAAAACACGGCGCAGGCGAGAAAGCGCGGCACTCATCGCCGGTTGGCTTACGCCAGCCAGTGCCGCCGCTTTAGTGACGTTGCGCTCCAGCATTAAGGCATTAAATGCCACCAGCAAATTGAGATCGAACCCTTCAAAATTCATATTTTGAATAATGCTCTATACCAATCATTTGTTGGATGGATAGTGTCAGATTCAGGAATACTGCACAAGCCGGTGAGATGCACCGCTAACTAATCCAATAAGGTTTCCAACATGTCTGCGACACAACCACTGAACCAACGCCTGCAAGCTGAACGTACTGCGGTAGAAAACCTCTATCGCGCTTTTAGTGACAAAAATCCCGATCTGCTGGATCTGGCGGTCACACAAGACTGGGATGACATCCCACTGGCGCCAGGTCAGGGGCCGGGACCAGAAGGATTTAAGCCACTGCTGGCAGGTTTTATCGCCGCGTTCCCGGATATCAACATCACCGTGCACGACATGCTTCAGGAGCCTGGAAAGATTGCTGTGCGTGCAGAAATTACCGGTACGCACCAGGGTGAGTTTATGGGCATTGCGCCAACCGGTCGTCGCATTAGCGTGCGCCTGCACGAATTCCACTTGCTCAACGGCGAGCGCGTGACCACCACCTGGCATATGGAAGATTGGTTTGCCATGTTCCAGCAGATTGGCCAGTTCCCAACTCCCTAAAAGAAGCACTGCAGATAGCGTATAACTCATGGCAGAAGTCTGCGGCATTGTTAGTCACTAATGACGCAGCGGAGAGTTAAGGACATAAACAAGCCTTTGACGAATTAACAGCGATCAACTGCATGGTTTAAGCCAGGCATAATCTTCCCCTGCTATGCTAAGCACCAGACGTTAATCAGTGTTCACAGGCGGAAGAATGAAAGTCGTGTTATGTGCGTATCATGAGATGGGATGCGCGGCGCTGGAGAGTTTGCAGGAAGTGGGATTTGAAGTGGTCTGCGTGTTCACCCACGCGGGCGCCCATCAGGAAAACAGCTTCTTTGACTCGGTTGAGGCCATGGCGCTGCAGCAACAGATCCCGGTGTTTTGTCCGAACGATATCAACACGCCGGAATGGATTGCCAAAGTGGCGTCGCTGCAACCCGATGCGATTTTGACCCTGTCTTATCGACAAGCGCTCTCTCCTGCCATGATTGCCACCGCCAAAAAAGGCGCATTCAATGTGCATGCTTCGCTGCTGCCCGCCTATCGCGGACGTGCGCATCTCAACTGGGTGATTATCCGCAATGAGCGTGAAACCGGGGTGACGCTTCATCGCATTAATGACGTGCCAGACGGCGGGCCAATTCTGGCGCAAAGCCGTGTCGCTATCACTGATGAAGATGAGGCGCTTTCATTACATCGCAAACTGGTACGCACCACGCGTGAACAGTTGCCAAACTGGCTGCGCGCTCTGCGGGCGGGTAGTTTGATTGAACGCGTGCAGGATGAAAATCTCGCCAGCGAACCGGGACAACGAAAGCCTGAGGATGGGCAGATTCACTGGCATCAGTCTGCCGATGAGATTCATGCTCTGATTCGCGGCGTTGCTTATCCGTGGCCTGGTGCGTATAGCCTGATGGGAGAAGAGCGTTTTATCGTGTGGAAAAGCCGCGTGATTACCCAGTCGCATCAGCACGCAGCGGGCAGCATTATTTCCATCGATCCGCTGTATATCGCCTGTGGCGAAAATGTGCTGGAAATTGTCGCGACGGGGTTATCGCATCACGACAATCTTAGTGCGGCGCAGCTAGTGCAGCACTTCTCACTGTGCGTGGGGATGCAACTGAAGTCATGTTGAGCTGGCGATTTCAGGCTGAAATCGCCAACCTTTATCACCAGCGGGTCGCTGCCATATCAATCACAAAGCGATATTTCACGTCACCTTTCAGCATGCGCGCGAATGCATCTTCGACTGCTTCACCCGCAATCAATTCGATATCTGCCGTGATGTTGTGTTCGCCGCAGAAATCCAGCATCTCCTGCGTCTCTTTGATGCTGCCGATGGATGAGCCGCTGATGCTCAGGCGACGGAAGACCATCGGCGTGACGTCAGGTGCCTGATGCGGTTGTTCCGGAATGCCTACCAGCACCAAACGACCATTGGTTTTGAGCGTGGCGAGGTAAGGATCGAGATCGTGAGGCGCGGACACGCAGTCGATAATGAAATCGAGAGAGGTTCGCGCCGCTGCCATCTGTTCCGCATCGCGTGAGACCACCACGCGGCTGGCCCCCAGGCGTCGCGCATCGGCACCTTTTTCCGGAGAGGTAGTGAACAGCGTCACTTCCGCACCCATCGCACTCGCCAGTTTTACCGCCATATGCCCAAGCCCGCCTAAGCCCACTACGCCGACTTTGTCGCCGGCCTGCACCTTGAAGTGACGCAGCGGTGACCAAACGGTGACGCCCGCACACAGCAACGGCGCAACGCCTGCCAGCGGCAGGTTCTGCGGCACTGACACCACAAAATGCTGATCGACCACCACATTCTGTGCATAGCCGCCCCAGGTGCTGTCGCCTGTGTGTTTGTCGATACCGTTATAGGTCGCGGTAAATCCGGCTTCGCAGTACTGCTCTTCCTGCTGCTGGCAGAAATGGCATTCACGACAGGAATCGACCATCACGCCGACACCCACCACATCACCGACCTTGATGTTTGTGACCGCTGCGCCGGTTTCCCGCACGCGACCGATGATTTCGTGGCCCGGCACCAGCGGATAACGACTCACCGCCCATTCGTTACGTGCCATATGCAGATCGGAGTGGCACACGCCGCAGTACAGGATATCGATTTTCACGTCCTGCGGTTGCAGTGGACGCAGCGCGATCTGGCTGGATACTAAAGGTTTTGCCGCGTCGTGTGCGACTAATGCGTTGATTTTCATGGTGCCTCCGCAAGGTGCTGGCGTTATTGAGTTGAAGGCGGCAGACTATAGTCAACGTGGTGCAAAAATGATAGTAGTCACCATTTGGTGACCATAAGGAGGGACGCCGATGCCAGCCTGGGTTGACGGTAAACTGGTTTTTTATGCGGACTCACCGCCGCGTCGCTTGATGGACCTGTTCTCGCTGAAGTGGAGCAGCATGGTGCTGCACGCGCTTTATCACTGGCCGGGACAGCGTGCGCGCACTGGCGAGTTGCAGCGCAGCCTGCAGGGAATTTCGAAGAAGATGCTGTTTCAAACATTAAAAGAGCTGGAGCAGCGCGGATTGATTGCCCGCCATGTGTATGACGTGATTCCACCTAAAGTGGATTACCGTTTGACGCCGCTGGGACAGACCTTTGCAGCCCCAATCGAACAGATGTACCAGTGGGGACTGGAGAATCAGGCGGCGCTGGATGCAATGGACGCCAACCTGCGCGCGGCTACGGACGTGCCATCAGACGTTCCACCGTCTCACGATCTCTCGGCAAGCGAGGATTAAACACCACCAGGCTCAGGCCGGGCTTGCCCTCGACCGCGAAGGTGCTGTATTCGAGTTCCAGCACGCCTTCGTCCGGTAGCCACAGTTGCTTTATCCCTTCGCCATGCTGGCTCACTTCCTGCGATTGCCACAGCAGACGGAAGGTTTCGCTCATCGCGCTAAGTTCTTCCACCAGCGCGCGCACATGTTCGCTGGCACCGGTGCGTGCTACGTCGGCACGGAAATTCGCCACCATGTTACGCGTGACCTGATGCCAATCCGGCAGGCGTTTTTTCATATCTTCGTTGCTGAACATCATCAACAGGATATTGCGCTGTTCCGGCGGCAGCTGCGCGTAATCCACAAACACTTTGGTCGCCGCATGGTTCCACGCTACCACCTGCCATTCAGCGGTTTTCACCAGCGCGGGCGTGTGCGTCATGCTATCCAGGACGCGTTGCAACGACGGTGAAACATCCACGCCCGCCTGCCAGGTGACGCCCGGCAAACGATTCTGCGCCAGCAGAAAAAGGTGGTCGCGCTCGGCGGCGCTTAGCTCCAACGCTTTGGATAACCGTTCCAATACCTCTTCGGAGGGCGCACCGCCTCTGCCCTGCTCCAGCCAGGTGTACCAGGTGGTGCTGACGCAGGCGCGCACCGCCACCTCTTCCCGACGCAATCCGGGCGTACGACGCCGCAGCAACGGATAGCCGAGTTTGCCGGCATCCAGTCGCTGACGTCGTTCACGCAGATAGTTGCCGAGCAGATTGTCGTCTTGTTGGGTCATGGCGTTATCCTGTTAGTGCCTATACCTGTATAAGCTCACGACTTTTCGCCGCGCCGCAGACTTTTATCATAGTGCTTCAACAGCCAGAAATAGGAGTACGAATATGCGACTTTTTGTGACCGGCGCAAGCGGCTTTATCGGTTCGGCGATTGTGAAAAATCTGCAGGCACGCGGCGTGGACGTGCTTGGACTGGCACGCAGTGACGCGTCAGCAGAGAAGCTGCACCAGCAGGGAGTCCAGGTGATGCGCGGCGATTTAGAAGATATTGCCAGCCTGCGTAGCGCCGTTGAACAGAGTGACGGTGTGATCCATGCCGGATACATTCATGATTTCAGCCGCATGGATCACGCAGCGGCTATCGATCAGCAGGCGATTCTGGCGATGGGTGAAGTACTTGCCGGGTCAAACCGTCCGCTAGTGGTGACCACCGGTACTGCATTGGTCTCGCCAGGACGTCTCGCGGTTGAACAGACTCAACCGGTTTCCGGCGGTCATCCTCGTTCCGACTCCAACATCGCCGCGCTCGCGCTGGCGGATAAAGGGGTGCGCGTCTCGCTGGTGCGTCTTCCGCCCACGGTACACGGCGCAGGCGACCACGGCTTTGTGCCGATGATCATTAATATGGCGAAAGAGAAAGGCGCGGCGGTGTATGTCGGGGATGGCGCGAATCGCTGGCCTGCGGTGCATCGTGATGATGCGGCGGAGTTGTTCTGCCTCGCCGCCGAGCACGCCGAAGCCGGCACGATTTTGCATGCGATTCAGGAAGAAGGCATCCCATTTCGTCAGATCGCCGAAACCATTGGAGCAGGTTTGTCTCTGCCGGTGAAAAGCCTGAGCATGGAAGAAGCGAAAGAGTGGCTGGGCTGGATGGCGTTCTTTGCTTCAATCGATAACCCAGCTTCCAGTGAATGGACGCGCCAGACCTTTAACTGGCAGCCTACCGGGCCTGGATTGCTGCAGGATATGCGTGAGGCGGGTTATTTTTCTCGTTGATTTCGCACCGCTTCTTGCAGGAAATCAATAAACGCGCGGCTTCTTGCAGGAAGAAAACTCCGTTCCTGATAGAGCAGCGCAATCTCAAGGGGCGCGGGAGCGAGTTCAAGTTCAATCACTTCTAACTGCCCATTACGAATATAAGGCTCACAAGCCTGCGCTGAAAGGATGGCAAACCCGATGCCTTTCAGTGCAGCTTGCATCGCCATCTCACCACTGTCGACACGGAAAGGACTCAGCACATTGATGTGTCGAAATCCTTTGCCAGTGGTTATAAATTGCCACGCTTGCCCCTGAAGTGCACTTACGGTGGTGATGCAGGGCAGAGCCAGCAATTGTTCTGTTTGCGTTGGTCTGGCGTATTTTTGCAGTAAAGTCGGCGCCGCAACAATGTGGCAGGGTAATGAAGCCAGCGGTCGAGCTATGGCATCACTGCTGGCGCGCGTGCCGCGACTGATATCAATGACAACATCGCAGTCATCCCACAGTGCCTCTGCTCCCTGCAGGCTGGTAGTACAATAGAGTTCAATTCTGGGATATCGCAGTGCAAAGTCAGCCAAAAGATTGCCGAAAATCACCGGCCCGACTCCATTTGGTAAACATACGCGTAGCAGCCCTTCCGGCTCAGTTTGTGCGTGGCTTAATCTGGCTTCCGTCTCATTCACCGAGTCCAGCAGTGGTCGCATGCTGTCAAAAAACATCTGCCCTGCTTCAGTAAGCTTCATTTGACGCGTACTTCGCTGTATGAGTCGCATCCCTAATCGTTCTTCCAGCTGCGAAATCTGGCGACTCACATTCGATGCAGGTATATTCAAGGCACGCGCGCCGCCGATAAAACTGCCCTTCTCTGCAACGGTGACGAATACCCGCAAAACATTTAAATCGATTATACTGCGCATCGATTATCCCATTTTTGATAATTAATCCTCTCACTTTATCGCTCTAATCATAATGATGCACGGGCAATAGACTAGGCCTCCTGTAACTTAATGGAGCAAACTATGCCTGCCCTCACCCCGCAATCAGGTTCATTCGCTGTGATCCGCATCGCTGTGATTATCGCTTTTGTTCAATTCACGAATGCCCTCGAATACATGATGTTTAATCCGCTGTTTGCCTACATGGCGTCTCAATTTTCAGTGCCTGTCACTTATGCAGGTTATGTCACGGGGACTTACACCCTGGGTTCAGTGCTATCCGGGTTATGTATTTGGAAATGGATTGACCGCGTTAACGCCAAACGGTTTTTACTGTGGAATATGGCGCTTTTAGGCGCTCTGACGGTGCTGATCACCTTCACGAGCGATTATACCCTGCTGCTGGTTCTACGATTTATGGCGGGCTTAGTGGGAGGAACAACCATGGGTGTGGGGATGAGTTTATTAATCAGCCTCGCGCCAGCGGCCTTACGAGCACGGATGATTGCCACCGTCATTGCCGCTTTCTCTGTGGTCAGCATTGCAGGGATGCCGACCATGCTGTTTTTGAGCACACATTTCGGCTGGTATAGCGCAACGAGACTCATTGGTTTGCTGTGTCTGATAGGTTTGCTTCTTATTGCCGGGTTTATTCCTGATGCCCCGCGCAAAATCGCCCCTAAATCATCGATAACAATGACGCCAGAATGGCTGTTTTTCGCCAGCGGGAACGCCATCGCGCAATTCACTCCTATGCTCATCATTCCTGCTTTAGTGCCTTTATTGACCCAACACATGCAGGCTGTGAGCGCCTCGCTGCCAATGCTGTTCTTCATCGGTGGCATCGCTGGGTTGATGGCGACAAAGCTTACCGGAAAACTATTGGCTCACTGGTCCAGCTACACCTTAGCCGTTGTCTCAACGCTGATATTACTGGTCAGCATGCTGCTTCCCGTGACAGGTTTGCATGCCAGCGCATTATTTATGGGGCTGTTTCTGAGCGGGGCTTACGGACGATTGGTGGTGGTGTCGTGTGTGACGACGAGGTTTCCAAATGAGACCAGTCGGGCTGGTTTCCTGTCCCTGCAAACGGCGCTGATGTCATTGAGTACCACCCTCGCCTTTTTTGTTTCGGCCATGACTTTTGAGATAGCAGCGCCACTGCCGATCCTATTCTGGGTGCTGGTTGCCGGCAGCGCATTACTCTTGCCACCGCTGATTAAGAGGATGGAAAAAAGGTTAGCGAGACGTGAGGCCTGAGGTGATAAAGGTAGCGGCAGAATCGATCGCCCAGCTAAAAGTTTAGATCTGGTTCGATAAACTCTGCCGCGAGGGATTAGCCAAACGGCTCTTCGCGTGCCAGCAAGCGTGCTATCACGTTAAGCGCACCTTCGTCGTTATTGCTGTCGGTTTTATAACGCGCAACAGCGGCCACGGGCGCGGCTGCATTGGCCATCGAAAAGCTGTAACACGCCTGACGCAGCATTTCGAGGTCGTTGGCGCTGTCGCCAATGGCCAGCACTTCGCAATCGTCGATGCCCCATTTTTCCTGCAGCAGCGCAATGCCGTGCGCTTTGTGGCAGCCAGGAATGATCAGATCGACAAAACCAAAGCCGCTGGAGACCGGATGCATAATGTTTTCAATCGCGCCCAGTTCTTTGTGCAGACGATCCATCAGGGCATCCACCCCTTCGTGGGCCAGATTCAACGAAAACTTAAAGATGGTGTCATCGATATCGTAGAGGTTGTCGCGCTTTTCCAGCCGATGATAGTGATTCGCCAGCATCGCAATCACTTCCTCCGGCATTGAGGTGTGCACATAAGCGCCATTGCGACCGCACACCACGGTGCTGATATCCGGCTCTTTAGCCAGAATATCCAAAATTTGATGGACGCGTTCTGGTGCCAGTTCGCCGCAGAAGATCTCTTCATTGCTGTCTGACACCCAGGCACCGTTCTCGGCGACAAAGGCGATTTCATCTTTGATATCCGGGAAGTAGCGTTGTAACTGGTAATATTGATTGCCACTGGCGACCACAAAACGAACGCCTTTCTCTTTCAACAAGGCGTACTGGCGCGCGAATCGTTGAGCGTTGTACTGTTTGTTGTCATCGAGAAAAGTCCCATCCATATCCACCGCAATCATTTTTACTGCCATCTTACTCTCCCGTATCGTTTGACCAGCATTCCATCCAGCTGTGAAAAGGTTTTCATAGAGCTTACTCGCGGTGTGGATTAATGAGAATGGTAATAATGAGATTGTTAACCGCTTTCAGAGATTTCCAGTGCCATCTTTTACTGCAAATCCGCCCCTTTTTCCCTGATCCAGACACAGAACATCTCTGCCATGTCCTTTGCGTAGTCGAGAATCTCCGCCTCAGTGCGCGGCGTTTCGGAAAAATGCTTGCCCACGTTACCCAATGTGCTGTTGATCAGGTCCGCAGCGCGCAGACGTTGTTTCTCTTCCAACTGGGGCAATAACTCATACAGGAAGTCACTCATCACGTTTTCACCCGCCGCGCGCGCGGCTGCCACTTCCGGTGCATCACGGTATAACGGCGCTGCATCGTTAAGTGCGGTACGCATTGCCGCTTCTTCACACTCTGAGTGCAAGAAAGCGAGCGTGAGTTGGTGCAGACGTTCACCCGCAGGCACATCTCGATTGCGCAGGATTGATCCCAACAGATCGCCGGTGCGTTGCCACTCCTCGCTCTGTAATCGAAAGAGGATAGCCGCTTTATTGGGAAAGTATTGATACAGCGATCCAATACTGACACCCGCCCGTTCCGCCACGCGTGCGGTGGTAAACCGCGTGGCGCCTTCCTGCTCTAAAACCTGAGTAGCCGCTTGCAATATTGCGGAAACCAGCTCGCTGGATCGCGCTTGTTGCGGCTTTTTTCTCTCTGAAATCTTAGCGTTACGGCGTTCAGCCATCTGATGCTCCTGAACACGAATAGTGAAATGCGAATGATTCATCGTATTCTGTTCGCACAGATTAATCTACGGAGAATCATCATGACGACCTTAACTTCCGCGCCATTGGCGCCGCTGCTTAACTACCTGTTCGAACTGGCCGACAATATGGCGCATCCGACCAATGAAGCCTTCCGCGTGATGTCCGATGAAGAGCAAAATCGCCTGTTGCAGAGCAAAACAGATTATCTCGAACTCTATGGTCATCTGAAAAATGTGCCACTGGCGGTGTCGCGTGAGACCGGCAAGTTGCTGTACATGCTGGCACGCAGCAGCAAGGCGCAGTCGATAGTGGAGTTTGGCACCTCCTTTGGGATCTCGACACTGCATCTGGCCGCAGCGGTGCGTGATAACGGCGGCGGAAAGATCATCACCAGTGAATTTGAGCCGGGAAAGGTGGCGCTGGCGCGCAATCATTTTGCCGATGCGGGCGTAAGTGATTTGATTGAAGTGCGCGTGGGTGACGCGCTGCATACGTTGAGCCGCGACCTGCCTGCTGCCATCGATATGCTGGTGCTGGATGGCGCCAAGGCAATTTACCCTGAGATACTGGCGCTGGTTGAACCACATTTGCGCCCTGGTGCGCTGATCGTCGCCGATGATGCCGATTTCAGCCCCGAATATCTCGAACATGTGCACAGCGGGCGTGGCTATCTGTCGCTGCCGTTTAACGACGGCGTTGAAGTGTCAATGTGGCTAGGACGTTCACAGTAATCAGCACCCAGAGCCTGCGCTCTGGGTGGCTGTCATTTTCGGTACTGCGCTTCAGCCCGCTCCTGCTTAATCTTCGCATCAATGGAGAGTTCCGCCGTGGGTCGCAGCAGCAAACGCGCCAGGCCTATCGGATCGCCCGTCTCACGACAATAGCCATATTCACCATGATGAATACGCTGCATGGCGGCATCAATTTTTGGCAGCAGGCGGCTTTCGCGATCAATCTGACGAAACAATAAGCGTAACTCCTCTTCGCGTATCGCTTTGTCCGCTTCATCCCCTTGCTGTTCACTGCGTTGCAGCTGCGTTTTCAGGTAGTCGATATGTTCGAGCAGTTCCTGCCGCTCAAAACGCAATAAGCGCAAAAAATACTCACTCTGGTGAGGATTCATATACTCTTCTGGCGGCATACTGAGAAGGTTTTGCTGCTCGGCTGCTGTGGGTTTGGTCATATTGAAATTCCTTAACAGCTTCGTGTTAATGTTATATCGTCACATTTCAAATCATTCATTGAGGTTGCTGCGATGAAGACCACTGTTCCTCTGTTGCTTATCGCCATAGCATCGGCTAAAGCGGGTGCCTTTCAGGCAAAGATTGATACGTTAAAACTGGCGCAAAAACCGGATACCGCAGTGGCCAACGTCGATTTGACGCAGCCTCTGGCGACGGCGGAAGTGCATGCGGCGCTGTTAAAGCCCGTATCCGGCTGCCAGTGTCCGTTCTGTACGCAAATGCGCGCGTTAGCTGGCTAATTCAGGCCGATACACGCGCAACTCGCTGCGGCCAGGGATCGGCAAATTCGCCGCCACTTTGCCACCATGCAAGCTCCTCTTCATTGAGAAAGCAGCGTTTCAGGGCGACGGTAAAGGCTTTCACTTCATCCGGTTCACCAATCACCGTTAAACTGCAGCGCCGATCGCCAAATCGCCCCGGCATTTTTGCCACTGCCTGTTCGACCGCCGCACGCTCCTCTGCCGTCAGCGGACTATCACGATGATTCAGAATTCCCGCTTTCCAGTAACTGATAAATTCCAGACTGATGCTGCCCGTGGCCTGATTCCACAACAGCGCTAGATCATCGCGCGTCGGCAACCAGAAAAAGCCTTTACTGCGATAGATGCCCGCGCCCATAAAGTGGTGGCAGGTATCCCACAATCGCTGCGGATGGAATGGACGATCGTCGTGAATCACTTCGGAAGTCATTTGCCACGCACCGGGTTCAATGGCATCCACCTCATCCGCTAATTCTTCAATTAACTGCGCGACTCGCCCGAAATCGTAGGGCTGCATCGCCATGAGTTCACTCAGAGAGAGGTTTCCCCGCGATACCGCCATCACTGCCACATAGGGATTGAGCGGATGAATGGCCTGGGCAATGCGGGTAATGCTGGAAGACGGCAGCCGATCATTTTTGGTGAGCAGCAGATGGCTGCAAAACATAATTTGTTCTGCCAGCAGATTCTCAATGCGCCGCTCGTGACGAGTCAGATTGGCCTGCAAACGAGGAATCAGCGCTTCGCCCTGCTGGTAATCATCATTCAGCATCACGCTGTCGACCAGCGATAAGAATCCATTGAGTTGCACTTCGGCATGGTCGCGGAAATAACGCACCAGCGGCAACGGATGGCTGCTGCCAGAGGTTTCCAGCAGGATCAGATCCGGACGATGTGCGTTGAGCATCGACTCAAGTGCGGCATCGAGTTTTTCGATACCCGTTCGGCTGCTGATGCTGTCGGCTGAGAGCGTGATGAAATTATGTTTACTGGCGTTGACGATTTCAGTATTGGCAATCAGCACGCCATCAACGTCCAGTTCGCTCATATCATTGACGATGACGCAGACTGCAAGTTGCTGTTTGTGTGCCTGAACCAACAGACTTTTTAAAAGCGTTGTTTTGCCTGCACCAAGAAAACCGTTGAGAATGGTGAGGGGGATTTTTTGCATCGTGACCTCTTGCTGCCGCACTTTGCGGCGTGGGTTTGCCATCCATGGCGTCATGCCGTTCCGTAAAACCAGGTTCTGCCAAAGTACCCGCAGGGGAACTGCGCTTCGCTCAGGCAGAAATGTGTAGCCGGGCGCTCAGTTCATTGCACCGTCAACGATCTGCCTGGTTCCTCGCGTTTATCTTCCTCAGTGAAACCAGGGTTCAAACGGGTCCGGATATTCGGCCCAGTTTTCCGGGCCCTGCGCCATCTCTTCGTCAGTCAGCAGCGCATGTTCCAGCTGGTTGCGCAGACGGGCTTCATCCATCTCAATACCAATAAAAACGATTTCCTGACGCGCATCGCCAGTGCCCTCGACCCAGTTCTGCATGATGTATTCCAGCGTCTCGGGATCTTCCGGCCAGCGCTCTTTCGGCGCACTGGCCCACCACATGCCTGCTAAGCCCTGACGCGTCATGCCACCGGCCTGTGACCAGGAACCGGCATAATGAGGACGACTGGCGAGCCAGAAGAAGCCCTTAGACCGCACCACGCCTTTGAAATCGCCTTCAATGACGCTAGCGAAGCGGGTGGGATGGAAAGGACGACGCGCGCGGAACACAAAGTTGCGGATGCCATACTCTTCGGTTTCTGGCGTATGTGAACCGCGCAGTTCTTGCAACCAGCCGGGGGCTTGTGAGGCCGCATCAAAATCAAATAATCCGGTATTCAGCACTTCATTCAGTGCAACCTTGCCAAACTCCGAGGTCACCACACGTGCGCGTGGGTTGAGAGAATGCAATATCGCCAGCAAACGGGCTTTTTCTGCTTCATCAATCAGATCGGTTTTGTTCAGAATCAGCACGTCGCAGAACTCAATCTGATCCACCAGCAGATCCACCACCGTGCGTTCATCTTCTTCACCCAGCGATTCACCACGCGATTTGATGCTCTCGTTGGATTCGTAATCGCGCAGGAAATTGAAGCCGTCCACGACGGTCACCATGGTGTCGAGCGCAGCGACTTCCGACAAACTCTGTCCGTCTTCATCGGCAAAGGTAAAGGTCTCCGCCACCGGAAGCGGCTCGGAAATACCGGTAGATTCGATCACCAGGTTATCGAAACGGCCATCTTTTGCGAGGCGATCGACCTCCAGCAGCAGATCTTCACGCAGCGTGCAGCAGATGCAGCCGTTGCTCATCTCGACTAACTTCTCATCGGTGCGCGACAACTCCGCCCCGCCCTCACGCACCAGAGCGGCATCGATATTCACTTCCGACATATCGTTGACGATCACCGCCACGCGGCGACCTTCGCGATTGTTAAGAATATGGTTAAGCAGCGTGGTTTTGCCCGCGCCGAGAAAGCCGGAGAGGACAGTAACCGGCAACTTTTTAAAATTCGGGGATAATGATGACATTGCAACTCCTTCAACATGACAAGTGCAGGTGCGGTGACATGCCACACCAAACGTTATAATTGATATGTTATAACATAACAATTTCGGTTGTCATTGCGTCGAAGAAAGATTGTTGTTTAAGGCAAATAAAAAGCGGGCCGTTTCGGCCCGCTATGCATTACTTGTTATCGGGATAGCTTAGATCGATCGCTTCATCCGGTAACTTAGTGAATTCTTTCACGATGGTGCGGAAGTCGGCGTTAGGCGTCAAATCGGCAAACTGTTGCGGATAAAGGTCTTTTGCCAAAATTTCCATCCCCACGATGTTGTAAGGGTGGTTATAGAAATGATGGTACACGCCATAAACACGGCCATTTTTCACCGGCTCGATCTGTGCCAGACCGGTACGTTTCAACAGTGTCTGGAAAGTGGCATTCACCTCTTTCGGCTGCACGCCGTAGCCGAATGGCAGCACGTTGGTGTTAGGACGCTTTGAACCGGTCATGATGTAAACATCCGGTTTCATCGCAATAATTTTTTCCAGCGCGATAAAGCCCACGTTGCCCGGCAACAGCTCGGAACCAATATTCTTACCGCCTACGGCTTCGACTAATCCGCCCCAGCCATTGTGACTGTGAGTGAAGCAGCAGTTATCGCTGTTACCGGCAATCGGCTCGATAAACACAGTTGGTTTGTTCTTCACCTCAGCGACGCCTTTGGTGATGCGATCAAACCTCTGCTGATAGAAATCGGTATAGGCCTTAGCCTGGCTCTCACGGTTCAACACTTTACCTAACAGCGTGACGCTGGGTGCCGTGTTTTGCGCGGGGTGCAGTTCATAATCCACAAACACCACGGGAATATGCAGATTATTCAGCGTACTCAATACACCTGACTGTTGCAGCGCCGGTTTCGCGCGCAGTTGGGCAATCATCATGTCGGGCTTTTGCGCCAGCACGCTTTCTAGATTGACCTGGCCCTGGTCGCTGAAGCCCATATCGACAATTTTGGTCGCTTCGGGCCATTTGCCTTTCAGCAGATCCCAGGTTTGGGTGTCTTGTTTTTTCGGCAGGTTATTCCACGCCACCACACGCTTGAACGGGTCATCACGATCCAGCAGCGCCAGCGTCAAAATATCGCGGCCATCCTGCAGGATAATGTGTTGCGGTTCTTTAGTGATGGTTTGCGTGTTGCCGTCCATATCGGTGACGGTTAACGGGTAAGTGGTAGCCGAAGCCGCCGTGGAAGCCAGTAATCCCATTGCCAGTAGCAGGCGCGTTTTCATCCTAAAACTCCGTGGTAAAAAGAATAGTTATTATTATCAATTACCTTAACACAACCTTAAGGGCCGAAAATAAACGCCAGGACAATGGGTTGTAACCGAGTGTTAATGTTGAGTGATGAAGGTTGGATGGCAGATGGCAGATGGCAGATGGCAGATGGCAGATGGATTATCCATTCCCTGCCGGCAGCCCGCAAGCCGCCGCAGCAGGGAAATGCGCGTCAGGTGAAATCGGACAGCTTCTGCCCGGAGGTAATCAACTCCTGCAACAGCATCTGCCGACGCTCTTGCGGCGTATCACGGCTGACCATAAAGCAGATCGCCGCCACCGCCTGGCCGCTGCGTGAGCGAATCGGCGCGGCCATACAGCAGGTAAAGCTTTCGGAGAGCCCTTCCGTCATGCAATAACCCAGCTTACCGGCATGGTGGATTTCATCGAGAAACGCCTGCTTATCGAGAATCTGCCCGCTGGCGAGACGGTAATCTTCTTCTGGAATCAAATCGAGGATCGCGCTATCAGACCAGTTGCTGAGTAGCAAGCGGCCAGTCGCGGTCCAGGTAATGGGCACGCGTACGCCGATATCTGAGGTGATCTTGAAGGGGTGCGCGTTGCTGCTCTCGGACAGCACCACCGTGTACTTGTTGCCCTCCAGCATACAAAGCTGCACAGTTTCGCCATGGCGCGCCACAATCTCGACCATCAACTGATGCGCGCGCCGAATCAGATCGTTGTGCGCCATGTAATCCGCACCGTAATAGTGCATCTCGCGACCGAAAAACACCGCACCATCTGCATCTAATTCCACCAGCCCGGCTTCACTGAGCAAACTGACCAACTCATAAACGCTGGATCGGGGTGCGCCAGTGGCATCGATCAAATCGCGCATCGCCATCGGCTGACGGGCAATATGCAACTGACGGAAAATATCAATAACCCGGTCAACACCGCGCGCCCGTGACGGTTTTTCATCCGGCATACGCTTACTCCCCTGTTGCATTGGTGCGATTGGAATACATGAAAAAAGAAAAGCATCATACACCCCAACGCAACAATTACCCATCCCCGTAAAAATAAAAATTAGTCACTGACGTTATATTATGGCGATCTATTTTGGGGCCTCATTTTGGCGCAACGATTTTTTGCTGACATTAAAAATGTTCGACGAAGGTCACATTCTTATTAAACGAACAACTCCGCAGTAAATTTATTTTGCGATCCCGACTACATCACAAAAAATTAAATAGCCGATCACATATTGCAAAAGCAAATCCACTGTGCAAATCTTGCCCTATCCGGTATTGCAGATTTGAGTCTGATATACCGGACAGACTAACAACTCCAGAAATGAGGCAATTTGCATGACGATAAAACGTTATGGCATTGAAGGCGGGACCGGCACTGGTGGGCAAATGTTGCCCTTCGCCCGTGCGGTAGAGGCCGATGGCTGGCTGTATATCTCAGGCCAGACGCCGATGCGCGACGGTGAAGTGGTGGAAGGCGGTATCATTGAACAGACCCAGTTAGCATTTGATAACTGCCTGACCATCATGCGCGAGGCAGGTTATCGCGTGGAAGATGTGGTACACGTCACAGCCGTGCTGACCGACGCACGCTACTTCAGTTCCTTTAATAAAGTATTCAGTGAGATATTCAGTGGAAACCCACCGGCTCGCATTTGCAGCGTGCAGGATTTAGTGGTCGACTGCAAAGTGGAAGTGGATATGAAATGCTTCCGCGCCGATCGTAAATAATCATTACGGTTAAAACAGGCTGACGATTTTTTATTTTCTTCGCCCACACCAGGACAGCCTGTTATTAATTGATGCTTTTCATTTTGCTGTGAAATATCGGTGTTACGCCGACTCATAACCATTTTATAGAGAGCATAAAATGAACACAACATCGCTTAAATTCGGCGCCGCTGCGCTGGCGTTACTGGTTTTAGCTGGCTGCACACCCACCGAAAAAAAAAGAGAGGCTGGCGCCGCACCGCAATCGGCCCTGCAGAACGTACTGCAACGCGGCACGCTGCGTGTCGGTGACTGCCTGAGCTTTGCCCCCTTTGGTTTTTATGACAAAGACGGCAACCCGGATGGTTATGACGTTGATTTGGCTAAAGCACTGGCCAAGGAGATGGGCGTGAAACTGGAGATGGTGAATACCACCAGCGCCAACCGTATTCCTAACCTGCAAACCAATAAAGTCGATGTGGTGTTCTGTAACTTCACACGCAATCTTGAACGCGCCAAAGAGATCGGCTTCACCAACCCGTATGTGGTGGCCAGTGAGGCAATGCTGGTGCGCAAAAACAGTGGCATTCAATCTGCGCATGATATGGCAGGCAAAACCATCGCCACGGTGAAGGGTTCAACCAATGGGGATGAAGTCCGTAACCTCGGTATTGATGTGAAAATTCAGGAATACGACTCATCGCAAGCCGCGATCCTCGCCGTGAAGCAAGGTCAGGCCGATGCGATGATCGAAGACAACAACTTCCTCGCCTATCAGGCCAAGCTCGATCCGACGTTAACCGTGACCAACGAAGCGCTGGTACCACTGGAATATAACGCCTTCGGTGTGAAACAGGGGGATCAGGTGTGGACCAACTATCTGAATGAATTCCTGTTTGAGATTAATGCATCGGGTGAAAACGCCCAGCTGTATCAGAAATGGTTCGGTAGCAAGCCACGTTACCCGCTGAATCCGCAATATTGATTGATGTGCGGCGCGGCAGTTGATGCCGCGCCGTTCGAAGGAGTCAAACCATGAGTTATCAATGGCTAACCCTCTGGCGCTATGCCGACACCTTTCTTGAGGCCGCATGGCTGACACTGCAGGTGACATTGCTGGCCTTCGTGCTGGCGGTAGCATTGGGTTTATTGTCGGCATTAGCGAAATCATCGCCTGTTGCTCCCCTGCGCTGGATCAGTCACTGCTACGTCGAGTTTATTCGCAACACGCCGGTGCTGCTGCAAATTTTCATCATCTTCTTTGGCCTGCCCTCGCTGGGCATCACCATGAGTGCCTTTACCGCCGGGGTGCTGGCGCTGGGCATCAACGTTGGCGCTTACTTGTCTGAAACCTTTCGTGCCGGGATTCAATCGGTGCCAAAAGGTCAGCTCGAAGCCGCTTATATTCTCGGCATCCCGCGTAGGCAAATCTTTCTCAGCGTGGTGCTGCCGCAGGCGGCACGCGCCGTATGGCCGGCGATCATCAACAACCTGATTCAGTTGCTGCTCGGTACTTCGCTGCTTTCTGCGATTGCCCTGCCAGAACTGACCGGCACCGCCACGGTGATCAACGCCCGCACTCTGCTGTATATCCAGACCTTTAGCGTGGTCGCGCTGGTCTATCTGGTGCTGAGCAATCTGTTCTCCTGGCTGGGCACGGTGGCAGGACGGCGCATGTTCCACCCGCCGCTGGTGACCCCGGTAAAAAAGTCCGCCTGGTGGTGGGCAAAAAAATGGCTGACTAATCCAGTGAAACAGGAGAATGCGCTATGAGCGAGCTTATCATCAGCTCTTTCCCCATCCTGCTGAAAGGACTGGGTATCACGCTGTTGCTGTCCATCGCCGCCATTATCGGCAGCACGTTACTGGGCTTACTGGCGGCCGTGTTGCGCACCAGCCGATTGCCGGTCGCCAAACAGATCGCCGTACTCTATACCGAGCTGTTTCGCGGTACGCCGGTGCTGATCACGCTGATGTTCATCTACTTCGGCGTGGCCTACTTCGGTTATGAGATCAATCTGTTTGCCGCCGGGATCCTCGGTTTGAGCATCTATCAAGGTGCCTATATCGCCGAAGTGTTCCGCGCCGGGATTGAAGCGGTACCGAAAGGACAGTGGGAAGTGTCCTGGATTCTCGGGCTTTCCAAACGTCAAACCTTCATGAGCGTGGTATTGCCCCAAACCCGTGGCATCGTGTTGCCGCCGCTGGCCGGTCAGTATCTTTCGCTGATTAAAGACACCTCGATCGTCAGCATGATCGGCATGTCCGAACTGATGCATCAGGGCCAGGCGATTGTCGATCGCATCGGCCAACCGGTGGTGATTTACGGCCTGGTTGCCCTGCTCTACTTCGCCATTTGCTTCCCGCTTTCACGTTGGGTTCAACATCATCAAACCAGGAGCCAGATATCATGAGCCAATCTGCGATTACGCTGAGCCGCATTACTAAATCCTTTGGCTCCACTCAGGTGCTGAAAGAGATCAGCCTGGATGTTTCACCCGGCGAAGTGCTGGTGTTAATTGGTGCATCCGGCTCAGGAAAAAGCACTGTGCTGCGCATCATGAGCGGCTTAGAAACCGCTGATGGCGGCGAAATATGGGTCAACAAAGTGCCATTGCACGACCGTAAGCGCAGCAGCGAAATTTGCGGCCATGTCGGCATGGTGTTCCAGCAGTTCAACCTGTTCCCGCACAAAACCGCGCTGGGTAACGTCACCCTGGCGCTGATTAAAGCGCAAAAACTGTCGGAAGCGGAAGCCAACAAACGCGGTATGGCAGCGCTGACTCGCGTTGGGCTGGCGGAACGCGCGCATCACTATCCGGCACAGCTTTCCGGTGGTCAGCAGCAGCGCGTCGCCATTGCGCGCGCGCTGGCGGTGGAACCGAAGATCATGTTCTTTGATGAAGCCACCTCCGCACTTGACCCGGAGCTGGTTGGCGAGGTGATGGAAGTGATGCGCAGCCTGGCACGTGAAGGCATGACCATGGTGGTGGTGACGCACGAAATGGGCTTTGCCCGTAAAACGGCCGATCGCGTGGTGTTTATGGATCAAGGCGTTATCGCTGAGCAGGGTTCGCCGGAGCAAATCTTTGTTAATCCGCAGAACCCGCGCACTCAACAATTCTTATCGCGCGTGCTTGAGCACTAACAGGAGCCACTATGTCGATTCGTTTTCCACTGCAGGCAGACGGTTTGCTGGATGCCCAACAACCTGCGCCACGGTTTAAATCGGTAGCGGGAGCTGGCGATCAACCGTTAACGCCTGGCAGCAATGTGTTTACCAGTGATGAAGTGTTCTCACCGTTGATGGTGATGAAGCAGTCAGCGCTGGAGAACAACCTCCACCAGCTTGCCGCTTTCTGCCGGGAAAATGGCATCATGCTGGCGGCACACGGTAAGACCTCTATGTCGCCCGCGATCTTGCGCCGCGCTATCAGCGAAGGTGGCGCGTGGGGATTAGGTGCCGCCACGCCTGCACAGGTGCGTGCGCTGCGTCAGTTTGGCATCCGCAATGTGTTTCTCGCCAATCAGCTGGTCGATCCGGCGGGCATTCGCTGGATTGGCCAATGGCAGCAGCAGCATCCCGACCACGGTTTCCTCTGCTATGTGGATTCACTGCAGGGCGTAAAATTGCTGGAGCAGCATCTCGGCGATACACAGATTTCTGTGCTGCTGGAGATGTCGGTGAGTGGCGGTCGCACTGGCTGCCGTTCACAACCGGAAGCAATCAAGATTGCCGAAGCGATTAAAGACAGCCCTTCACTGCAGCTGGTGGGCGTGGCCGGTTATGAAGGTGCGCTGGGGGCGGGTCGCGATGAAGCCGGTATTCAGCGCGTGAAAGCGTATTGTCAGATGATGATCAGCACCGCTGCACTGCTGGCAGATCATCAACTCTTCAGCAGCGATCACATCATCCTCAGCGCTGGCGGTGGCGCCTGGTTTGACGTGGTGACCGAATGCTTTACTGCCGCGACGTTACCGCTGCCGATGACACCCTTGATTCGATCCGGTGCCTATATGGCGCATGATAGCGGCTTGTATGCGCGCATTGCACCCTTCGCGCAACCGGGTTCGAGCCATCACTTCGATGCAGCGCTGGAGATTTGGGGGCGGGTATTGTCTCGTCCTGAGCCAGGATTGGCTTTTGTCGATTTTGGTCGGCGTGATGTGCCGTTCGACCAGGATCTGCCCAATCCATTGTGGATCCGCAACGCAGATGGCAGTGAACCGCGCGCGGCAACCCATCTGCGTATCAGTGACGTCAACGATCAACATGCGTATCTGCTGCTGCCCGATGATGAAACGTTGCAGCCGGGTGATTGGGTAGGATGCGGTATCTCTCATCCCTGCACCGCTTTTGATAAATGGCGCTATCTGCCACTGGTGGACGACGATTATTGCGTCACAGATTCACTGGAAACAGCATTCTGACCACAAAAAAGGCTGCCAACGTATTGGCAGCCAGTTCTGGCACATCCCTGTACGACCATGTGGGGTCAGACGTTGTGCCTTCAATGCATAGATAATAACACAAATTATAATTAGCAGGCTAGTTATTTTACTGCCAAAGCCAGTTGCACCGCGTCTTCTGCGTGAATTAATGTGGTATCAAACAGCGGTACGCTGGCGTCTTCAGGCTTCACCAACAAGGTAATTTCAGTGCAGCCGAGAATAATCGCTTCGGCACCCTGTTCCACCAGTTCAGCAATCACTTCGCGATAACGCGCTCGCGACTCTTCACGAATAATGCCAAGGCACAACTCCTGATAAATGATGTCGTGTACCGTTTTCCGACCCGGCGCATCCGGCACCAGCACATCAATGCCAGACTGCGCCAGGCGACCTTTGTAGAATTCCTGCTCCATGGTGAACGCCGTAGCCAGAAGGCCCACGCGTTTTACGCCCGCAGCCTGAATACGCTGCGCAGTCGCGTCGGCGATATGCAGCAGCGGGATATCCACCGCATCGGTGATCTGATCTGCGACTTTGTGCATGGTGTTGGTACAGAGCATGATAAAATCCGCCCCGCCCTTTTCCAGACTGCGCGCGGCTTCTGCCAGAATCTCGCCGGCTCGCTGCCATTCACCCGCCACTTGCAGCTTCTCAATTTCCTGAAAGTCGACGCTGTACATCAGGCTGCGAGCTGAGTGCAATCCGCCAAGTTGCTGCTTCACCTGTTCATTGATGATGCGGTAGTAGAGCGCCGTCGATTCCCAACTCATTCCACCGATCAAACCGATCATCTTCATCTGCGATTTTCCTTTATCAAGCCTGTTCAGCACTGTACGGGATTTGTCAGTCTGGTGCATGCCCCCAGCTTAAATACAGGGTTTGCGGCACACTTATGCGCGATCAACCTCAAGTGACGCGTTTTCCGGCCAGCGCGCTGAGGGAAACAGCGATAAGCGGATATTGAACAGATGGAACATCGGGGAAAACAACGCCTGTTCCTGTAATGTTCGCGCTTCTAAACCCAGCAGCAGGCGATTAAGTTCATGCAACAACGCCGAATGGGGCTGTGTCTGCAGGGATTTCAGCCTGCGTTTGAGGAACACACTCAGCTCATGGAACATCGCCGCACTCTCAATGCCATTCTCGGTCAGCAGCGCTTTGTGCCGCGTGTAATAGTCGTAACAGTTGGCACCAAGCCAGGCCTCGGCAATCAGATTGCCGCCGGAAACCAGATCGGGCGAGGGATCGACGCGCTTACGTGGCAAGATAATGTTGACCTTATCCAGCGTACGCGCCACAAATTGCTGGCGCGCCGTCATCGTTACCGTGTTGAGACGCAGCGCAGCGATAAACTGCAGCAAATCGCGAATCCCTTTACGCACCGCGCGTTTCGCCGTCCACGATGGACGCTTGTTGCGAATAAGCAATGTCAGCACCAGGGCGATGACAATGCCCACCAGCGTCGAAATCATGGCGTTCACTATAAGCAGAAGATCAGGCTTGAAATGGTGGCTCATGCCAATCAGCCCCGGAATCTGCGTGGCGACAATCAGGCCAATCAAATTGGTTGCCGGGTTGGCAATCACCAATCCCAGCGCAAATAATCCGGGCGCAAGGCAGATGATCATCGCTTCAAACGTTACCGCTTGTGGTATCAACACGGTGACGTAGAGCAGACTGATCGCCATTGAGATCAATACGCCCTTCAGGAATAGCTTCATCGGCGCGATAGGACTGTCCAGCCCGGCAAAGAATGAGCAGAGTACCGCCGCCATCATCGGCGCAGTCGAGCCATCTTTCCAGCCGCTGCCGATCCAGAACAAGCAGGTGGCGAAAGTGGCCAGAAACGCAGTAAAGCAGGAAAGCAACAGCAAACCTTTATCAACATGCTTATGCGCACGCACGGTTTTTCCCGGCTTGACGGTCGGTGTCCACTCACTCACGCGCTCGCTGACGCTGTGATAGGCATTAGCGATACGCACAAAATTCAGCAGGCGCTCCAGCAATCCAATTAGTAAAATACTCTCTTCACTGTTGAGCCGCCCTTCCTGCCAGGCCTGCTTCAACTGCGCCTGTGCAACGGTCAAAACATCGTGAATCTGAACCTGATCATCGCCGTTCAGCCATAACAAAAACTGCTGGAACGCCTCTGCAACATAGTTCGGAAAACGGATTTCCTGCTGCGCCAGCAAATTAAGCCGCGACTCAATCGCTGTCAGCGTTGGAATCAAATAGGAGAGATGTTGATACTGCACGCTGACCAACCGCACCAGACGTCGCGCGGCATCGCCTTCATATACACAGTGTGTAATCAGGGTTTCGACGTTGAGAGGATAGTTCGCCATCTGCACCAGAATATCTTCTCGTTCCACCGATTTATCAGCTGGCATCACCGTGACTAACTCGCTGCACAGCTTGCGCGCATTCTGGTACCACAGGCTGACGCTTTGCTCCAACAGACTGCGCATCGACACCGGCATGATTAAGCGGTGCACCAGGCTGCTGCAGATGATCGCCACCGTGATCTCTTCAATACGCGAAATCATCGTGTAGGTGATGGCCGAGGGTGACGTGACGTCGGGAAAGCCCATGATCGCCGCACTGTAACCGGCGAGCATAAACACATAGCTTTTTGGCGTGCGGTCATGCAGTGACAGATAGAGACATACCGCCACCCATAAAGAGATGCACAGGCTGAACAGCATCGGTGACTCTACCGTAGTGGGATAGATTAGCAGCGTAAACAGCCCACCCAGCAAGGTGCCGAAAAAGCGAAACACCGATTTCGATACGGTCGAACCCGAATAGAGTTGGGAGGCAACGTACACTGTAGTCAGTGACCAGGCCGGTTTATCGAGATTGAGTTCCAGAGCAATGTAAAAAGCCAGAAAGGCGGCAAGACAAGTTTTGGCAGAAAACAGCACTGCGCTTTGTGAAAACCACTTCATAGAGCGAAAGAAACCCATAGCAGGCAACGTAAGTGCCTATCCTGACAGAAGCATATCGATATGACATTTTGATTTGTTATACAAATTATTACCGTGCTAATTATCTGGGCATCTATGCAAATTGAGATGACATGCTGATTACAGTGAATGATCTTGATCACAAAAAATTAAGTTATAAGCGATCGAAATTAGTTATTTATTGGTTATATAAGCGCTTTGCTATGGTGAGAAAAAATCCACGAGAGACTCATCATGCAAACAAAAATTCCTGTTCTGAGCGCGTTGGCGCTTAGCTTTGGCCTGCTTTCTGCGCACGCTTTTGCTGCTAACCCAGAAACCGTGACCATTGGCTATCAGAAAGCCAACATTTTTGCGCTACTAAAGTATCGCGGCACGCTGGATGAAACCTTCAAAAAGGAAGGCATCAATGTCCGTTGGGTGGAATTCCCGGCCGGGCCGCAAATGCTGGAAGGGTTAAACGTGGGCAGTATCGATTTAGCCGCCACCGGCGATGCCCCACCCGCTTTTGCGCAGGCTGCCAAAGCGGATTTGATTTACCTCGGTCACTCCCCTGCTAACCCCAAAACCGAAGCCATCGTGGTACCTAAAGATTCGCCGATCAAAAGCGTGGCGGATTTGAAAGGTAAGCGCGTTGGATTGAACAAGGGTTCTGACGTGAATTATTTGCTGGTGAAAGCGCTGGAAGATGCCGGACTGAATTATAAGGACGTGAAACCCGTTTACCTGCCACCAGCTGATGCGCGCGCCGCCTTCCAGAAAGGCGCGATTGATGCGTGGGTGATTTGGGATCCGTTCCTCGCCGAAGTGGAAGCGAATGCCGATGCGCGTGAAATCCGCAATGCGGAAGGTTTGGTGCCGCACTACACCTTCTATCTCGCCAGCCGTCCGTTTGCCGAAGGCCATCCTGACACCGCGAAACAGGTGGTGGATGAATTGAGCAAATTGAGTGACTGGGCGAACGCCAATCAGGATGAGGCTGCCGCGATTCTGTCCAAATCGACCGGGTTAGATAAGGCAATCTGGCAGACGACGTTGAAACGCCTGCCGTATGGCGCTACGCGTATGACGCCGCAGGTGTTCGATGAACAGCAGGCGCTAGCGGATACCTTCACCCGTGTTGGATTGTTGCCGGTGAAAGTGGATGTGCGCAGTGCGACCTGGTCACTGGATAAGCAGTGACCAGATAGTGTGCGGCCTTGCGGCCGCACACTGTTAAACAGTGATAAACACTCTGCCCAAACGACCACGCGTTTCTGCTCGTTGATGCGCTTCAACCACCTTTTCCAGCGGGAAAGTACTATCGATAGGCACGATCAGTTCGCCTTTCGCCGCCATCACCATCAGTTCATTCACCAAATCGCGGGCAATCTGTTTTTCAGCCCATTCTGGTCCCAGCAAGCATCCGATCAACGTAATACGGTGCAACAGCAGATATTCCGCATCGACCATCTGATTACGTCCAGCGAGAATGCCGATCAGAACCGCCGACCCGCCGTCTTTTAATACTTCAATGCCATCTGACAATGCTGCGCCGCCGATGGTATCGATCAGCAAATCCACTTTATTGCCGCCCAGCAATTCCCGCACCTGCTCGCCAGCCTGCTTGTCACCCACCACAATGGCGTCATTGAGGCCAAATTCACGTAATTTTTCCAGTGATTCGGGACGCGTACCGGTTCCGATCACCCGGGCACCCATGCGGGATGCCAGTTGGACGGCAGCCATGCCCACCCCGCCCGCCGCGCCGAGAATGAGTACGGTTTGGCCTGGCTGCAGCTGACCTAAATGAAACGCCCATGCAGCGGTGCCTGGCCCCACCGGAATGGCGGCAGCAATGCGCGCATCCAGGCCATCTGGAACAGGAAAACAGTTATAGGCAGCGACAGCGCGACGTTCTGCATAGGCACCTCGCCAGTTAAACGTTGCCACTTTCTGACCGATCTTAAATCCCGTCACGTTTGAACCGATGGCAAGAATGGTTCCTGCCGCCGCATAGCCAAGTGACTCGCCCGCTTGTAAGTGCTGACTATTGCGCGAAATGATATCGCCACCCTCAACACTGATGGCTTCCACCGCCACCAGCAGCTCATCCTGAGTAATCGAAGGTTCAACGACATCCACCAGTTGTAAAACCTCTGGACCTCCTGGTTGGGGGTAAGTGACTGCTTTCATCTCTGCTCTCCACACTGCTGAATACAAATAATGATCGGTAGATAAAGCGTAGCGAAGCTGATGATATGTTGGTAGGCTGCATTCACATGTATCAGACATAACCCCATCATGATATCGGACAATTTTGAACCCGCGCTGCTTCGTACTTTCGTTGCCGTTTGTCATCACCGCAGCCTGACACGCGCCGCCGAACAGGCCGGACGCGCCCAATCCGCACTCAGTGCACAGATTCGTCGACTAGAGGAACATACAGGCCAGCGTTTGCTGCGTCGTACAGGACGCGGCGTCGTCCCCACCAAAGAGGGAGAAGTGCTGCTCAGTTTTGCGGTGCGAATTCTCGCGTTGGGGGAAATGGCGGTCGCGCAACTGAGTGAAAGTACGCCCGCCGGCACGCTTCGCATCGGCATGTCCGAAGATGTGGCATCGAGTTTGCTCCCCTTTGCACTTGGCAGGCTGAGAAGATTGTGTCCGGGTCTGCACATCGAGCTTTCCATTGAGAGCGATCACATCCTCGCCAGACGTTGGCAGGAGAGCGCGTTTGATATGGTCTTGGGTCTGACCGCCGGTTTCAGTGAAGACCCGTTAATCAGTTGGGAGATCGACCTGCATTGGGTGTGCGGAATTGACTACCCCTGGGATAGCGCGCTGACAGTCGATGCTATTGTTTGCGGTGAACCTTGTTCATGGCGACGCTTGATGTTTGATGCGCTGATTGAAGCAGGCAAGGAGTTTAGGATCGCGGTAACCAGCTCCAACCTGGGTGCGATCATCCCCGCTGTTGAAGGCGGATTGGGTGTGGCCATGCTGCCAGCGGAACTCATTCGTCATGACAGTATGCGTCTGGTGAATGTCGCGCAGGCTCCGGTAAAAGTGACATATGGTTTGTTTGTCACGCGGCGGCCGAATTCCAATGTCACTACGGCGCTGAATGTGATTCAGGACAGTTTAAAAACGTTGTATTAGAAGTGGGCGGCTCAAGCCGCCCGGCATGAAATGTTTTACCCTTCCCCGCGCCCAATTTGCCAGATCCCTGTCGGCGGCGTCCCGTTAACCTTCCAGCCACCGATGTCACGTGCTTTATAGATCACCGGATTGTGTGACGAGACGGTACGCGCATTACGCCAGTGGCGGTCTAGCGCTTTGCTGATACGCGTATCCGACGCGCCGATCGCGTTAAACAACTCAGTTGCTGCGCGTGGTACCAGCTCACTGGCGATCACCTGTGCCTGACCCGCTTCAGCTTCTGCCAGCGCATTCACTGCCAGAAGTTGCGCTTCATCGCTGCTTAAGTGCGCTTCATACGCTGATTGCAGTGAATGTGCGGCGCGGATCACCGTCGCTTCGACGGCAAACGCCAGGCTGGTGATCTCACCGATGACCTGTAGCACCTGCACATCCTGACGTGATGAATCGCCGTTGCTGTGGCTGTAAATACGATTGCGAGCGGCCACCGCTTTTGCACCATCGCGTGCGACTGCCCTCCCGATCCCGGCTAGTGTTGCCAATAGCACATGTTGATAGAACGCGGTTTGATAGCGGAAGCGCGTGGCGAAATCGAAGACGTGTTCCTGCTCGACGTGAGCGTTGTCAAAGCGTGTGGTTCCGCTGCCGGTCAAGCGCTGGCCGAAACCATCCCAATCGTCTTCACGCGTTATACCAGGTTGGTGAGTGCTTACCAGAGCGATGACATCACCCTGGTTATCGTTGCGTCGTGCATACACATCAATCCAGTCCGCAAACAAAGTGCCCGTGCTGTAAAACTTCTCGCCGTTGAGCGTCCAGCCATTTGCGACGGGCGTGAGACGGGTAATCACATCGCCGAGTTTCACCGCGCCAATTTCAGTCCAGCCGCTGCCCACCAGCTCGCCGTCGATAAAACGGCGGAACCAGCGATCGCGCTCAGCGCTGTTGGGCTGGTTGAGGCGGTCCTCGACAAATGCAAAGTGCGCACGTAATGCCTGCGGCAGATTGGAATCCGCTTCCGCCAGTTCGGTGAGCAATTGGAACAGCTGCGGTAGCGATGCGCCCCACCCGCCCTGCTCTTTCGGGATGCGTACCGTGCCGAAGCCCGCCTCTTTTAACCAGGTGATTGCTTCATGGGGCAAGGTGCGGCTGCGTTCGCGCTCCACTGCGCCTTCAGCAATACGATCAAACAGTGGACGGAAATGCGCCGCCAGCGCAGCGTAATCGGTGCCTGTAGAAAGTTGGCTCATAATCACTCCTGATGAGAAAGATCGTCGATGTCGTGGCGCGTCGGTTCGTGGCGCACCGCGAGCAGGAAAAAGATCGGGATGATGGCGGCAAGCGACACCACCCAGAACATATTGGTGCCCAGCGCCGCTTGCAGAATCGGCAGAATAAACAGCGCCAGCGCGCTGCCAATCCCTGACAGCGCACGACTGAAGCCCACGCCAGTAGCGCGAATGGAAGTTGGATAAGAGAGCGCCGGATAGACCATCAGCTGCGCACCCGGACCAAAGCCTTCAGCAAACAACCACAAGCCAAGCATCAGCACCGCAAACACAATCCCCGTAATCGCTTCAGGGTGGCCAATCAGTGCCAATGCAATCAGTGCGAAGAATTGCAGTGCAAATCCGGCCATTGCCACATGGCGAGACGGATATTTCCAGGCCAGACGCATGCCCAGCAGACCGCCGGTGAAAGCAAACAGCGCGTTCAGGCCGAGCGATGCGGAGATCGTTTCAAACACGCCCGCGCCGAGGAACTGCGCGAGGATCGAAGGCAGGAAGAAGGCGATCGCGGTGTATTCAAACGAGATGCAGATGTTCATCACGCCTGCCACGATAGTGCGTTCACGCCAGGGTTTCTGGAACAGCACGCGGAAACTTACTTTGGGTGCCGCTTCTGCTGGTGGTGCTTCGGGTTCCGCTTCATGCGCATGAATACCGTAAGAGTCACGCAAAATGCGCACCGCAGACTTCAGATCGCCCTGATTGGCTGCCCACAGCGGTGATTCGTTCATAAATTTGCTGCGTACCGCGATGATCAACAACGCAGGAACGGCCCCGAACAGCAGCGATGCGCGCCACAACCAGTCAAGATGCTCTTTCGGTAACAGGAAGTAGAGCGCGAAGATCAGCAGGAAACACACCGTTGACGCGGCGTACCACATCGGGCACCAGGCGGCGAGTCGCGCGGCTTTGTTGCCTTTGCCTGCGAATTTAGAAAATTCCGCCAGGTAGGACATCGCCACGGGTAAATCGATACCCACGCCAATCCCCATCAGGAAACGTGCGCCAATCAGTACCCAGACATTGGGCGCTAATCCCGCTGCGATGGCCGAGACCACGAAGAACAGCATATCGGCCATAAACACCGAGTAACGGCCATATTTGTCGGTCAGCCAGCCACCAATGAGATTACCGACGATGGTGCCGACCATGATTGAGGACGTCACCAATCCGGTGAGAAGAGGAGAAAGCTGGAATTCGCGTACCACATCGTCAATTCCATAAGAGAGCGTGGTGAGATCGTAGGCATCGAGGAAGACGCCGCCGAGCGCGAGGAACACAATCATGCGCGCATAATTATTTTTGTCACTGCGAGTGTTGATCAGCCTTGCCACATCACTGACCGAACGAACCGGCTCAGACGCCGGTAAGGTGTTTTCGAAAGAAACGGTACTCATAATGCCTCACGTTGTTTTTTAGTTGTGCAGGTGAGGTTGTTATAAGCGCTTCCCCTTCAGGTCCAAAGCAACAAATAGTGATATTAAATTGTTTAAAATCAATAATATAAAAAACTTTCAAACACAAAATCCCGGACGCGCATCGCGAGCCCGGGTGAAGGATAACACCAGGAAATTAGTCTGCAGAGACCGGCACTAATACGCCTTTAACTAACGGATCATCCGTCGTTTTCAGCCACTGCTGAACGCGAGGATCGGAGAACGCCTGTTTTAGCTTTACGATGTTCTCCTGCTCCAGATAGGGCGTACCAATCACCAACTGCGAGGCAAAAGTACGCGGTGCCGGAGGGAACAGAATGCCTTTATCACGCGGCACTTTTCCGGCATCAAACTGAGAAACATAGCCAATCGCCGCGTCCACCGAATTCAACGCGCGTGGCATGGTTAGCAAATCGAGTTCTTTGAAGACGAAGCCATGCGGATTACCGATAATGTTTTTTAATTTGGCGGTACGCGGTTCAACGTTGGGATCGAGTGTGATCAAACCCTGACGCGCCAGCAGCCACAAGGCCTGGCCCTGGTTGGCGCCATCATCCGGCACCACAATGGTGGCACCCTGCGGCAGGTCGGCTATGGATTTATAGCGATCGGAGTATACGCCAAATGCCCACTGGAACAGCGGTAAGGCAGAGGTGAGCTGGAAACCGTTGGCATCCACCACCTGCTTCAACCACCACTGGTGCTGATAGACGGTTGCCGCATATTGTCCTTGCGCCACGGCGCGATCCGCCTGCACCGGATCCTGCACGCCCACCGCTTCCAGCTTCAGACCATAATCCGGCGCGATGTGCTCGCCAACATACTCAATCAACTTCTGTTCTCCCGCCATTGCCGGTTCAAAGTGGATTTGTAGCGTGGTGCCAAAGACCACCGCTTGCGGTTGCTGACTGCGCCAGAACCCTGCGGCGGCGGCCAATGCAATGACCACTATAATCAGTAGCAGCCACGGCCAGCGGCGCGTCTTACGTAACTCAAATTCTTGTGTTGTCATCGTGATATCCCCTGAGGATGGCGTAGAATTGCGACTAAACGGTCACCGATAAATTGAATGGTTTGTATCAAAGCGATCAGCACCACAATGGTGGCGATCATGATGTGGTTGTCGAAGCGCTGATAGCCGTACACCACGGCTAAATAGCCGATACCGCCCGCGCCGATGGTGCCGGCGATGGCGGAGTACTCGATCATGGAAATCAGGTTGAGGGTGATGGCGGCAACAACAGCAGGTAAGGCTTCACTGAGCTGCGCCGAACGGATGATCTGCCAGCGCGACCCGCCGCATACCAAACCCACCGAGGTCACTTCGCCTGGCAGTTCACGCAACGCGTTATCCACCAGACGACCAAAGAACGGAATGCCCGCCGCAATCATCGGCACCACCGCCGCAGGGATGCCGATGGTGGTGCCGGTCAGCCAGAAGGTGAACGGGATGATCGCCGCCATTAACACCAGAAACGGCAACGAGCGTCCCATATTCACTATCCAGCTCAGCACCCGATGCACGCCGCGATGGGGAAACAGTCCACGTGCTGAGGTGTTAAACAACACCACGCCAACGATACCGCCGAGGCTCACCACGAACAGCATCACGATGCCGACCATCAGCGCGGTCTCACCTATCGCAGGTAACATCAATGCCGGAATTTCCAGCCACGGCGTGTCCTGACTTATCACGGAAACGCTCATACCGCCTCCCGCAGCTGATGTACGCTGCCCGAGACGCTGGCAACCAGTCCAAACTGTTCGAGCTGCGCCAGCAATCGCACCAGTGGCACACGCTCCTGCTGGAAATGAATGCCTACCTGCAAGCGTCCGGCCTGAATACCATTGACCTGCTCAACATGCGCGCCGAGCAGATCGATGCGCAGGTTGAACTGCACACTTAGACGCGAGATCCAGTCGCTGATGACCGGTACATCTGTGCGATAACTCAGTTGCAGAATCAATTCCGCCACGCCAGGTTGCGCCACCAGTGGGAACAAACGTTGCCCCAATGACGAATCGGGCTGCGCCAGTAACTGCTTCAGCACGCCATACTGCACAATCTGCCCATCGCGAATTTCGGCAACCGCATCCGCCGCCTGACGCACTGCATCCATCTCGTGGGTGATCAGCACGATTGCCAGCTTATAGTCGTCACGCAGTTTCTTTAGCAAATCCAGCACCGCCACCGTGGCTTCAGGATCCAGTCCTGACGTCGCCTCGTCGGCCAGCAGCACGGAAGGCTTTAGTGCCAGGGCTCGCGCGATGCCAATCCGTTGACGCTGTCCCCCCGAAAGCTGGTCGGGATACGCTTTGGCTTTATGGCTCAGTCCAACACTCTCCAGCAACTCACCCACGCGTGCGGAAATATCCCGCTCGACCACGCCGAGATAACGCAATGGCAGCGCGATATTTTCCCAGGCGCTTTTGCGCTGCAGTAGGGCAGAAGATTGAAAAACGGTGCCAATCGAACGGCGCACGCGACGCAGTGCTTCGCCATTCAGCCGCGAGAGATCGCTGCCATTGATGCGAATACTGCCCGCGCTGGGCTGCTCCAGTAAACTGATGCACTTTGCCAGCGTGGATTTGCCCGCGCCGCTGGGTCCGACGACGGCGGTGATGTTGGCCTGCGGGACCTGCAAATTGATGGCTTTCAGCACCTCGGTGATGCGTCCATCCGCGGTGCGGTAATGCTTGCTCAGCTGGTCAATTTCAATCATATGACCTCCGGCAGTACCGAATTTTTCACCCGATAGCCCACGCCGGGATGCGGTGCGGTTAACTGTGGTCCGGCGTTAAACAGCTTCTCGCGCAGCGTACCTTCCGCATACGCCTTCTTATAAACACCGCGCTTTTGCAGCTCTGGGATCAGCAGTTCAACCACATCCTCGAAGGTTTCATGCGTTAATGCGTAGGCGAGGTTGAAACCATCAACGTCAGTGTCTTCCACCCAGCTTTGCAGTTCGTCGGCGACGGTTGCTGCACTGCCGACAATCAGCGGGCCAAAACCACCAATACCTACCCAATCCGCCAGCGCTTTAACCGTCCACTGACGATCGGGATCGGCGGTGGAGAAGGTTTCGACGGCTGATTGGATGGCGTTGGTGTGCAGGTACTTCAGCACCTGGTCCGGTTGATATTGACCGAAGTCGATACCGGTCCAGCCGGATACCAATGCCAGTGCACCCTCGTAGCTGACATAGCTTTGGTATTCTTTCCACTTCGACTGCGCGGCGGCATCGGTCTCCCCGACGATCACCGTTTGCAGATTGAAGATCAGGATACTGCGCGGATCGCGCCCTGCTTCTGCTGCGCGGCGACGAATATCCGCGACGGTTTTCTTAAGCAGCACTTTCGACGGCGCCGCAACAAACACGCATTCCGCGTGCTCAGCGGCAAACTGTTTGCCGCGACTCGATGCACCCGCCTGATACAACACCGGCGTGCGCTGCGGTGACGGCTCACACAGGTGAATGCCCGGTACGTTGAAGAAGGTGCCCTGGTGATTGATGGGGTGAATTTTGCGGGGATCGCTGAAGATACGCCGTTCACGATCGCGCAATACCGCATCCTGTTCCCAACTGCCTTCCAGCAGCTTGTACACCACCTGCAAATATTCATCGGCATAGTCGTAGCGGCTGTCGTGATCGCTCTGCGCCTGATGACCAATATTGCGCGCCCCGCTCTCCAGATACGAGGTCACAATATTCCAGCCGATGCGCCCTTTGGTCAGGTGATCGAGCGTCGATAAACGGCGCGCAAAGGGATAAGGATGCTCAAACGATAGCGATGCGGTGAGACCAAAGCCGAGATGCTCGGTCACCAGCGCCATTGGGGTAATCAACGCCAGCGGATCGTTGACCGGTACCTGGGTCGCCTGACGAATCGCGGCATCGCCATTCCCGTTCAGCACATCGTAAATACCCAACACATCGGCGATAAACAAACCGTCAAATTTGCCACGCTCCAGCAGGCGCGCCAAATCGACCCAGTACTCCAGATCTTTGTATTGCCAGGAACTGTCGCGCGGATGCGCCCACAGGCCCGGTGATTGATGTCCGACACAGTTCATATCAAAAGCATTCAGGCGAATTTCACGTTGCGATGGCATAGCAATCTCCATAGCGAGGCCGTGATCGTGCCACGACCCGGCGTTCGTTAGTGTGTTTTTAGGATGTTTGAGAGATTAAGAAGCGTAAGGGGGACATCGCTCGTCTTGAGCGATGTGAAGATCTTCAAGAATTTGCTGAGCAACGGCAGCGGCGTGATCGGCAACCTGTGGCAGGCCCATCAACTCGCCGAAACGCGCGCGGGCGGCGGGTCCGACCACAAGCAGGCGGGCGTTGGGCTGTCCTCGCTGGTCAAGTGCGTGTGACTGCAGGTCCACATCGAGGCCAAAACCAAGCTGGTCACCACGAATCAGACCTTGTTCACTCAGCGAACGCAACAGCGGCTGACTATGTGTCAGCGCATCATGCCCCGGTCCGGTGGTGACGATCAGATGATCGAGCAGGCGCGTTTTCATTTCACCCTGGCGTGTACGCAGCGTGATTGCCAGCTGGAGGCCCTGAGCAGTGATGGCGTGCAGTCTGGCGGCCAGCACCTGCAAGCTGCCCTGCTGCTGTCGTCTGGTGATTTCGGCAGACACCTGCGGCGCGATGCGATAACGATGCACATCCCACCACGAACGCAGATGGCGCACAAAGCGCTGCTGCTCGCGCAGCGGCAACGATTGCCAGATGGTTTGGCCCTGCGCACGGACATCGTCCAGCACGCGCTGCCAGGGTAATTGCTGCTGTGCCGCTCGGGCAACTTCATCCCTGATGTGATGCAACCACAGACGTGCGCTGGGGACGTTCTGAGGCGCTAACGTCCATTCAGGCCACTCACCCTGCAGATTGGCGCGTGAGAGCTGTCCGCGGCGTGAGAAGGCGGTTAACGGGCCTTGATGATGCCGCGTGCCTAATGAGGCAACCACATCCGCCATACTCAGGCCGGTTCCGATAATGGCAACGGCGGCGTCAGGATCTATCGCATCCAGCACGCCGGCTTGCCATGGATTGGCAATCAGCGCTGGGTGATGGGCAAAGGGCTGCAGCAAGCGAGGCAATGATGGCGGTGGGTGACTGATCGCTAACGCCAGCACATCGCCCTGTAGTGTCTCGCCATTGCTGAGTAACAGCTGCTGCCCTTCCCATGCAATGGCACTGGCCTGAACGTGCCGTAACTCAATCTGCGGATGCCGTTCTGCCGCAAGGGCAAACTGCTCTGCCAGATAGCGACCAAACATCGCGCGCTGCGGATAGACTGATCCGTCATCACAATGGGCTACTGAATCCAGTAAACACTCAGGCTGCTGACGATACCAGCGGTCAAAGGCGCCCTGCTCATCGCCGCTGAGTTGCATGCGCGAAGCCGGGACGTTGATGCGATGCGCCGGTTCCTGCGTGGAGTAGGCCACCCCACCGCCCAGTTGCTCACGCGGTTCGACCACTGTAATCAGTAATGGAGAGGACGATTGCCGCGCGAGATGAATCGCCAGCGCCGTTCCGCTGAACCCGCCACCTGTGATGATAATGTGAGGTCGTGCCATCGTCTTCTCCTGCATTAGCTGGCGCTCGCCTGTTTTGAAGGACGTTTATCGCCACCAATGGTTTCGCCAAACGGGCCGGTGTTAATGGTGCGCGCACGCTGCTGCTGACCATTTGCCAGCGGTAATAGCGGCAGCAGCAATTCTGCCACACGATGCGCCTCTTCCAGATGCGGATATCCCGACAGGATGAAGTTGGTCACACCCAGTGCCTGATATTCCCGTATGCGTTCGGCAACCTGCTCAGGACTTCCTACCAATGCCGTTCCGGCTCCGCCGCGCACCAGACCAACGCCTGCCCATAAGTTTGGTGAGATGTAGAGATTATCGCGCGAGCCTTTGTGCAGCGCGCTCATACGTGCCTGACCTGCAGAGTCCATACGCGCAAAAATCTTCTGCGCCTGCGCGATGGTGTCTTCATCCAAATGTCCGATTAATTTCTCTGCCGCCGCCTTCGCTTCCAGTTCCGTTTCACGCACGATGACATGCAGGCGGATGCCGTATTCCAGTTTGCGCCCGCGCGCTTCAGCACGTTCCCGGACCACCGCCAGCTTCTCTGCGACCTGCTCAGAAGGCTCACCCCAGGTCAGATAGGTATCGATTTGCTCAGCAGCAACATCAATGGCGGCCTCGGACGAACCGCCAAAATAGAGCGGTGGGCCATTTTCCTGCACCGGAGGGAACAACACCTCTGCGCCTTCAACGTGAATGTGCTGCCCTTCATAGTCAACCTTCTCTCCACGCATTAAGCGGCTATACACGTCGAGAAACTCTTTGGTGACTTCATAGCGTTCACTGTGATTGAGAAAGATGCCGTCGCCTTTGTTCTCAACCGGGTCACCGCCGGTCACCACGTTAATTAGCAAGCGTCCTTCAGAAAGGCGATCTAAAGTGGTAGCCATACGCGCGGCTAATGTCGGCGGCTGTAACCCTGGACGCACGGCAACCAGGTAACGCAGTCTTTTGGTGATGGGTGCCAGTGCAGAAGCAACCAGCCATGAGTCTTCGCAACTTTTGCCGGTGGGAATCAGCACACCGTAGTAACCGAGATTGTCGGCGGCCAATGCCACCTGCTGTAAGTAAGCTAAATCAACCGGGCGCCCACCTTCTGTGGTGCCGAGATAGCGACCGTCACCGTGCGTCGGGAGAAACCAGAAGACATTGATGTTCTTGTTTGCGGATTCGGCCATTATGCTTTTCCTATATAACTTTATTAAAAAATGATCATTTTGGGATGCTTTTTTAGTTATATAGCTGTTAGCGAAAAACGTGCCAGCTTTGATTCTCCTGATAATGACGCTATTTCAGCGGGTTAGGCCCCTACTGCTGTTTGTGTTTGTCGCATCGGCAACTTACCGCCTACAGCTATTGCTGCATATGCAACTGCTTATGCTTTTTTCCTGCTGTTCACAGTGAATAGCAACGATTAGCGTGTGCTGATACTCCTTAATGGACATCTAAAGATGCTGACCAACTATAGCAATTACGCTGATTCACCGCGTTTAGTCGACCCGGCTTCTCTCGCTTTTCAATCATTGCTCGACAAATTCGCCCCCACTGACGCCACGGTATTGATTGTCGGCGAGACCGGCACGGGTAAGGAAGTTGTCGCACGCTATCTCCATCATCATAGCCAACGCCGCCATGGCCCCTTTCTCGCCGTTAACTGCGGTGCTTTAACTGAAAGTCTTGCCGAAGCCGAACTCTTTGGTCATGAGAAAGGGGCATTTACCGGCGCGACCCAGGCGCATCCCGGTTGGTTTGAATCTGCGCAGGGCGGCACTCTGCTGCTGGATGAGATTGGAGAGCTGAGTTTGTCGCTACAGGTCAAGTTACTACGCGTATTACAGGAGCGCGAGATTACGCGCGTGGGTTCGCGCAAGCCGATTAAAGTGGATGTGCGTGTCATCGCTGCCACCCACGTAGATTTGGCACAGGCGATCCGCGAACGGCGATTCAGGGAAGACCTTTACTATCGCCTCAACATTGCGGTGGTGCCGCTGCCTCCGTTGCGGCAGCGTCGTGATGATATCCCGCTGCTGGCGCAGCATTTCCTTTCGCTGTATGCACGTCGTTTAGGTCGACCGGTGCGTCGTTTGTCACCGGATGCTTTGGAAGTGCTGCTGGAGTACAGCTGGCCGGGCAATATTCGCGAGCTGGAAAATACGCTTCACAACGCAGTACTTCTGAGTCGGGAGGAGACGCTAACGCCAGCTCATTTGCGACTAACAAGATACAGTGAACAGGGATTTAACAACGCGGAAGCATCAACGCTTGATAACTTCCTGCGTCAACAACTCTCCACTAAGCCCAATCAACTGTTTGATCGCGTCATCACCAGCCTGATTACTCACGCGCTGGATTTCACTGAACACAATCAGACACAGGCCGCGGCGTTGCTTGGCATCAGCCGCCACACGCTGCGTACTCATCTTGCTCATCAGGGATTGATAAAAGGACGGCGTAAGGCGGCGAGTTACATTGCAACTGCCTCTGCTGATGAGCCTCATCAGGAACGCTAGTTACGTATCGGTTATCAAAAATTCGGTAATCTTGGGGTATTAAAAGCACGGCAAAGTCTTGAGCAGTGCTTTGCACAGCAGGGCGTCAGCGTGTTGTGGAGCGAATTTCCTGCCGGGCCTCAACTGCTTTATGCCTTACAAAATAACGAGATCGATTTCGGTACCACCGGCGAGGTGCCGCCTATTTTCGCCCAGGCGAATGGCAATGCAGTGACCTACATCGCCTGGGAACCCCCTGCGCCCAGTAGCGTGGGGATAGTTGTCCCAATCGATAGCGATATCCGTAGCATTGCTGATTTACGTGGTAAACGTATTTCGGTCAATAAAGGTTCTAACGTTCACTGGTTATTGCTGCAGCTGCTGGAAGAAGCAGGTATCACCCTTGATGAACTCAAAGTGGTGTATGCGCCGCCGAAATATCCTCTGACGGCCAGTGATTATCTGGCGGTCGATGCATGGATGATGTGGGACCCCTTACTCAGTGCGGCGGAGAGCAATCCTGAGTTGCGCGTGCTGGCCAACGGTGAGGGGCGTGTGCGCAACCACCAATTTTATCTGGCACGTCGCGATTATGTGGAAAAACATCACGACGTGGCCCATCAGCTAGTGGAGAGTTTACAGCAGACCGGCATTTTTATTGATAATCATCGGCAGGAAGCTGCTGGTCTGCTTGCGGAGGAATTGGGTCTTGACCTTTTGGCCGTTGAAAGAGCTTTAACACGGCGCAGTCATAAAACCCGTTCAATGGTATTTGAAGTGATTAAAGAGCAACAAATCATCGCCGATCGTTTTTATGCATTGGGTCTGATAAACAAGCCTGTCCATGTTCGGGAAGCGGTTTGGCAATCGCCCAGCGTTTTGTCACTTACAGCCTAACGGCCCGAATAAAGTTATCCACCTTTTCTGTGGATAAATCATTGAATATCATCTGGCTAAACCGGGTTAGTACCCTCGATGCAGCGCTGAAATTTGCTGAAATGCTGGCGATTTCAGCCTGAAATTAATTTAAAAAACACTTTTAATTCAATTCATTAGCTGTGAAATCCTGATGGCGAATGAAGAAAATTTCAGGGCATTCGCAATCTGATTTCCTCCCCTGGATAGCCTTTGTTGATTTCCTATCCAGCTGGTTATTTTGCCTTCACCACAGATTCACTAAACTCTACGGCGCAAGAATGGTATGCATATAGACGGTGAAAAAGTTGGCGATTTCAGCCTGAAATTTCTACACAGGTTAGATATTTTTCATACAGTTAGCGATGAAATAGCACTGGCGAAAAGCTGAAATTCAGGCAAAAAAAACCGCCCGAAGGCGGCATTTCGCTACTGATTGAGATATTTATTGAGTGTCTCGTTTATCACCCGATCCAACTCATCTTGCAATTCTTTCGACTGGCGATTGAATTCGTAGCTGAACATGCGGCCGCGTGTCTTCTTGCGGGCATAGCGATCTTTATCAGCAAACGTCCAGAGAGGCGTGGCGACCGCTTTGTCCTTTGCTGGCGACTGGATCAGTGTTTGGCTACCGTTACGCACCAGACGCAAAATCCCATTTTTTACTTCATCTTCAGCCAGACCATCACGTGCGCAGACCGTATCGACATCCATGCCAATGGTATCAATTAAGGCTTCAACCGACTGACCAATCTCCTGAAGCTTCTCATACGCCTGCAGCAGCGTTTTGTAATCCGGGTAAGTTAACTCGGAATGATTTGGGAACAGGGTAACCAACTCCAGTGGTACGCTCGCGGCTTGCAACGCACGCGTAACTTTTGCCTGCGAGAGGCCTTCGCTCTGGGCAATCTCTTTCTGTGACAGGCCACTCTCTTTTAATGACAGCAGACGCATCCCCACTTCACGCAGATTATGTTCGCGTGCGGTTTGGATGTCCTGCGCCAGACGACGTGCTTCATCTGCCGTGATGGCAACCTCAGTGACCAGCACATCCAGCCCAGTTTTGCAGTGCAGAGCGGCGGCACGGCGGCGGGAACCATCCAAAATTTCGATACGGTCGCCGCGCTTCACACCAATAGCAGGGAAGAACTGCTGCAATTTAATGGTGCGGATAATGTCGCGCAGCGATTCAGGCGTCAAACCTGACTGGTCGCGGCCATTCGTTTCCATTACCACATAGGTTTTTTCTTCAATTTCCTTCGCCGTAATGTGTTCAAGCGTGAACAGGGCACGTTTACCGGTCGAAAGGATAAAGGTTTGAGAATGTCCGTCTGAGGCATCCTCAGTCTGCAAAGGTGTCTGGCTGAAGGTACGGCCAATCGTGATTCGTTTTGCGCTCATAGTAACCTCAGTTCAGGCGAATAAATTCAATGCGATCAAATACGGCTTTAGCGAAATCTTCCGCTGCCGAACGCGCATTCTTTAAGGCTTCGGTGCTGCCCACATAGGTCGATGGGTTCGCAGAGATCACCGTATCAAATGACTCTCCACAGCGCTCAAAACCGTCCAGACGCGGTAAAGCAGCATCCAGCATGTCGCCGCCAAAGATCTCTTTCGCCAGGCTGTGACAAAGCTTGTGGTCCGCTTTATTCGATAGCTTGGACATAAAGCCGATGTTGCCTTGCAAGCGGCAGGATGCGCCTGATTCCTCTATGATGCCAATCAGTTCCGGCAGGCGCGTCAGATACTTCAACGTCGAGTGGAAATCAACTTGTGCTGGTGGAACTGGCGTCATCAGTAAATCAGATGCAGCAATAGCGTTCTTCAGGAAGGCATCCAGATGTGGGCCACTGTCGATGAAAATGAAGTCATAGTCTTTCTTCAGTTTTGCAACGACGTTGTCATACAGAACCGCATGCACATTCTGCGTAGGCAGATGCTCAGCACACAGTTCTTCCCAACGTGATGCAATGAAGGCGTCGTCAATGGAGGCCGGCAGTACGTCGACACCAGGAATAATCGATGGCACGATGAATTCATTAAGCAACTCTTCGCGGCCCACGTTTTGCAGCATCGCTTGCGCAGCTGTGGCTTCTACCAGTCCGACAGAGCGCTCATGATTGAGGAACATGGTGGCAGAGGATTGCGGATCGAGGTCGATAACCAGAATGCGCAGATCTTCATACAACAGATGTGGGTGCGCACGCAGCGCATGGGCCAGTGAGACCGTTGAGACGGTTTTCGATACGCCACCTTTGAGATTACCAACAAACAGCGTGAATGCCTCTGCGTGACGATCGCGATACTTTGGCACGCCGCGATGATGGTAGATATCAATGATGTTTTGGATGGACATTGCGTACTTGGTAGAGCTGCCCGCCGCGCGTTTATCGAATGGATAGCCGTTCTCTTCCATTTCATTTACGGCGTAATCAACGCTCGCACGCGTTAATTTAGGGAGTTTGGCTAACGCCGCTTTGGCGTAAACCTGATAAAAAGTGTTTTCCTGCAACTCTTCTTTCTGCGCCTGAATCTGTTCCGTCAGGCTCATTAGCATTTTTTCTGAACGTTGTGCGACTTTCAGAACTTGCTTCTCATCGTTAGCCATACTTGCTCCACACATGTAGGATTTATGACTTTATACCGAAATCCTGCACATGAGGCAAATCTATCTCATCTAATGCGAAACATTTAGCGCTGTGAAAATACCTTGAGTAAGAGCGTGTTAGTGCAAACATTCACTGTAATCAGCGGAGATGTTTTAATCAGAGCGGAATAATGGATGAAAGTGTGAGCAACGCCTCATTCGCGTATTTGCTCCAGCATTCACTGTAATCAGTAATTTGATCGTCCGTTGCACGAGAGTTGCGGGCAGGGTGATATGGCTGAAATCACAGCCTGCATTCACTATATTCGGCATAAGATTCACTGTAATCAGTAAACGTTCACTGTAAGTGGCAATAGGTTCACTGTAATCAGTAAACAACTGCGCTACGTTCACTGTAATCAGTGATATTGATTTTCACGATGAGCAGTTGAAAGCCAGGGCTCTCTATGACGAAATCGGCTGCAGGCGTTTTCGGTTAGTAGAGACAGCTTAGTCCTAACATAAGCATTCACTATAATCAGTAGACTGCATGTGGGGAGCATTGATTTAATCCGAGTGTTCACTGTAATCAGTAATCAACAGCTCGTATGGCTAGCTGGCATTCACTGTAATCAGCAATTTGTCTAAGCCACATTCAGACGTTCACTGTAATCAGTAACCCAAATCGTTCTCTCAGCGTAGCGTTCACTATAATCAGCAGTTTTGTCTTAAATGGATTCGCCATAATCGGCGGAAAGGGTAGGGCGTACGTGAGAACGTTCACTGTAATCAGTAAAGGAGTCAGGAGTCAGGAGTCAGGAGTCAGGAGTCAGGAGTCAGGAGTCAGGAGTCAGGGATGTGAATACGGGCTAAAATGACTGTCAACATTCACTGTAATCAGTAACCCAATTTGCGTTTTCAGTTGTGATTCGTGGTTCGCGAATGCGGGTTTGTTGTGAGTGAGTGAGTGAGTGAGTGAGTGAGTGAGTGAGTGAAGCTAAATCATCGGTGGCTTATGGCTGCCTGTACGTGAGTGAAAACGGGTAGATGCTCAGCGTTGAGCATTGCAAGTACGCGATAGCGGGTAAGCTATAACTGGCGGGTCCTGACCGGTTCACCATGCTCTACTGGCGATATTGAAGATAAGCAATGGCCAGAGAATGAACGACTGAAGAGGCATGCCCGGTGGGATATGACCGATGGCAAATGACCGATTAAAGAGAAGAGAGAAGAGAGAAGAGAGAAGAGAGAAGAGAGAAGAGAGAAGAGCATTTTAGCTGCTCTTACTGGTGAAGTGTCCATTTTAACCGGTGGCTATTACATGCACCCATTGCCGGATCAACCAGAAACGGAATGTTTGTCTTTGAACTCCAACGTTCACTGTAATCAGCAAAACAGGTGAAGACCGTTTTTTCCTACCTCCCAAATCCCTGGTTGTAACATTCACTGTAATCAGTAATTGCTCCTCGCAGGTAAAGTTATTTACGTTCACTGTAATCAGTAAAGCGATCTTCTGTGGCCACAACGATCAGGTATAAAAATGTTTCGGAAGAGGGAAGGGCTGCAGAGCATTCACTGTAATCAGTGACAGCGTGACGCGCACGATTGAGGCCTTAAATCCATTCCCGACCGCACTGGCATAACGTTCACTGCAATCTGCAATAAAGGGAAAAATTCACTGTAATCAGTGAAGGTGACCAACCCTGTCACTTTTACTGTTTATTTGTACAGACAATAAGCTGATTACAGTGAATGAATACCAACAATTAAATATTACCTAAAATATTCAAACACTTAAATTTAATCATTCACTATAATCTGTTTTCACTACATCACCACCATTCACTGTAATCAGCAACCAAATACGCTATGGCTGATGTTCACTGTAATCAGCAAACCCGCTGCAAAAGAGGGCGATCGAGTGTTGAAAACCCACCTAGTAAGTACTCACTATCAAAATTAAACCCAATGATTCGTCGAATCTGATAACTCTGCAAGAGGAAGTAAGACTAACGTGTCGCTGAAAACTGTTTACAGTGAACGTTACTGATTACAGTGAATGAATGAAGGGATGCTGATTACAGTGAACAGTGCGGAGAAGAAGTGTGTCACTTTTGGCGATTAAGTGACACACTCAAGGGAAGGGTGCTGATTACAGTGAACGTGAAAAATCAGTCTTCAAACTCAATATCATCGAGGGAATCAATGCTCTCAAGATTGCTGATACCGTCCAGCTTCGGCGTTCTGCTATGGATAATAAAGAACACAGAACGTCCACGCTTCACCTCTGAATAGTCGAGGTAACCAATCTCCTTAAGCTGCTCCATCGCGCGTCGAACCACGTGGTTTTGCGTGGTCGTCTTAGAGCCTAAGTTTAAACGCATGCGCAGACGCGCCAGCGATATCGGTGCAGGATTGGTTGGCAAGCTTTCCAGGTAGGTATACAGCGCCTGAGCCGATTCCTTACGTTTGAGCCGTGAAATAGCACGCAGCTGCAGCAAGACTTTATGATCAAAGTTATACAGCTCAAACAGTTTAGGATCGGCCTGAATGCGCACCAGATCCTTTTCACGATCGTAATACGCCGACTGCACAAGGTGGGTATGATACGCTTTGCCATTACCTTCAAAGGACAACGTATTGGTTGCGATGCGTCGTAAAGAGGCATCTAAACGCTTACGTAAGGCCGCTGAAGAGTTTGCCGATGGGATCCCGCACATTTTCACGAAATCAATAAACGGCAGCGTCACGGTGTCGCCCTTTGAGGGATAACGCGAAAAAGACTGAATGATGCCAGCCCAGGTTTTGAAATCATTATCCATGTCCAGCCTTGCGCCAGTAATGGTAATCTTTTCATAGCCTTCCGCTTTAACTAACGAAAGGTTCTTGAGCTCTTTGGTGGCGTCCGTTGAAGCCATCGCGCCCGATTTCCCACGCGCAGTAGACTTTAGTGTCGGAACGAACAGACCCAGGCGCATCAACGCGACCGGTTGTACGGTGTTATTTTTATTAGGATGAAGCTGGATAACCTCACCGCTGTTTTTTGTCACCGACAGAAAAGGTTCTAGTAACGCTTTGTTTTCACTCTCTTTATCTGCCATAGCCTGAGATCTTCATTCTGTGGATGAAAAGGATCGATTTCTGATTACAGTGAACATTAACACTGTTTATAGTGAACATTCTACAGTCTATAGTGAATATTATGCTGATTGTAGTGAACGTATTTCTGATTATAGTGAACGCGATCACCTTCTCAGGCCTTGTGGGGTGCGGCTTGCAGCGATCGGGGATCTCTTAGGATCTCTTTAAGATCTCTCTATGATCTTTCTTTAAGATCTATTCACTGTATAACTGCATAACCCTATGAAGAATCAGCTTCTAACATCAAAAACTGTCAGAATATGCAGGTCAGTAAGATTGATCCCACCAATGGCGAAAAAACATTAATTCTCTGCGAAGAAGATCCGCTTCTTTCATCAGAAGAGAACAACTTCCTCATTATTATTCATTTTTCATCAATCTTCACCGAGCGTAAGGTGAAACTCATATTCATCCCCTACAACTCATGACGAAGGCATCTTATGACTGACAACGTTATTTCACGTAACCCTACCACTGGCGAAATCATCGCATCATATCCATTGCAGAATGCCGCTGAACTCGAAGCTGCGTTGCAGACCAGCGCGGATGCTTTTGCACAATGGCGAGCCACCAGCATGGCACAGCGTGTCATCGTGTTACGCCAGTTAGCAGAACAGATCCGCCAGCGTCAGGATCAACTTGCAGAAATGGCCACGCTGGAAATGGGCAAACCGATCGCGCAAGCACGTGCTGAAGTTTTGAAATGCGCCAATCTCTGTGACTGGTACGCAGAACAAGGCCCGGCCATGCTGGCTGACAAACCTACGCTGGTGGAAAATCAGCAAGCCTGGCAATCGTTTCGTCCATTAGGCGTAATTCTTGCGGTAATGCCGTGGAACTTTCCTTACTGGCAGGTGCTGCGCGGTGCAGTCAGCATGTTGCTGGCAGGCAACACGTATGTGCTCAAACACGCGCCAAGCGTAATGGGTGCAGCCAATCTGATGACAGAACTGTTTGACGCGACCGATCTGCCAAAAGGTGGCTTCACCGTGATTAACGTGGATAACGATGGCGTTTCGGCTGCAATTAAAGATCCGCGTATTGCGGCAGTTGCGGTGACAGGAAGTGTGCGGGCGGGCGGTGCTATTGCAGCACAAGCCGGTGCGGTATTGAAAAAAACCGTGCTGGAACTCGGCGGCGCAGATCCTTTTATTGTTCTGGCAGATGCCGATCTGGATGCCGCAGTAGCTTCAGCGGTCACTGGACGTTACCAGAACACCGGACAGGTGTGCATGGCAGCCAAACGGTTCATCATTGAAGAAAGTGTCGCAGAAGCGTTTGAGGCGCGTTTTAGCGCGGCTGTGCAGGCACTAAAAATTGGCGATCCGTTGAATGAAGAAACTTATATCGGGCCAATGGCGCGTTATGATCTGCGTGATGAGTTAGACCAGCAGGTACAGCAAACCCTGAAACAGGGTGCGCGCCTGGTTATCGGTGGTCATAAGATCGATGGCGTTGGCAACTACTACGCACCAACGATCCTGGCTGACGTTACACCCGACATGATCGCCTTCCAGCAGGAGATCTTTGGCCCCGTGGCAGCGATTACCGTGGCACGCAATGCACAGCATGCTTTAGAGCTGGCGAATAACAGCGAATTTGGTTTGAGCGCTACCGTGTGGAGCGGTAATGAAGCGATAGCCAATGAGCTGGCAGAGAAACTGGAAACCGGCGCCGTGTTCATCAATGGCAACGGTGCTTCCGATCCCCGCGTGGCGATTGGTGGTGTGAAGAAGAGCGGCTATGGTCGTGAACTTTCCAGTTTTGGCGTTCACGAATTCTGTAATATCCAGACCGTCTGGAAAAACCGTCGTTAAGACTTTCAGGGCGTGCACTGCACGCCCTTATTCCTCGCTCTATCTCCTGCCTTACTGTTAATCCTCGGTTAAAATTGTTGTGGAGTAGCTCAAAGAATCCGCTAATGGTATTACAAAGGTATTGTTAGTGGTGTTAGATTGGCCTCACCTACACCGGGGAGTCCTATTTTAATGAAAACAACAATCCCAAAATTATCCTTCATGATGTTTCTCGAGTGGTTTATCTGGGGGGCATGGTTTGTGCCGCTCTGGGCTTTCCTCAGCAAAAACGGCTTTTCGCCGGTTGAGATTGCCTGGTGCTATGCCTGTACTTCGATTGCCGCTATCCTGTCGCCGATCCTCGTTGGATCGTTGGCAGACCGCTTCTTCCAGGCACAGAAAGTGTTGTCGCTGCTGATGATCGTCGGTTCCATTCTGATGTATTTCGCGGCCCAGCAGACGCACTTCAGTGGTTTCTTCCCACTGCTGCTGTTGTATGCGCTCACTTACATGCCGACCATTGCGCTGACTAACAGTATTGCTTTCTCGCATGTCAAAGATGTCGAACGCGATTATCCACGCGTGCGGGTAATGGGCACTTTAGGCTGGATTGCGTCAGGCATTGCCTGTGGTTTCCTGCCGCCGCTGATGGGCTATGGCGACATTTCAGCCAGCAATGTGCCGCTGCTGATCACTGCTGCCAGTTCACTGGTATTGGGGATCTTTTCGCTGATGCTGCCGGCAACTGAGCCGAAAAGCACCGGCAAATTCAGCCTGCGTGTGGCGCTGGGTCTGGATGCGCTGCATCTCCTGAAAGATCGCAGTTTCCTGGTGTTCTTCGTCTGCTCATTCCTGTTCAGCATGCCGCTGGCGTTTTACTACATCTTTGCTGAAGGCTACCTGACGGAGGTGGGCCTGCCACACGCCACCGGTTGGATGACGCTGGGTCAGGTATCGGAGATCTTCTTCCTCCTGGCACTGCCGTTCTTTATCAAGCGCTTTGGCATCGGCAAAGTGTTGCTGCTTGGCTTAACCACCGCAGCGCTACGCTACATATTCTTTGTGTTCGGCGGCGATCAAAATGCCCTGACGATTGGCCTGTTGTTTATGGGCATTCTGCTGCACGGCGTCAGTTATGACTTCTACTTCATCACGGCTTACATCTACGTTGATAAAAAAGCACCGGTCGCGATGCGCAACGCAGCACAGGGCCTGATCACGCTCGCATGCCAGGGGATTGGCAGCTTGCTGGGCTATCGTCTCGGCGGATATTTGATGCAGGAGATGTTCGCGTACGACCAGCCACGCAATGGCCAAACGTTCAACTGGGCGGGCATGTGGATGTTTGGCAGCGTGATGATCATCATTATCACCATCGCCTTCATTGTGCTGTTCCGCGATGGCAAAAAACGCAGTGAAGAATTAACCGCTTTCGAGCAATCAGCCACCGCTGATAGCCATAAATAAGAGATGTAATGATGACAATGACACTCCAGGAAAAACGGATTTTGGGCGCTTTCTATGGTCAGGCACTGGGCGATGCGATGGGCATGCCATCGGAATTGTGGCCGCGCAGTCGCGTTAAGCAACATTTTGGCTGGATTGATGGTTTTCTGCCGGGGCCTGCTGAAAACAATGCCGCCTGTTATTTTGGCCGCGCGGCATTTACTGACGATACGTCGATGGCGCTGGCTTTGGCAGATGCGATAGTCATGCATGATGGCGATATCAACGCTGAGACCATTGGTGCCAATATCCTGCGCTGGGCAGAGGAGTTTGATGCCTTCAACAAAAACGTATTGGGACCCACATCCAAAATAGCTCTGAATGCACTGAAAATGGGAACGCCAGTGGCGCAGCTGGAGAACAACGGCATGACCAATGGCGCGGCGATGCGCGTTTCACCGCTTGGTTGTCTGTTGCCAGCCAAAGATCTGGATGCCTTTATTGACGCCGTCGCACTGGCATCCAGTCCTACGCATAAATCAGATGTCGCCATCGCGGGGGCAACGGTGATTGCCTGGGCCGTCTCACGTGCCATTGACGGCGCAAGCTGGACATCCATCCGCGATGAACTGCCTGCGATTGCACGCGCTGCGCAGGAAAAACGCGTCACGACCTTTAGCGCGTCCATGGCCGCGCGTGTTGAGTTGGCGTTGAGCGTTGTGGCGCAGGGCAGAGGCGTGGAATCAGGGATGCAGCAAATTTATGATTTGGTGGGGACCGGGACGGCCACCATCGAATCGGTTCCAGCTGCTATTGCAATGGTTGAGCTGGCCAATACCGATCCGAATCGCTGCGCTATTCTTTGTGCCAATCTGGGTGGCGATACCGATACCATCGGCGCGATGGCGGTGGCCATTTGCGGAGCGTTGCATGGCATTGATGGGATTGATTCACAGTTAAAAGCCGAACTGGATGCTGCCAACGCGCTGGATTTCACTCGCTATAGCAACGCATTCATGCGTTTCCGTCAGCAGCGTGAGGCCGTTTATGCTGACGCCTGATGACCTGAACCGGCTGGAAGGACGTCTGCCGGTGTGCGTGATTGGTGCCGCTGTGGTGGACGTGATTGCTGATGCCTATTCGTTACCGCATCGGGGAAGTGATATTGAACTCCACCAGCAGGGCGTTAACGTGGGCGGTTGTGCGTTGAATGTAGCGATCGCCCTGCATCGGTTGGGCATTCCATCCATCAACGCGCTGCCGCTGGGTAACGGCATTTGGGCCAGTATTGTGCGGCAGAAGCTGATGGAATATGGCATTCACAGCGTGCTGGAAACCAGTAAAGGAGACAATGGCTGGTGTCTGGCACTGGTGGAGCCGGATGGTGAGCGCACTTTTCTGTCGGTTAGCGGTGTCGAAAATCTGTGGGATGCCGAACTGCTGGGCACATTGCCACAACCCGCGCAGCGTTGGATCTACTTGTCTGGCTATCAACTGACCAGCAAAAACGGCGATGTGCTGATCGACTGGCTTGAACAGCAGGCGCATAACTATCAATTGCTGGTGGATTTCGGTCCGCGTTTGGCTGACATCGGTGAGTGTCAATTTGCCCGTATTATGGCGCTAAAACCACTGATTACAGTGAACAGGCAGGAAGCGGAATTACTGTGGCAGGAACGTTTAAACCAGCATGAAGCTTTTGATGCCCGTCAGTTAATGGCTCAATGGCAACAACACTTTGGCGCTGGGCTGGTGGTGCGTTTAGACAGTGATGGCGCAGGTTATATCGATGCAGAGTCGCAGGGTTGGATCCCTGCTCTGGTAACGCAAGTGGTCGACACGATTGGCGCCGGTGACAGCCATGCGGGAGGAGTGTTAGCCGGCCTCGCGTCAGGTTGGTCACTGGCCGAGAGTGTGGCATTGGGTAATGCCATAGCGTCTTATGTGGTGTCGCAACGCGGTGGTGATTGTGCACCCGACCGCGCCACGCTGCAGAACTACTGGCAGCAAAGACTCACTCAGCAATAAAGACGTACATGTCGCTGCGGCAGTAGCTGATGCTGTACTCCAAAGGATTGCCTTGCGCGTCAAGTGCCAGCTGTTTAATCACTAACACAGGGACATTGGCGGGCAGGGCAATCTGCTGCTGGAGCGCTTCATCAGGCATGCGGGCACTCACTCTGCTTTGGGACTTAACAGGCAAAATCTGTTGCTTGTTAAAGTAATCATACAAAGAAATTCCAATGTCATCGGCATCTGCAATAAAGCGTGCCGGCACCCAGGATTCTTCAACTGACACCGCTTGCTGATCGACATAACGAATACGCTTCAGCAAGTAGACTTCGCTACCTTTGCTTAATCCCAGTTTTTCACCGATTTCCGCGCTGCACTGAATTTTGCTCTTATTAATCCACACCGTATCAGGCTTTTTACCGCGTAAAACCGCCTGCTGCGACAAACCTTTGGGCTCTTTCAGCGAATACTCAAACTGGCTGCAAATCTGTGTACCGTAACCGCGTGAACGAAACACCACCCCCTCTTTTTCCAGCTCATCCATCGCTTTACGCACCGTAATACGCGAGATGCTGAGCGACAGGCTGAATTCTCGCTCACCGGGCAGGATCTCTTCATGCACCAGGATGCCATCACGCACCGCCTCTTTGATGGCGGCGGCAAAGCGCTTGTACAACGGCGTACGGCTCTCTTCAGCCAGTGTGGTGGTAAGCCGCGAAAACAGCGGATTCTGTTCAGTCATAGCGTGCTGAGCACTCAATTGGGTTAGCCAGGGGTGAGATATGATACTGAATTTTCACCGTTCGCGTAGCGACTTTAACCACATGTTATTGCGGTTATTAGCGCTTAGATTCAACCAATCCTTTCGCTTGTAATTTGACCTAACCCGTAACGAAGACTATAGTCACGCTTACGGATATTTTAAGGCAAGGAGGGGTAAATGGGCATTTACCTGACGCCAGAATTTCAGGAAGAGAGATGTAATGCACGCATCAATGATAAAATTTTGTGTAAAGCTGCAAAGTCGACTTTTGCGGGATTACATGGAGACCCATTAGGACGTTACACGTTCAAAAAACGACTCGGGTTGCCTGGTGTGGGGGCATCTGACGGCGCGCGTAGCATTGTTTTCTTCAATTATGGCAACAACATTTATTTCTTTGATATGTTCTTGAAAAGTCAGCTATCAAAGAAGAAAGGCAAAGAACTTGAAGATGATGAAATTGATGCTTATTGCCGTATCGCTCGGGATTTTATTGCGATGTCAGATGAGAAGGTCCGGGAGTTGATTAAGTTAAAAGAACTAATCGAGGTAACTTGTGATGACTGAACGCTTAAAGAAAATCCACGATATGGCGCAGCGCTATAACCAATTGGGCGTTGTTCAGGGCGAGACGGTTGCGGAAATCAGTGCGGCGATCGAAGCTCGTAATATCCCTCCAGTACGCGCTATGTCTGGGATTGAGATTAAAGCGGTACGCTTAAGATGGAAGATGTCGCAGGCGGCGCTGGCAATGACTACAGGCATGTCAGTTGAGAGTGTTTCAAAGTGGGAACGTAACGAGAGTAAACCCAATAAAGCGGCTTTGCGTATCCTCAACACCATTGAAGACAAAGGCCCAGCGGTTTTCATTCTATAAAACATAAAAGCCCTGTTGGGCTTTTATGCATCAAATAACCTATCACCGCTCATCAAACGGCACGCCGCCTTTAGATTTATGATGCTTAGGCGTTTCAATGATTGAGACCGTCACCGAATTGGCATCAATCTCAAACGAGTCCGCGACTGCGGCAGTCACCGCTTTCAGCAACTTCTTCTTCTGCTCAACCGTGCGGCCTTCCGCAGCATAGACAACGATTTCTGGCATTTCCGTTTCTCCTTGAGGGTTCAGATTCGGTTTCAGCATAACCCAGTCATGCCCGAGCATGCAGTGTCAATTTGTCATAAACACCCGCGCAAACCGTTTATCCCCGCAGGCGATCTGTGTTCAAATGTGTATTGTTATGTTATAACGTAATTTCTCTGGGATTTTTGTAGCGGTATTTTTCGGAAACCATAATGAAATCAATGAAAAAATTGCTGATCGCCACGGCGCTCGGCCTAGCTTCGTGCGCCTCATTCGCGGCGCAGCATCAGGAAAACACGGTGCGCATTGCCGCTCCGTTTGAAATTAAAGGTGCCGATCCGGCGCTTTCCGGTGACATCCTTCTGCGCATGGATGTGGTGGAAACGCTGGTGGAAGTGAACCAACGCGGTGAACCGATCCCGGCTTTGGCGAAGAGTTGGCAGGTCTCGGAAAACGGTTTGCGCTGGCAATTACAGCTGCGCGATAACGTGCATTTCCATGATGGTTCGCCACTGGATGCGGCAGCGGTAGTGAAATCACTCAATACTGCGCGGAGTAAAGCGGGATTACTGGATAAAACACCGATCACTGAGATCAGCGGAGAAGGGCAGGTGGTGACCATCACGCTGCGCGAGCCTTTCACACCTCTGCTTTCCGTCCTGGCGGAAAGTCGCTCGCAAATTCTGGCGTTATCCAGCTGGGATGCACAGGGCAACATCACGCGCATCATCGGCTCCGGGCCGTTTATGCTGACCGCCTTTCAGCCGCCGCAGTCGTTAGAGGTAAAACGCTTTGAAGGTTACTGGGGAGAAAAACCATACATCGCCGCAGCCAGCTATCTCTCTTCTGGCCGGGCAGAGACCCGCGCGCTATTAGCAGAAAGCGGTGATGCGGATTATGTGTTCAATCTGGATGCCGCCAGCCGTCAGCGTCTGGCACGCAAACCTGCGCTGCAACTTCCCGCAATCCCCGTGCCGCGCACGCTTATGCTGAAGCTCAATCTGGGCGATCCGCTGTTAGCGGAACAGCCGGTGCGTGAAGCGATCAGCATGGCCATTGATCGTAATGCGTTAGCGATGGCGGTGTTGCGCTATCCGGGTGCTGCCAGCCAGTTGTTCCCGCCGAACATGGGCGAGTGGCACAATGCGGCGCTGCCTCCACTCTCCTATCAGCCCGATTCGGCGGTCACGCTGTTGCAGAAAGCCGGCTGGCAACCGGGATCAGATGGTGTGCTGACCCGCAACGGCCAGCGATTCAGCCTGACGCTGCTGACCTTCCCGGATCGCCCTGAACTGCCGTTGATGGCGATGGTTATCCAGCAGCAACTGCGTAAAATCGGTATTGAAGTGAAGATTAACTCAACCAATGCCAGTGAAATTCCTGCCCAGCACCACAGCGGGAGACTGCAACTGGCGCTGTTCTCACGCAACTTTGCACTCACGCCCGATCCAACCGGCACCTTATTGCAGGATTATGCCGAGAAAGGTGGCGACTGGGGGGCGATGAACTGGCATCCGACAGGATTCAGTGGCGCACTGCATACCCTGACGCAATCCACCGATGCCTCCGCGCGTGCCAAAGCTCGAACACTCATCACTTCGGTACTGCAACAGGATCTCCCGATGATTCCAATCGCCTGGTATCAACAATCTGCAGCGATCAACAGTCAGTTGCAAAACGTCGCGCTCGATCCGTTTGAGCGTCACTTCGGCCTGCGCCAACTGCGTTGGGAGCCGTGATGATCAAACAACTTTGCTGGCGGCTGATGCAGGCATTTTTTGTCGTGCTCTCGGTGGGATTACTCACCTGGTTTTTGGTCCGGTCGCTGCCGGGCGATATGGCGTGGCGCATTGCCAGCGGTCGTTACGGCTATGATCGGGTTGATGCGGATGCCGTCGCGCGCGTGCAGCAGGAGTTAAGTGGCGCAGCCGATCAAGGCAGCGCCTTACTGCACTGGCTATTCGATCTGCTGCAATTCAACTTTGGTCGCTCGCTGGTTTCCGGCGAACCGGTGATGGATGAACTGCGTTGGCAACTGAGTCAGACGCTGGCGTTAGCCGGTGTTTCATTGCTACTGGCAATCATTATCACGCTGCCGTTGGGTATCTGGGCCGGTTGCCATGCCAATGGCAAACTGGATCGGCTGCTGTTTTGGCTGACATCGATGCTTAAGTCTGTGCCGCATTTTGCACTGGGTATGCTGCTGATCGTGCTGTTCGCGCTGCAACTCGACTGGCTGCCGAGTGCGGGACACGGTGAGCTGCGTCATTTCCTGTTACCCGCTTTGACGCTGGCCTTGTCGCTAAGCGCGGTGGGCGTGCGTGTGGTGCGCGAAGCCACCTGGCAGGTGGTGAACGCGGGTTATTACCAATGGGGGGAGCAAAAAGGTCTGGCGACCGTCACTTTGCTGCGTCGTCATGGTTTACGCAATCTGGGAACACCGGTACTCACCTGGTTCGGCATGCAGTTTGTCTGGCTGGTGGAAGGCGTGGTGGTAGTGGAAACGTTGTTTGCCTGGCCGGGCATTGGGCATGCGTTGGTTCATGCCATTTTCGCCCGCGATGTGCCGGTAATTCAGGCCAGTGCCATGACGCTCGGCCTGCTGTTTGTACTGCTTAACATGCTGGTGGATGCGGGTTGCCATCTGCTTGATCCGCGAGGGACGCGCCCATGAAATTAACTTCACGTCATGTCGGTTTACTGCTGCTAGCTCTGCTACTGAGCTACGCCTTTTTACTGCCTCTGTTTCATCATGGTGATCCTCTGCAACAAGAACTGCTCAACATGTTGCAGCCGCCCAGCCAGGCCAATCTGTTAGGTTTTGATCACCTGGGACGTGACATGCTGCCGCGCCTGAGTGCGGCGCTGCGCCTGTCACTGGGTCTGGCTGCACTGTGCGTGATCAGTGCGATGCTGGTCGGTGTGCTGGCTGGCGTACTCAGCGCGCTTTATGGTGGAGTGCTCGACCGTGTGGTCAGCATGCTGGGGGATATGTGCCTCGCGCTGCCCGGCCTGCTGCTGGTGCTGTTACTGGCGGCGATTGCCCCGGACTCACCGGAGATGCTGTGGTTAGGCATTTCGTTGGTGCTGTGGGTGGAATTCTTCCGTGTGACACGCGCCACCTTACGTCCGATTGTGCATTCGCCGGGTATGCAGGCGTCGAAACTGCTGGGTTTTAACGCGATCTACCGCTTTCACCGTCACCTTTGGCCGGCACTCGCACCTGTTTTGCTTACCGTTGCACTGTTCTCGTTTAGCAGCGCCATCATGGCCGTGTCGGCACTGGGATTTATCAGCGTCGGTGTCCGTCCACCGACACCGGAATTGGGCTTGATGATGACCGAACTGCTGCCCTTTGCCTGGGAAGCGCCCTGGTTGCTGCTACAGCCTGTGGTCGCACTGTTTTTATTGCTGATTAGCCTTAACCTGATGATGAAAAAGGAGCGTGCATGAAAGGATTACAGGCCATCGGCATAAACATCGCAACAGCAGAAGCCACGCTGGTGGAGCCGGTTGATTTCCACTTGCAACCTGGCCAACCGCTCACTTTATTGGGTGAGACTGGCTCCGGAAAAAGCCTGTTGGCGCAGGCGGTAATGGGAATTTTGCCGGAGACACTTCAGGCCAGCGGAACCCTGATCATCAACGGTCAACGCTATCAGTTACCGCAGGATCGTGATGCGTTACGCAGCTTGTGGGGAAGGACTATGGCCTCGCTGCCACAAGAACCCTGGCTGGCGCTCGATCCCACCATGGCGGTTCAGCAGCAGGTCGTGGAAGGCTATCGCTATATTCGAGGGCATTCCGCGCCGCGAAGCGTGGCGGCTGCGCAGGATGACCTTGCGCAACTGGGCTTACAGGCAGCGGCACAAAAATTCCCGTGGCAACTGTCCGGTGGCATGGCGCAGCGTGCGGCATTTGCGGCGGCGCGCGCGGGCGGTGCGGAGATTTTGATAGCAGATGAACCGACTAAGGGTTTGGATGTGTCCCGACGCGATGACGTTGCTACTTTGCTGGGTCGTGAAGTGGCTGAAGGTGGGACTTTAATGACCATCACGCACGATATTGCGCTGGCGCGTCAGTTGGGCGGAGACGTTATCGTCATGCATAAGGGCAAAGTGATCGAGCAAGGCGCAGCGCAGCAAGTGTTATACACCCCGCAGCAGGGTTATACGCGTGAATTGCTGGCCGCCGATCCCGTTGCCTGGCCGCAACGGCAAAGCACGGTGATCCGCAGCAAACCCGTGGTAAGTGCGCAAGGATTAAAACTGCAGCGCGGCGGAAATACGTTGGGTGTACCAGAAAATTTCACCCTGCATGCTGGGGAAATTGTCGGCTTACATGGCGCCAGCGGCAGTGGAAAAAGCAGCTTTGGCGACGTATTGCTGGGATTACTCGCGCCACAGCAGGGCAGCATTACACGTCACGTCGCGGCGAGCGCGCTGAAGTATCAGAAGATCTATCAGGATCCCTCGGCATTGTTTCCCCCCACGCGCACACTGTCACAAAGCCTGGAGGAGGTGCTGCGTCGTCATCGCATTGAACGGTCAAAACGCGACTCGCTAATGGAGCAATTAGCGTTACATCCTTCATTACTCACGCGCTGCCCCGATTCGCTCTCGGGCGGCGAGTTACAGCGCTTCTCTCTGTTACGCGTCATGCTGCTTGAGCCGGTTTTCCTGTTCGCCGATGAGCCTACATCGCGACTCGATCCGCTGGTACAGCAGCAAACTCTGCAGCTGATAACGCAGATGGCGCGTCAGCTGCAGTGCGGCGTGCTGCTGGTGAGCCACGATCGCGAACTGCTGGAGAAGGGGACAGATCGCGTGATTGCGATGCAGGCGGCTTAACGTTCTGGCGGCTGGCTATCACCGACACCAAGTGAGCGCTGCATCACGACGGTGTCGAGCCAGCGGCCATGTTTGAATCCCACCGATTTCATCACACCGGTGTGCTCGAAGCCGAGCGCCCGGTGTAATCCCAGCGAACCCTGATTGGCGCTATCTCCCACGATGGCGATGATCTGGCGAAAGCCTGCTGCTTCTGCCAGCGCAATCGCTTTTTGCAATAACGCCCGCCCGACGCCACGCCCGGTCTGTTCATGATCGAGATAAATCGAATCTTCCAGCGTGAAGCGATAGGCATAGCGCGGTCGATAAGGTGCCAGATAACAATAACCCAATACCTGTTCATCCTCTTGCGCCACCAGCCAGAAGCCACCGCGCTGCTGCACATCTTTGACGCGGTTGAGCATTTCGCTTTCGCTGGGCGGTTCGGTTTCAAAGGTGGCGGTGCCGTGGAGGACGTGCCACGCATAGATTTTCTGAATGGCAGCGGCGTGATGGGGTCGGGCGGGAATAATATCCATATGTTCCTGATAATCGGCTAGCGAAAAACACAGGATGCCACTGTGTCACGCGCCAATCATCGGGTTTGAACATAGGAAATTATTATGACTAATTTTGCTCCGACAGCTGCACTGCCATGGTATTCGCTTCCAGCGCTTCGAAGATGTGCGGTTCGTCGGCGGGGTAGCAGATGTAGTCACCGGGATGAAGTTCGACCGGGGCATCGGTAGGCCCAACAAGTGCGCGACCCTGCGCAATAATGATGTGTTCTACGGAACCGGGCGGATGCGGATGAGAGGCGCGCGGTGCGCCCGGCTGGCTGGTGATCAGATATAAATCACGACGACCGCCCGGCGGACAGCTGGCCAGTAGCGCGGCTTGGTAATCCGCGAGTTCAGCCGACACCATCATGCCCTCACCACGACGGATCACCTGCAAACGCTTCACTTCCGGCTCCATCAGGCGGGCGAACGGAATATTGAGCGCCACGCACAGTGACCATAACGTCTCAATGCTGGGATTGCCATTGCCCGCTTCCAGTTGTGAAAGCGTGGATTTCGCAATGCCAGCGCGGCGGGCGACTTCGGTTAACGAGAGCCCGGCACGCTGGCGTTCGCGCACTAATCCAGCAGAGATAAGATCGATCGGTGGTGTCACAATTACTCCTGTTCTTTATATCGAACGTTTTGTTCATCTTGTAAAACAATTAGGGCGCGTTCATTATAACGGCTTTCCTGTTCGATATGAGATCAAATTGTGATGCGTCTGGGTGCAGTTCCGCTTGATCGCGGCGTATTAAAAGCGATTTTCCTGGTTTGTCTGGCCGACGGTATTGTCGGGCTCTCTTACGGTTCGCTGGCGGCGGCGGATGGTTTTCCGCTGTGGGTGCCCATCGCGCTCTCGACGATGGTGCTGGCAGGCACATCCGAGTTTCTGTTCATCGGCATTGTGGCCGGTGGTGGCAGCCCATTAACAGCAGCGGCGGCGGGTTTGCTGGTCAACGCGCGCCACTTGCCCTTTGGTATTGCAGTGAAAGATCTGGTCGGGCAGGGCGGACGCAGTTTGCTGGGTTGCCATATCATGAATGACGAAAGCGTGGTGTTTGGCATTTCGCAAAAGACGCTTTCCCAGCGACGCGCCGCATATTGGGTATGTGGTTTGGGCATTTTTGCTATCTGGCCACTCAGCGTGGTATGCGGCGCATTTATCGGGCGCTTCATTCCTGATGTTTCGGCGATTGGTCTCGATGCGGTTTTCCCTGCCATCTTGATCGCGCTGATATTTCCCGCTTTGCGTCAACGTCGCACGCGGATTCCGGCCACGCTCGGTACGGCATTGTCAGTACTCGCCACGCCGTTTGTTCCGGCGGGAATGCCGGTATTGTTTTCATTGTTGGGCTTATTAAGCTGGCGGGAGCGCAAAAATGCACAATAACCTCGTGATTGCCGGGATCGCGCTGCTGGCCGTCGGCACTTATGTGATGCGCTTCGCGGGTTACCGACTGGGAAGCCGTATGCCGATGTCGGAATCGGTGCGCAATATGCTCTCAGATGCTGCTACGGTGCTATTGCTGGCGGTTGCCGTCACCACTGCACTATTTGAAGGCAGCCACTTCGCAGGTGTCGCGCGGATAGCGGGCGTGTTGTTTGCTGTGTTTCTCGCCTGGCGCCGTACGCCGTTGATTTTAGTGATTGTTGGCGCGGCCGTGATGACGGCATTGCTGCGTTATTTTGGGGTGCCTTAAACTAAAAAGAACAAACTTGCGGCAAGGGTTTTGCTACTGTGGGATTTCCGTATTCATCGCACAGAGAAGAATCCATGACACCGCGCTTAGCGCTTCCACATGAAGCCGCCAACTTGTGGCGTATTCGCAATCTCGCGATTCGCGATGGCTGCCAGTCAGTTTATCCGCCTGAAGTGATTGCCGCATGGACGCCTGACGCGTTGCCGTCAGGTTACTTTGAGGCGATTAAGGGCAATCCTTTCTACGTGATCGACGATCCTGAGTTGGGCGCTGCCGCTACGGGCTTTCTCGATCTCAAAAGCGGCAGTGTGGAAGCGATATTTACCCTGCCAGCGTGTAACGGCAAAGGCTATGCCAGCGCCATTATGAACGCGATTATCGCGGAAGCCCGCCAGCGCGGTTTTCGGCAGTTGACCCTGGCCGCAACACCCAATGCCAGCGGTTTCTATCTGCGCCATGGCTTTAGCACCGTGCGTGAAGCCTTGTATCCTTCCGCTCTGGCCAAAGCCGATCTCCCCTGCGTCGAAATGATACTGACACTATGATTGAGTAAGTGAAAACAACATGGACAGCGCCAAAATGGTGATTAACTGTGTGGCTTATCGCCACGGCAAACGTGAAGAGCATGTCGATGTCGCCGACATCAGCGAAGTACTCAAAGACGAGAGTGCGTTTATCTGGCTGGGTTTGAATCAGCCTGAACCGGCTTTTATGCAGACGTTGCAGGAAGAGTTTGGCCTGCATGAGTTAGCGATTGAGGATGCGCTGGTGGCCCATCAGCGCCCGAAGATTGAGCAATATGGTGAGTCGGTATTTATCGTGGTGAAAACGGCACATCTCGACGATCAGCAGCGCATCAGCTTCGGTGAAACCCACTTTTTCCTCGGTAAAAACTTCCTGATCACCGTCCGCCATGGTTCATCGGAAGGCTATGCGGCGATTCGCGCCAGGGCAGAAAAAAACCACACTATGTTGTGTCAGGGACCGGGTTACGCGTTTTACTGCATCCTCGATTTTATCGTTGACCACTACAGCAAAATCACCGAATCACTCAGTGAACGTATCGGTACGCTGGAAGAGGGCATGTTTACCACCCGCTTTGACAGTAAAACGCTGGAGGATGTCTATCATCTGCGGCGCGAACTGCTGGCGCTGCGCAATGCCGCGATGCCGGTGACTGAAATTTGCGCCCAGCTGGCGCGTTTTCACGAAGACATTATTCCGAAGAACCTGCGTGCCTACCTGCGCGACGTTCAGGATCATGCTCATCATGTGATGATCGATGCCGAGGATATGCGTGAAATGCTCACCAGCGCGATGCAGGTCAATCTGGCGCTGGTGTCGGTTCAGCAGAGCGAAGTGAATAAAAAGCTCGCGGGTTGGGGTGCGGTGCTGATCGTCCCAACCATTGTCTTCAGTATGTACGGCATGAACTTCTCAGATATGCCTGAACTCAAAACCCACTTTGGCTATCCCGCGGTACTGGTGGTGACGCTGGCGATTTGTGGTGTGATGTGGTCACGACTGAAAAAAGCAGGCTGGTTGTAATCTTTTTATCAGATGACTTTATTATCACTGTGCTGATGATAGCGGCGCAGTGAATTAATATCTCCATCCACACATTTCCCTGAACGATTTAACTGCAACTGAGTGATTGAGCGGCCTGTCGCGCAAAACCTTCATCCAATTGCCACGGTTTTGTCATTTCGCTGTTTCTTTCATCATCATCTTTTCCTATAACAACGCCAGATTAAATACAACATATCCCACATTAACCACATGACCCGGTCTTGCTTCATTCGCCAACTGTTGCCACTATCGCTGCATAGTGATGCCAGAAATGCAGGGTGTAACCATGGCGGTGGACCAGAATTTATTTAACTCGATGCCTGATGTTATTGGCGCGGCGCAGCAGATTCGTCGCGGTGATATCAGCAGTGAAAAGCTGGTGGGGAATTGCCTTCAGCAAATAAAATCCCACAATCCCACATTGAATGCCTTTGGTGATGTTTACGATGAGCAGGCGATGGAAGAGGCTAAAAGCTGCGATCGAGAACGTCAGTCGGGCAAGAGTCGGGGTCCACTGCACGGTGTGCCATTCGGCGTCAAAGATCTGTTCTCAACGGCTGGGTTGCGCACCACCAAAGGTTCACTCACCTCACTGGATAACGTACCAGAACATGACGCGCCGATTATTGAGCGACTGAAGGCGGCGGGAGCGATCATTGTCGGCAAAACCGCGACCACCGAGTTTGGCTGGACCGGATCAAGCTATTCACGGGTATTTGGTCATGGGCGCAATCCGTGGGATCCAGCGTTAACCAGCGGCGGTTCCAGTTCGGGATCGGCAATCAGCGTGGCGGCGCGCATGGTGCCCGCCGCGCTGGGCTCCGACGGTGGCGGATCGGTGCGTATCCCCGGTGCTTTTTGTGGCATTTTCGCCCTTAAAGCCTCGCTGGGACGCATCCCGACCTGGCCGTGGTCTGCCACTGAAATGCTCAGTCATGCCGGGCCGATGACGCGCACGGTTCGTGATAGCGCACTGCTGTTTGATCTGCTTTCTGGACCGGATGCGCGCGACCATCAGGCTCTACCAGCGAAAAATGAATCCTGGCTGGCACGCTGCGACCAGCCATTGCCCGCGCTGCGTGTGCATTACAGTCCCACGCTGTTTAACACACCGGTCGACGAGCAGATTGCGCGTTGCGTCGAACAGGCGGTGGAGCAGATTGCCCATACGTTACCGGTGACGCTCACGGCACGCCCGCTGGATTGGTCCTCACCGTTTGAGACATTTGACACTTTATGGAGCGGCGGGCGCGGTGTGGCGTATGGTGCCGCACTGCAGCAGCAGCTCGACCAGCTCGATCCGGGCTTTGCCGCGCTGATTGAACGCGCGCAGCGCCTGAATCTGGCCGACTACCTGGCGGCGCAAAAACAACGAGCGGCGTTTGCCGGACAAGTGCACGCCTTGTTTGACAGCGTGGATTTACTGATCACGCCTACGCTGCCAGTGCTGCCGTTCTCGGCCGATCGCCATGTGCCGGAAAACCAGTCGCCGGGCGACAGCGGAGTGGAGTGGGCGCGCTGGACACCTTTCACCTGGCCATTCAATTTGAGCGGTAATCCGGCGGCGACGATTCCCTGTGGTTTTACCGCGCAAGGTTTACCGGTGGGTTTGCAGGTGATCGGCCGACGTTATGCAGAAGGCGACGTATTGCAGTTTTGCGCGGCGCTCGAAGCCTTGATGCCGTGGGATCAACATCAACCTTCTCTGTAAGGCGCGGCCTTGAGACCGCCCGAAAGGTATACTGCGGTTTTGGCCTCTAAAAACAGAAGGTAAGCATGATTAATCAGCCACGTCTGGATGAGATTAAACGGATTTTACACCACGACAAACGGGTGCGCGTCACGGAACTGGCGCAGAAATTCGTGGTGTCAGAAGAGACGATTCGCCGCGATCTTAAATATCTGGAAGAGCAGAGCGTATTACGACGCGTGCACGGCGGTGCCATTTTACCGGTGCCCAGCGAAGAGCAGCCGTTACAGATACGCAGCCGTATCAAGCCGCGTGCTAAAGCGCGTATTGGTCAGCTGGCAAGCGAATTAGTGGAAGAGGGGATGGCGCTGTTTCTGGATACCGGCACTTCAACGCTGGCACTGGCGCAGCAGTTGACCCGCTTCTCGCGTTTGAAGGTTATAACGAATTCAATGGATATCGCCGCGCTGCTCACGCAGCAAAGCGACAACGCTGTCACGCTAACACCAGGGCGCGTTCGGCGAAATGATAACGCACTCATTGGCCCCCATACGCTGGAGTTCGCGCGTCAATTCCACTACGACATTGCCTTTATGGGCATTGGTGCAGTGGATCGGGACAACGGTTTTATGGATTACGAAGAGCCTGAGGCGTTATTAAGGCGCGTGCTGAGCACGCACTGTCGCCAGAGTGTGATTCTGGCAGATGAAGGCAAATTTGGACTGCGAACCTTTGTGAACACGCTGCCGTTTAGCGCGGTTGACACCTTAGTGACCAATGCGCGACCCGCGGCAGCTTTTGTAGCGAGTCTGGAGAGTGCCCATGTCAACATCCTCCATCCCGGCAATGCCGCGGATGACACCGCAAGATTATCAGGCGTTTGATGCGCTGTTCGCCCTCAGCAGCAGCATTGGTGCGACACCCGCAGGCGGCTTACATCGCCTGACGGCATCCGCTGCGGATAAGCAAATGCGCGATGCCTTTTGTACCTGGCTGACGCAACAGGGTTTTCACGTTCACGTGGATGAAATTGGCAACATCTTTGGCTTGATGACGCTTTGCGAAGGCGCGCCGTGGGTGCTGTGCGGTTCGCATCTGGATAGCCAACCGCTGGGTGGGCGTTTCGACGGTGCCTACGGCGTCACCGGCGCTGCAGTGACCATGGCAACATTGGCTCGCCAGCTGCGCGACCATTCGCAAACCGCGCAACGTAATCTGGCGGTGGTGAACTGGACCAATGAAGAGGGTGCGCGCTTTCAACCCAGCCTGACCGGCAGTTCAGTGTTCACAGGCGCACTCTCGCTGGAGCAGGCTCTGGCGTGTTGTGATGGTGAAGGTATCTCGTTGCAAACAGCTTTGCAAAATATTGGTTATCGCGGCACGGCGTTACCCGATCTGACGGTGGCGGCCTACTGCGAACTGCACGTTGAGCAAGGTCCACATCTTGAATTGCAGCAGAAACAGATAGGCGTAGTGACGGAAACCTGGGCGGCACTGAAATGGCAGGTGACGTTTCGCGGAGAGCAAAACCATACCGGCCCGGCATTGATGGATCGCCGGCGGGATGCGCTGCTGGCAGCCGCGCACACCATTGTGGCGGTGCGTGCAGAGGCTGAACGCTATGGCGAAGCACTGCATACCTCGGTGGGCCGTCTGGAAACCGTGCCTAATTCGCCGAACGTAGTGACTTCTGAAGCCACGTTATTTATTGAGTTTCGTTCTGCTGATGAAGCGCTATTGCGCCAGTTGCGCGACAGCTTCGGCCAGCAGATGCAATCGATTGCGCAGAATACGTCCACCGATGTCAGTCTCGACCGTGCACAGTATCGTCCACGACAGCAGTTACATGCGGCATTGAGTGATCTGGCTTTAGCGCAGGCGGAAAAATTGGGGCTGAAAGCGATGCCGATGCGTTCAGTAGCAGGTCACGATGCGATAAGCATGAGCTATCACTGCCCGAGTGCATTGCTGTTTGTGCCCAGTGTAGACGGCCTTTCGCACAATGAACGTGAATACACCGCCACCGCCGACTTGCATCGCGGTCTCGACATGTTGATGGCGATGCTCACTGAGCTCTGCCTGAAAGGGGAGGACGCCTTATGTTGATGCGTTTACAGCAAGCGCTGGCGAATTGGCAACCCGCGCAATCTTTTGATATTCAGCCAGGCACGGCAGGTGTGGCGTCACCGCATCGTTTAGCGACGGAATGGGCCGGATTTCGCCTGCAGTCAGCGGGGCAAGGCTATTATGCCAAGGTGCTGTTCGATGATCAGAAAGCGTTGATTGATTTCCAGCGCAGCGCCGAAATTAGCCGCCAGGCGGGCGAGTTGGGCATCGCCCCGGCGCTATGCCACGCCGATCCGCGCAATGGCGTTCTGATCTTCGCGGCGCTGGATGACAGCTTCCGCTGGGCGCGACTGGATGCGTTACGCGATCCGCATCACTTTGCCAGCCTGACGCGTACGCTGGATAAATTACATCACTCAGGATTGCCGCTGCCCTTACACAGCCGCCAGCAGGATATGTTGCGGCTACGTCTTCAACTGGAAACACAGGGTGTGCAACAGCCAGATGAGCTGCAATGGATGGGGGAATGTGTCGATTTGGCGTGGGAAGCACTCAACGCCGTGCCCTATACACCCGTTTTGATCCACGGCGATAACATCGCCAGCAACTGGATGGTCAACCCTCAGGGTGAATGGCGCTTGCTGGACTTTGACTATGCCGCGCGCGGCGATGCCTGGCACGATATCGCGACGCTCATCCACGAACAACTGCCCACTGACGATCGCTGGCGTGATGCGATTCGTGCGTGGCGCGGTGACTGCAGCGAGGCTGATGTGGCGCGTTGTCGCTTATATGCGCTGGTGGATGATTATCACTGGACGCTATGGGGCATGCTGAACGGTGTCACCAGCACGCGCGGTCTGGAGTTTGCCAAGCTCGGCCAGTGGATGCTGTTGCGCTGCCGTCAGAGCCTGAGCGATCCCCGTTTTGAACGTTGGTTAAACCTGACTGCGGAGCAGGCAAAATGAGCAAATCTCTTGGTGAAGCGCAAAGCTGGCAGGAACAGCGGGTGGAACAAGCCATTACGGCGATGCCGGAATGGCAGGGCAGGGCGGTGCAGTATCGTCCGGTAAGCGGCGGTATTTCTAACGCCAACTGGCATGTGGCGGTAGAAGGTGCGCCTTGTGCTTATTTCGTCAAAATTCCCGGCGAAGGCACCGAACGCTTTATCAATCGTGACACCGCACATGAAGCGAGCCTGAAAGCCGCGCAAACCGGCTACGGCGTGCCGGTGGTGGCCTATCTGCGCGATCTTGGCGTGGAAGTGTTTGAGTTCATTGATGGCTGGCGCGCTTCGTCAAACCTCGATTTCCAGCAATCCGCGATTCGTCATCGTGCGTTGCAGGGCTTGAAAAGTTTCAACGATCAGCCGTTGCTCAGGCAGAACAAAACCGTATTCGACATGCTTAATGAGCATATTGAGCAGGTTAGTGCTCTCAATGTCGCACTCTCTGCTGATGCTGCCTGGTTGCACAAGCAGGCACAGCGCGCGCAGCAGGCGTTAGAAGCGGCGGGATTAGATTTGGTGCCGTGCATGAATGACACGCTGGCAGGAAACTTCATGCTTAATGCGCAGAACGATATTCGCCTGGTCGATTTTGAATATGCATCAAATAACGATCGCTGTTATGAATTAGCGTTGTGGTTTGGCGAAATGTTTTTCACACCGAAAATAGAACAGGAATTGTTGGAGGACTATTTCGGTAAAGTGGATGCAGCATTATTCGCTCGCGTGCAAATTCATAAATTTTTGGCGGATATGAAGTGGTCAACCTGGGCCATTATTCAACATCATGTGGCCGATATTGATTTTGATTTTTCAAAATATGGTGCCTGGAAGCATTTACGGGCACGCAGCGTGTTAAATCATCCCGACTGGGAAAACTGGCTACGAGCGGTGTAAGCGCAACCCGCCGAGATTAAGTCCTTGTAAGTGCGTCTCAAACATTCACTATCCGTTGTATTTCGGGCAGCGCTCTTTGCTGTCTGATGTTGAGGTTATACCAAAGGGGAAATGCTGATATTCAGCAGGTAAAGGAGTGCGCACACCGTCAAGTAATATTGAGGAGGTTATTATGAGTTCGATGGTCATGGCGCAGCAATTACGCGCCCGCATAAGTATTAAAAATAAAATCTTTGCCCTATACCTGTTGGCATTATTACTGCTGGCACTTTGTCCACCGCTTTATTTAAGCGTCAGCGGAAGTAGTGCTTTATTACTGGGGATACCTCTGCCGATCGTTTATTGGCTCGCGATTGCGGTATTCCTCGGTGTGGGATTATGGGTTATGTATCTGGCGGAATGCGCGTTTGGCGAAATTCCGGATGATGAGGAAGTCGCATGAAAATCACTGCAGCAGAACCCCATTATTTAATTACCTTTGGCATGATTGGCCTGTTTCTGGCGATCATGATTGCCGTGCTGTATGCCACCAACCGTAAAAGTACTTCATTTTCTGATTACGCCGTCGGTGGTCGGTCTTATGGGCCGTGGTATATCGCCATGAGCTATACCAACTCGTGGTGGCCGGGAGCGACCTTCACCGCTTTCTTCTCACTGTCGGTGAGCGGAGTGATCGGCTTCTATGGCGCGGTCTACTCAACGCTCGGCGTGACGGCTATGTATCTGATGGCGCGCCGCGCGTGGAAATGGGGCCAGCACTTCAATCTGACGACACAACCCGATCTGCTCGTCATGCGTTTCAACAGCCCAGCGGTGAAGCGAGTGGCGTCGATTATCGGCATCATCTGTGTGTTCCCGTGGGTGGTGATGGGTATACAGGCACTGGCGTTGTTGGTGGAATTTGCCAGTTTTGGTCGCTGGGGCGTCACCACCTGCCTGATCGCTGGCGTGTTGTTGATTCTGGTGCGTCAGTACTGGACCGTCAGCATGGGCATGCGCGGTTTGATCATGACGGATATGTATCAAGGCATCATCGCCTATGGGTTGGGTGCGCTGGTGTGCGTGGTGCTGCTGTTTGGTGGCGATCATGGCTTCGGCCAACTGGCGACGTTGCCACCAGCGATGCTGCAGATTCCGGGCGCAGAGGGTTCGCACTATGGTCCCTGGTATATGTTCAGCCTGATTTTCACCGGCGTGATTGGGTCAATGTGCTGGCCGATGAGCTTCCAGCGTATTTATACTGCCAGCGGCATCCGTGCTGTTAAGAAGGGCACGCTGTTAACCATTTTGCTGGTGGGCGGTTTTTACGCCATCTTGATGCTGTTCGCCACGGCGGTCAGTCAGGATCCTAACGTGCAGGCCAATCCACAAAATGGCTTCTTCACGGCGTTGTTTGATCAAGGCGGCCCTTGGTTGCTGGCACTGGCGCTGGTGATCGTTCTTGCCGCCAGTATCGGACACGTTGATGGATGCGTGCAGGTATGTGGTACGCAGTTTGCCAACGATCTGGCGACCTGGAATAAACCGCGTAGCGATCGTCAACTGACGGTGCTGGCGAAGTCGGGCATGGTGGTATTTATTGTCGCTGCCGCGCTGTTGGCGTACTTCACCTTCAACTATTCCCGTTTGCAGCTGCTGGCGCAGATCTCCTATCAGGGGATTATTCAGCTGGCGGTGCCGTTGTTCTTTGGTATCTTTAGCCGCTTTGGTAACAAACAGGGTGCGCTACTGGGCATGATGACCGGGATTATTATCGCTATCGTGCTCACCGTGTTCTTCCCGGATGACATCCCGGCGCTTGGCTCGCTGACCAGCGGCATCGTTGGCTTGGCGGGTAACGTGGCGGTGTTTGTGGTGTGTGGTTTGCTGATCCCAGTTGACGACAAAGAGAAAGCCCGTGTCGAAGCTTTGTTCGCGCTGGCTGATGGCGTGAAAGCACCGGTGGCAAAACCGCTGATGAATTAACCCGTTGCAATCCTTTTCGTATCAAGGCCATGATAACGCTCTGACCCCTTATCGGAGCCTATCATGGCCGCCTCTTCGCCGTTCAATATTGGTGTGCTACTGTTCCCTCATCTCACTCAACTCGATCTCACTGGCCCGTGGGAAGTTTTTGCTCGCATGCCCGGCTCAAGCGCTAACTAACTGGCCTAGCTCCAGCTTCAAACAGCGATCGGCGAGGTGGAAATAGCGATCGTCATGGGTGATCACCAGAACGGTTTTCCCCCGTGCTTTCAGCGCGGGGAGCAGTTGGTGGTAAAACACCTCGCGAAACGCCGGATCCTGATCGGCTGCCCATTCATCAAACAGATAGAACGGGCGGTCTTCCAGCCAGGCCACCAGCAGCGCCAGGCGCTTACGCTGTCCGGTGGAGAGCGCCAGCGTCGAGAAAGTGCCCTCCACCAGCGTCACTTTTCGGGTTAATTGCAGGGCATCCAGCAGGGCGTGCGCTTCGTCATTCCAGCGTGTGCTGTCGATGCCTTGCAAATCCTCAAACAGATGAAAATCATTAAACACGGCAGAAAACAGCTGACGATAACCGGCGCGGTTGCTCTCATTGATGACTTCACCGTCCAGCAGCAGTTGGCCACTATCCGCCTGATATAAGCCGGTAAGCAGTCGAGCCAGCGTGGTTTTACCGCTACCGTTGCCGCCCGTCAGATACACCAACTCACCGGGACGAAACTGCAATGAAAGAGGGCCGAGCTGAAATGCCTCATGCTGATAGGTGATGTCGCGCAGTGCCAGCTGATGGAAACTGAGCTGCGGTGCATCAAAGGTTGTTTGCTCAGGTGGCAGCTGCTGCTGCATGGCTTGAATGCGTTTGAGTGCAACCTGCGTGAGTGTCAGGCCGGGTAGGGCGGCGAGCGCTGTCTCAATCGGCACGATCATATAAAGAAACACCATCGCGAAACCAGACATCACCGCGCCGTGCAGATCCAGCATGTTGGCGAGTAAAAACATCACCACGCCGATAAAGGCAAAAAAGAAGACGCTGGCCCAAATGTTGGCCAGAGCATACAGCACGTAACCGCGCGTACGTTCCACGCGCACCTGCTCGATGGTATTGAAAAGTTTGTTATGCAGAAACGCCTGTTTGCGCGGGGCGTGTAAGCGCAGTTCTTTCGCGCCGCTGAACAGCGCGCTCACCTCACCAGTCAGCGTCTCTTCACGCTGACGTGACTGGCGCATCAGTTGTAAGGCGCGCCGATGCACTCCCCTGTAGCCGAGTGAGCCTATCAACACTGTGATGAGCGCAATCATCATCACGGTCAGCGACAGATAACCGAGATAGCCCATGCAGCCGATGATCACCGCCAGCGACATGACAAAACCCGGCAAGGCAATAAAGAACACCACCACCTGGTCGAGGTCCTGCGTCAAAACGCTGAGGGCACGCGGCATGCCGTGCTGTTCAAGATCGGCATAACCGGCATCCGCTACCTGCTGGACCAGCTTGCGGCGCAACTCGGCTTTGCAGCGCTGACCCATTGCCATAAACAGGGACTGACTCAGGGTGCGCGTGCCCAGCATCAGCAGCGCCAGCAGGGCAAACTGCCAAGCCAGTTGCCAGCGCTGCGCCTCCGTGGCGCTCAATCCCTGATTGATGAGTGCCAGCAGCGCCGCGTTGCTCAAACCACCGATCACGCTGCAGGCCAGCGCGACAAAAAACAGCACACCGGTGGTGCGCAGTAACATCAAATAAATCGACACCTCATCTCCTATGAGTTTGTGCTATCCAACGGCCGCCACAGCAGCAATGCCAGCCATGGTCCGCCCATCAGGGTTGCCATCAGGCCCGCAGGAATTTGCCGTGGATACAGCAGGTTGCTGCCGGCCCAATCAGCCAGCATCATTAAAATGGCGGCGATCACGGCGGCAAACAGCATCTGTTCCATGGGTTTACGCGCGCCCAGCTGGCGGGCCAGTTGCGGGCCAAGTAAGCCGATAAACGACAATGGCCCAACAATTAAGGTGGCAACGCCTGTCATCGCCGCAGCCAGCAGCATCAGCAAAAGCCGGGATTGAGTCACGTTCAGCCCAAGCGAGGAGGGAATTCCCTGCAGTGGCAAAAGCAACATCGCTCGCCGCAGCAGGGGTGTCAGTGCCAGCAGTAACAGGGCCAGGGTGAAAGCTATCACGGCGATGGGTGTGCTAACGTAATAGGTGGATCCGGTCATCAGCTGGCGCAGCATCGCGGCGGCCATACCGTTGTTGCTGATAACAATGGCGGCAACGGACTGGAACAGCGCAGTAATGGCCAGCCCGCTCAGCAACATGCGTTGTGGATTGAGAGCATAGTGGCGCGCCTGCCATAGCGTTATCCCCAGTGTGATCAGCGCACCTGCCGCACTACTGGCAATCATCACCGGCATGCCTGCCATCGGCCAGAGTAACAGTTGCACCGTAATACCCAATGAGGCACCGGCACCGATGCCGAGCAACTCTGGGCTGGCCATCGGATTGCGGCTGATGCGTTGCAAAATAACGCCCGCAGCTGCCAGCAGCACACCAGCGGCGATGGCAGCCAGTAAGCGTGGCAGACGAAATGGCAACATTACCTGAATCTCAGCAAAGGAGTTCCAGCGCCAGCCGTTGACCCCATGAGCAAAGGCAAGCGCGACAACCAGCATTACCACAAAGAGAGCAAGTACCGGCAGGCGTGTAAAGCGTCGCGCCGGGAAGGGAGCAGGTTGAGGCTCGTTCACATCGGGCTGAAAAAGATGGCGCAGGCGCGGCAAAAACCACAGTAACAGCGGTGCGCCTGCCAGCGCAGTCATCATGCCGGTGGGGAGCAGCAAGCCATCAATACCATTGAGGCGACTGACCCACTGATCGGTGAGCCACAGTAAACCGGCGGCCAGCAGCGGTGACCAGAGAAGCTTCTGGCGCAGGCTTTTCGCGCCCGCCAGTGCCGCCAGGTGTGGCGCAGCAAGCGCGATAAAACCGATGACGCCCACCACACTGATCACCAGACTGCTCATCAGCAACGCAGACATTATCGCAATCCCTCGCACCCATCCTGCAGGCAAACCGATTGAGTGGGTAACCCGCTCATCCAGCGCCAGCAGGCGTAAAGGGCGCAAAATCAGCAGCACGGGGAATGCTGCGATGAGCAAGCGCGGTAATAACCACCACAATGCATGCGCATTCTCCTGCGCCAGCGAGCCGCCACCCCAGATAAACACGGCGGACAGCGAACGATCGTAAATGATCGACAACAGCAGATTGGCGGCACCGCAATACAGGTTCACCAGCATACCCGCGAGCGTCAACGCCAGCGGGGTAAACCCCTGACGTACACTAAGCAGAAAGACCAGCGCAAAGGCGACGATCGCTCCACTGAGCGCAATCCATTCTCGCCCCAGCAGCAGCCATGCAGGTGCCATCAAGGTGGTGAGGGAAAGCGCTAAGGTTGCGCCGGAAGCAATGCCCAGCGTCATCGGTTCGGCTAACGGATTGCGCAGCGCCTGCTGCATTACCACGCCGGTAAAGCCCAACGCCAGACCACATAAAATCGCCATACCCTGACGAGGTAACCACATCAGCGTGAAGACCTGTTGTGCCAGCGTGGGCATTGCGGTGTGGTGCAGCGCTTGCCAGGCATCGTGCCACGGCAATTGGTGCGCCAGCTGCTCAAGACATAGCATCAGCGCAACTGCAAACAGTAAAAGCGTCAGTGAGGCGGTATGGCGATTCATGGATTTGCCTCGTTTAACGCCTTGACCAGCGCTTCGGCGAAACGCACGGCGGTGAGCACGCCTCCTTCCGTTGAAAGTCCATCCGGTAACTCCAGCAACCGATGCCCTTCCGATCGCGCCAGGGTATGCCACAACGGAGATTGTAATACGGGGTTGAGATCAATTTCCGGCCAGGAAGGCAGCAGCGCCAGCCAGCCGGGCGGCAACTGCGTGAGTTGCTCCAGTTCCAGCGTGGCATAGCCCTGAGCGCCCACCGCAAACGGCGTGTGGTGGGGCAGGTCAAGTAAACCCAGCACGTCAGTAAACAGACTTCCCGCGCCCAAAGCCAGCACATGCAGGGTATCCAGTGGATGCAATAAATAGATGGGTTTGTCTTTGAAGCGAACGGCTTGCTGTCGCGCACTCTCGAGGCGTTGCAGTAAGCCTGCCATGACTTGGTCAGCGCGTGTGCGGAGACCGGCCAGCTGTGCCAGCGCATGCAGATTCTGCTGCGCCTGTTGCCACGGATGGGGGCCACTTGTCGAAAAGTAGGATAACGGGGCAATGCGGGATAGTTGTGCTTCAGCCATACGGTGTGCCGGCGTGACCAGTAACGCGTCAGGCCGCAGTTCAAACAGGGTTTCGTAATTGGGTTGGAACAGTAAACCCACGTCGGCGACCTGCTCGGGAAGCGGAGGCTGGCTAAACAGGCGGCGATACCAGTCGGGGGCGGCAACGCCAACCGGTGTGATGCCCAACAGCAGAGCCATTTCGGTGATCCCCCAATCGAGGATCACCCAGCGCGGCGTCGTTTTTGCCTGCAGCGGAAACGAAAAAAGGGCCGCGCCTGCCAGCGCGCCCTTAATCAGTGTTCGACGTCGGATTACCACTGATAACTCACCGTGGCGATCAATTGACGGCGTAAGCCAAAGTGACAGCCAAGATCGTTACAGTTGCTGATGTACTGTTTATCGGTCAGGTTTTGCAGATTCAGACCGAGCTGCCAATCCTGCCAGCGATAGCGCATCATCGCGTCGTAAATCATCGCAGCCGGTACTTTCAGGCTGTTGTCGCTGGTGGCATAGCTGGTGCCCACGTATCGACCGCCGCCGCCAATCGTCAGGCCATCCAATACACCCGGTAGCGCATATTCGGTCCAGAGCGCAGCAGTCTGGCGGGCAATCGATACCGGTTGCTTACCTTGCGTATCATCATTGGCTGACAACACTTTCGGGTTGGTCAGTGCATAAGAGGCATTCACCAGCCAGCGGGAAGTGATATTGGCTTTCGCTTCCAGTTCTAATCCCTGTGAACGGATTTCGCCGGTCTGTACTGAGTAGTTGGCGTGATCCGGATCGGCGGTCAACACGTTGGTTTGGCGCAGGTCATACAGGGCCGCACTGAACAGCGCATTAAAGCCGTTTGGCTGATACTTTATCCCCAATTCAGACTGCTTGCCTTTGGTCGGTTTAAACGGATCGCCGCCAAAGGAGGTACCCGCCTGCGGCTGGAACGACGTACCGTAGCTGATATAAGGCGCAATGCCGTTATCAAAGTGATACAGCAAACCTGCGCGGCCGGTGGTGGCGTAATCATTCAGCTCAGTGCGCGTGCCACTGACCCAGTTCTGGCTTCGCGTTTGCGCTTTGTCATAACGGCCACCCAGATTTAGCACCCAGTTGTTCCACTTCATGCTGTCCTGCAGATAGATACCTTGCTGGGTCATGAAAGAGCGACTGTGATAATCGATCGATGGCGATTCTACTGGCGTACTGTAGTCCGGATTGAGATAGCTGATATCTGACGCGCTGCCGTAACCGCTGTTCTGCCGCAAATCGTCATGCACAAAATCGACACCCAACGTCAGCGCGTGATTGATGGCGCCGGTATCGAGATTGCCTTGAAGGTTGGTATCCACATCAAAGGCGTTAAATGACTCGATCACCCGCATACTGTCGCGACTCACCGTGGCTGACCCATCGGTGATGGTCGCGGTGGGGTAGACCATCTGATAATCGCTGCTGGTATGCAGATAGCGCAGGTTTTGATGCACGCTCCAGACGTCATCAAACTTGTGCATAAAGTCATAGCCGATGCTGGCCTGCTCACGACGGTAATAGTCGAAGCCGGGCTGACCGCCGTAGAATTTGTCAGAGAAATTGCCCTGCGCAAGTTTTACAAGGCTGCCTTCCAGTGGCAACTGATTGTAAAAACCGGTGTAAGGATCTTTGCGGAATTGGCCAAGTAACGTCAGGCGCGTGTCGTCATTCGGCTGCCAGGTCAACGCGGGCGCGATATCGTAATGCTTGTATTTGGTGTAATCGACTTGCGTGTTATTACGCGACCAGGTCCCGGTGATGCGGCCCAGCCAGTGTTCATCGTTATCCAGTGCGCCAGAGAGATCGAGTCCCGTTTCGAACAGATTATGACTGCCGGTGCTGACAAAAATCTGGTGAATGGGCTCCGCGGTCGGGCGCTTACTCATCAGATTAATCACGCCGCCGGGACTCGCCTGGCCGAATGTCACTGAACTCGGGCCTTTGACCACCTCAACGCGATCCAGCAGGAAAGTGTCGTAATTCGGACGCGACCAGTAAGTCACCGTTGGCAGGCGCAGGCCATCCAGGTATTCATCAGCGGCAAAACCACGGATATAAATGTCGTCAAAACGATAATCTGCACCGCCGCCTTCGGCACCAATTCCCGCGTTGTAACGCAGTGCTTGTGGCACATTCAATGCCGCCTGCGAAGCCATTTGCGCCTGGGTGATCACCGAGATGCTTTGTGGCGTTTCGATAATCGGCCGCGTGCTTTTTGTGACAGAATCTGCTTTCTTCGCCACCTGATTCCAGCTGTCGGCATCTGCGCTATCGCTATCGACACTGTTGGCTGTCACGGTGAGTGTGGCGTTCGAATTGTTATTATTATCAGCAGCCCAACCTGATGTGCTGCTGATCAGCATCAGCAGCAATACGCTCAGTGGCTTGCGCTTAAAGGTGCGATGACCCGGCATTTATTTTCCCCGATATGTTCCAATGGCCCCAAATAGTGATACAAATGATAATCATTACTATCTTATTTGATAGCGTCCTGCTGGCGGGTTTGCATCTTCTGAATCGCAAATAACGCAGAGCAGACATCAATAGGCAATTTAACGGGATTGGGTGAAAGGGTGTTGCAGAAACCACTTGCGGCGGAAATGACGCCAGCACTGCCATTACTCGCCACGCGCGAAATGCATTATCAGGCTGGTCGTGAAGAGCGCTGGCACGCGCATGAAGTGGCGCAACTGGTGCTCTGTTTGCAGGGTGTGATGCGCGTGCAGACGCAAACAGCTTCCTGGACATTGACACCCGGTCGTGCGCTTTGGCTGCCGGGCAGTGTACCGCACGCGTTGACCGCGCTAAGCGATATCCGCAGTGCCAGTTTGTATCTCGATCCCAAACTGGCGCGGGCGTTTTGGCCGCAGGCGCGTAGCATGTTGATCTCGCCGCTATTACAGGTGTTGATGCAAACGCTGGTGGAGATCGAGTTGCAACCGCAGCCCGACCTCGCGCGTGTAGATCTGATTTCACCGCTGTTACTGGATGAGATCCGCCGTGCTTCGGACGGTCCGGTGTGTAATCTGCCGTTGCCCAGCGACCGCCGTTTACTCAACATTTGCCAGCAGCTACTGGCGACCCCGGCCAGCGGCGATACGCTGGAAGAGTGGGGCCAGCGCGTCGGTGCCAGTTCGCGCACGCTGGCCCGCCTGTTCCGCGAGCAAACCGGTATCACCTTTACTCAATGGCGCCAGCAGTTACGTCTCTCAGAGGCACTGGTGCAATTGGCGCAAGGGCAGACGGTTTTGCGCACCGCCAACCAACTTGGCTACCAAAGCCCCAGCGCCTTTATCTCGATGTTTCGCCGTTTGATGGGTGAAACACCACAGCGATTTCTGCGAATTTCAGCCTGAAATCGCCAGGGATATTTTCCCTCAATGCCCACTGGCAGTAGGGCGAACGGTGATTTCGTTAACGTCGACTTCGCCAGGCTGATCGATGGCCCAGCTTACCGCCCTGGCGATAGCATCAGGCTTGAGTCCAATCTGTCGATAGCTTTTCATCGCCTCGCGCGCCACGCTATCGCTGATGCTGTCTGCCAGTTCAGATTCCACCACGCCGGGGTTGATTACCGTGACGCGCAGTTCGCGTGATTCCTGGCGCAAGCCATCGGAAATGGCGCGAACCGCATATTTGGTGGCGCAGTAAACGGCGGCGGTGGGGGAAACCGTCAGCGCACCCACGGATGCGATATTAATTATGTGCCCCATGCGCTGTGCCTGCATGGTGGGCAGCACCGCAGCGATCCCGTACAACACGCCGCGAACATTGACGTCCAGCATTAAATCCCACTCTTCAACTTTCATTGAACTCATCGGCGAGAGTGGCATAACGCCAGCGTTGTTAATCATCACATCAATGCGTCCATATTTCTCCAGCGCGAAATCCGCCAGCTTTTGCGTGTCACTGCGTTGTGTGACATCTGTTGCGAGAAAATCCACGCTGGCACCTTTACGGTGTAATTCATCGCACAAGTTTGTCAGGCGATCGGTACGGCGTGCACCCAGCACCAGTTTATGCCCTTGCTCGGCCAGATGACGGGCAATACCTTCACCGATCCCGCTGCTGGCACCGGTCAACAAAATAACTTTTTGGTTGGAGTTCATGGTGAGTTCCTCGTGTAATTGACGAGGCTATTGTTGAAGAAGTCAGCCGGGCGCAACAGACCGGATTGTGGCGAATGTTTGCCTGATTCTCTCGCCGCCATTGTGCATCACTGAATGAAATGGCTATGCTTTGCCTGAACCTCTCTCTGGAACGCTATCTATGTCGAACACGGTAAAACAGCAAACCTGCCACCTGTTACGTCAGTTGGCACGTCAGGAAGGCTATACCGAATCCTTACTGGAGAGCGTGCGCTTTATGCGTGCGGACCAACAGTGGGCGCGCACGCCGGTGCTGTATGAGCCCAGCATCATCATTATCTGCCAGGGATCGAAACGCGCCTTTCTCGCCGATAAAATGTATCGCTATGACGCACAGCATTATCTGGTGCTGTCAGTGCCGTTGCCCTTTTCCGCCGAAACTGAAGCAACTTCTGAAGAGCCACTGCTGGGTATAGCAATCCGTCTGGATGCTACGATGGTCGCGCGGTTAGTGGCACAACTTGCCGAAGCTGAGACGGCGGTCACGGTACCACCAGCAGGGATTATCTCTACGCCGATTAATGATGTGCTGGCAGAAAGCACGTTGCGATTACTGGAGGCGCTCAGTGATCCACTGGAGGCTAAAGTGCTGGGACCCGCGCGCGTAGAGGAGGTCTGCTTTCGTATATTGATGGGCGAACAAGGCGGGGCGGTGCGCGCGGCGCTGACCTATCAGGGCCATTTTGGCCGTATAGCCCGTGCACTGCAGCGTATTCATGCTGACTGGCAGCAGCCATTGGATGTACCTCACCTGGCGAACGAAGCGGGGATGAGCGTGCCGCGTTTCCATCTGCATTTTAAAACGGTGACGCAAACGTCTCCGATTCAATACCTTAAATCGCTACGTTTGCATCAGGCTCGTTTGATGATGATTCGCGATAATATGACCGCTGCCGGTGCGGCAGCGAGAGTGGGATATGAGAGTGATTCCCAGTTTAATCGCGAGTTCAAACGTCTGTTTGGTCGCAGCCCGGCAGAAGAAGCGAGGGTGATGAAAAGGGCATTTGAACTGCTGCCCCCTGAGCAATTAACCGGGCGACTACAGGCACATTAACTTAACGTATGCCCATCACGGCAATCACCGCCACAATCCAAAACAGGGCACAGCCTGTCAGCATCCATTGCCAGATCTGATGGCGTTCAGGATTGAAAAGCACATGGATGCGTGCACGAAAAATCGTTTGCATAGAAACCTCGGGTCAGAATGTTTAATCGGATATGGAGTGGCTGCGTTCAGAAAGGTCTGGCAGCGGATAGGAACATTCTGACTATTTCTTACACAACGATCGACGAGACCAGTCTTGTTTGTGCGAGGGAGGAAAGTGGGACAGGGGCCTCCAGCCGCGAAGATTGGGACTTCACGCGGCTGGAGACAACGGTTTTACACGCTGTGGGTGACGCCTCCATCAACACGAATGTTCTGAGCGGTGATGTAGGCCGCGCCGGGTGAGGCGAGGAACGCGATGGTGGCGGCGACTTCTTCTGCCGTGCCATAGCGTTTAAGTGGCACACTCTCACGACGCTCATCACTTTTCGGCAGACTGTCGATCCAGCCCGGTAACACGTTGTTGATGCGAATGTTATCCGCTGCGTAAGCGTCAGCGAAAATTTTAGTGAATGAGGCGAGTCCGGCGCGGAAAACCGCTGAAGTTGGGAACATGTCTGTGGGTTCGAACGTCCAGGCGGATGAGATGTTGATAATGCTGCCGCCGCCCTGTTTCTGCATGATAGGCGTCACCAGACGTGCTGCGCGCACAACGTTCAGGAAATAAGTCTCCATGCCGCGCTGCCAGTCATCATCACTCAGTTCCAGTATCGGCGCACGTGGCCCATGTCCGGCGCTATTGACCAGCACATCAATGCGACCCCACCGCGCCATCGTCGCCTCAACCAGTTTTTGTAAGTCATCCACTGACTGGTTGGATCCGGTGATACCTAATCCGCCTAAACGGTCAGCCAGCGATTCCCCTTTGCCAGAGGAGGAAAGGATCGCAACCTTATAGCCATCCGCTGCCAGTTTTTCTGCTGCTGCGGCACCCATGCCGCTTCCGCCTGCCACAATCACTGCGACTTTTTCTACTGTCATGATTCGTATCCTTTTTAAGATTAGAAGTCGATTTATTGCAGTATAGGGGCTAAATTCGGTTGCAGAGAGTCAGTCTGATTCGCAATTGACGATAGGAAAACTACAGGATGGGTCAGGGGTTTCCCACGCTACCGCCGCTTAATGCGTTGAAAGTATTCGAAGCGGTGACGCGTCATCTCAATTTTCGCCTCGCTGCTGAAGAGCTTGGCGTCACTCAGGGCGCGGTGGCACAGCAAATTCGTGGGCTGGAGAGCAGCCTGGGGCTGAAACTGTTCGAACGGCTGCCGCGGACTTTGGCGTTAACCGCAGCGGGTGCAGGTTATGCGGTGAGTGTCCGTCAGGCGTTTGAGTTGATCGATGAGGCCACACGTGCTTTGCGACCCGAACCGGATCATCTGACCTTGAGTGTCACGCCGACTTTTGCCAGCCGCTGGATGCTGCCTCGCTTACCGGCCTTTACCACCGCGTGGCCGGATATTGACCTTCGTGTACTGGCCTCAGAAAGATTGGTGCAGTTTCATCACGAAGGGGTTGATCTGGCGGTGCGTTATGGACGTCCTCCGTTTGGGGCAGGGCTGGATGCCACGCTGCTGTTCAGTCAAAGCGTATTGGCAGTGGTGAGTCCGGATTTATTGGCCGGGTTGGGCGATCCGCAGGATCGGGATAGCTTTGAGCGCTATGCTTTGCTGCATGACGGGCACCACTTGTGGCCTGCCTTTCTCGCTTTTGTCTTCCCAAAAAGCACGCTACATCATCAGCATCATTTGCGTTTTAACCAGACTGCACTGGCCTTAGAGGCGGCGATCAACGGGCAGGGCATTGCCCTCTCCAGCCCGCATTTTGTGCGAAACGATCTTGCTCGTGGTCGTCTGGTGCCCGCGTTTCCTCAGCAAATGAACGTTGACGCGGGCTGGTATCTGGTCTCTCCCCATCGTCCACGTGAACACACGAGCGTACAGGCCGTGCGTGCGTGGTTGCTTGAGCAAATAAAATAGCTGCATGTGGCCGAAAAATTGCTCCGTTTTTGTTCAATCACAAAATCAGTAATTCTGATGATCTCATGTGGATTATGAATGTTATAACTGACTGAAGATGCAAACCCGGGCTTTTATCCTGCAAACGCAGTGGATTAGCAAAATATCACGATATTTCAGCAAGTAACCATTAGCAATGCGCGTTGCAATCCTGCTATGGCTGTGAATAAATACGAGGTCAATCATCATAAAAATGCCATAAAGGCCAGGCGTCAGCCTGAAAAGATCAATGCAATTATGAACGACCTTAAAGATGTTTTAGCCAGGGACATCAGCGCCAAAAGCGAAAGCATGGAAGCGCACCTGATTGCCATCCGCCGTGATATTCACGCGCACCCTGAACTCGGATTCGACACGATTCGTACCGCGCATATCGTCGAGCAAGAACTGTTGCGCCTTGGTCTGTCGCCACAAACGGGCGTCGGCAAAACCGGCGTGGTGGTGGACATTGTGGGTGAACAACCGGGAAAAACCCTCCTGATCCGCGCCGATATGGACGCGCTGCCGATTCAGGAACAGACCGGTTTACCGTTTAGCAGCACCTATCCCGGTAAAATGCATGCCTGCGGCCACGATATCCATACGGCGACACTGCTGGGTGTGGCGGCGATTGTTGCGCAATATCGCAGCCAGTTAAAAGGCACGGCGCGGCTGATTTTCCAGCCAGCCGAAGAGACGCCTGAGAGTGGCGCCGAGGCGATGATTGCTGATGGCGTGGCAGAGGGCGTGGATCTGGCGATCACCCTGCATAATAAGCCCGAGCTGGCGGCAGGTGAAATTGCCTTGACGCGCGGTGCCAGTACCGCTTCCAGCGACGAATTTGATGTCGTCGTCCACGGCAAATCCACTCATGCTGCGCGCCCACATATGGGAACCGACCCGATTATTGCGGCGGCGAACCTTATCAGCCAACTGCAAACCATCATTTCACGTGAACTCGATCCGGCGCATTCTGCGGTGTTAACCATTGGCCATATTCATGGTGGCTCGACGCACAACATCATTTCCGATAGCTGCCTGATTCAGGGCACTGTGCGGGCGAAATCACCTGAGTCACGCGCGCACATTGAGCACGCTTTTAAGCGTATCTGTGCCGGCGTGGCGCTTTCGCTGAATACACGCATTGATGTCAACTATCAGCGCGGCGTGCCCCCGTTAATGAATGATGATGCGCTGATCGATGTGCTCGAACCCATTTTGTCGCACCAGTTTGGTAAGCCGATTGTGGCGAAACCGAGTGCCAGTTTTGGCGCGGAGGACTTCTCCCTGTTTACCGAGCGGGCGCCAGGTTGCCAGATTCATATTGGATCCGGGGCGCCGGGACGCGACGATCATCTGCATAATTCGGATTACCAACCCGACGAACGCAGCATTCATGCAGGCACTCAGGCATTAGCCCGTTTAGCCATCGATTTACTCTCCTAAAATAATGAACTCTGAGGTTTTATGATGATGCGTAAAGGGCTGTTTACCGCTTCCGCTGGCCTGTTGCTGCTGGCTACTTCTGCACTGGTGCAGGCAAAAGATTTTGGCACACTGAAATTCGCAACCGAAGCGGCTTATCCTCCGTTCAACCAGTCTACGCCGAGCGGCAAGATTGTTGGCTATGAACCCGATATGGTGGCGGAACTGGCGAAACGTGCCGGTTTTAAATATGAAATCGTGGCGCAGAAATGGTCCGGCATGATCCCGGGCCTGGTCGATGGCAAATATGATGCTGTCATTGATGCGGTTACCGTGACACCTAAACGTGAAGAAGTGGTGGATTTCACCCATCAGTACACCGTGAGCGTGTCTGGTTTTGTGACCCTGAAAGGTAGCGCTGTAGATACTTTGCCGGGTAACGGTGAAGTCGTTCAGGCGGGTGATGAGGCGGGCATGACGAAAGCCATCGATGCGCTGAAAGCGAAATTCAAAGGTAAAACCATCGCGGTGCAGGTCGCGACTATTCAGGCTGATTTCCTCAACAAATATCTGGCTGACGTTGCCACCATCCGCACCTATCAGGCTGGCCCGGAAACTTTTGCTGACCTGCTTAACGGTCGCGTTGATGCGGTAATGGCGTCACGCACCAACCTGAATGCCTATGTGAAAAAACACACCGATACTGTGAACAGCACCGGTTACGGCTTCTCCGGCGGCGTGTTAGGGCAGGGTTCAGCGATTGCCATTCAGAAGAACAACCCGGAGCTCAAAGCGGCGCTGGATACGGCTTTAGTTTCAATGATCAAAGATGGCACGCTGAAACAGCTATCAGAAAAATGGTTCGGCGAGAACGTCGCGCCTGCGGAGTAATGCTAAGCGCTTATGACTATTGACTGGCAATTGTTAGGTTTTGGTGACGAAGGCTGGGGCGGCGTCTTGCTTGACGCCGCCACGGTGACCGTCACCGTTTCTTTGTGTGCATGGCTGCTGGGCGCAGTGCTCGGCAGCCTACTCTGTTGGATGCAAATTGGTGGTGCGCGCTGGCAACAGCGCCTCGCTAATGGCTATATCACGCTGTTTCGCGGCGTCCCTGAGCTGCTGGTGATCTATTTGTTTTACTTTGGCGGACGCCAGGTGGTCTCCTTCGTCGGGGAAACATTAGGCATGCAGGGGCCGTTTGATGTTAACGGTTTTGTCGCCGGGGCTATCGCCATCGGATTGATCTCTGGTGCTTACCAGAGTGGTGTGTTTCGTGGCGCATTTTACGCCATCCCGAAAGGCACGCTGGAAGCGGCTACGGTGACAGGTATGGGACGACTGATGTTGTTTCGTCGCATGATCGTGCCGCAGGCGCTTCGCACCGCGCTGCCAGGCATGGGGAATCAATGGCAATCAGTGATCAAAGAGTCTGCACTGGTTTCCGTCACCGGCTTAGTGGAAACCATGAACCAGATTTCCACTGCATCCAACTCCACGCAAATGCCGTTTTTCTTTTACAGCGTTGGCGCGGTGATCTACCTGATCATCACCACCTGTTCCGATTTTGTTTTCCGCTATGTGGAAAAAGTGGCCATGCGCGGGCAACAACGCGCGCGGTTGTAAGGAGCCACGATGGATTTCACGTTCTTACAGCATACGCTTGCCGCGTTGCTGCGCGGCTTGCCGCTGACACTCAATCTGGCCGTGTTGTCACTGTTGGGTGGTGGTGTGGTGGCGTTGGTACTTAATCTGCTGCGTCAGAATCGATATGGGAGCGTTTTTGCTCGCTTTTACGTCTGGCTATTCCGTGGCACACCGTTGTTAATCCAGATTTTTATGATCTATTACGGATTGGGGAGTTTACCGGCAGTGCGCGAGAGCGTGCTGTGGCCGCTGTTGCGCGATCCCTACTGGTGCGGGTTGATTGCGCTGGTGCTTAACGATGCGGCTTACACCTCGGAGATTCTTCGTGGTGGTCTTAATGCCGTTAGCGTGCAGTCGCTTGAGGCAGCCAAAGTCAGCGGTATGTCGCGCTTCACGACGCTGCGCCGCATCACCTTGCCGCTCGCCGTGCGTCAGGCGTTGCCTGCTTACAGCAATGAAATTATCTCGATGATCAAATCCACTTCACTGGTCAGCACCATCAGCCTGATGGAAATGACCGGTATCGCGGACTCGATTGTGTCAGAGACTTTCCGCGCGCTGGAGGTGTTTATCAGTGCGGCGATCATTTATCTGCTGCTGACTGTGCTGGTCAGTAAAGCGGTGGCGCTGCTGGAGCGCCGTTTGTCACCTTATCATGTTGGAGCACGTCAATGAGTAAACCCACTATCGCCCTGAGTCATCTCAGAAAAAGTTATAGCGGGCATGAGGTGCTTCATGACATCAGCTTGGCGGCGCAGGATGGCGACGTGATATCACTGATTGGCGCCAGTGGTTCCGGAAAAAGTACGCTATTGCGCTGTATTCCGTTTCTTGAAGTGCCGCAAGGCGGGGAAATCGCGGTCGGGGATGAGGTGGTCACCATTGACAATCCCCACGAGAAACTCAGCCGTGAGCAGCAGCGTCGTATCAAACTGATGCGCATGCAATTGGGTTTTGTCTTCCAGAGTTTCAATCTGTGGCCGCACAAAACGGTGCTGCAGAACATTATTGAAGCGCCGGTACATGTGCAGAAACGCAGTCAAAAAGAGGTGATTGAAGAAGCCGAAGCTCTGCTGCATAAAGTCGGGCTGTATGAAAAGCGCAACGCATGGCCATCGCAGCTGTCAGGTGGACAGCAGCAGCGTGTGGCCATCGCGCGAGCGTTAGCGCAGCAGCCCAAAGCGATTCTTTTTGATGAGCCCACTTCCGCACTCGACCCTGAACTGGTGGGCGAAGTGTTACGAGTGATCCGCAGTCTGGCTGAAGAGGGACGCACGATGATCATCGTCACCCACGAAATGGGCTTCGCGCGTGATGTCTCCAACAAAGCGGTGTTTCTGCATCAGGGCAAAATCGAAGAGTCGGGGCCGCCACAACAAGTGTTTAGCGATCCGCTCTCTGATCGCTGCCGGGCTTTTGTCAGTAGTCACTTGCAGCGTAATAGTTAACCTCCTTTCAAACCCGCTTCGGCGGGTTTTTTCTTATCTAAATCCGCAAAAAATAAATTTTCCTGGTTAACGATTTCACCCTGAAATACATTAATTTTTAGGATATTTCTTGCGATTTATCTTAACGATTTCAGTTAAAAAAACAGTGTATACAACATTAATTTTCAGACCCTTCCTGGGCCTGCACCGCGCTTAACTTCAACGACTTAAAATAAAAAGTAAGAAATTTCCTATATAAATCAGATCACAAAGATCATCTTACCCTGTTGCTATCCTCATTAAGCCTAAGATATATTCGCGCAGAATCACACAAGGAAAGTGTGCTTAAAGCGTGCTTTCCGCGCTTCACTTACAGGAGTAAATATGAGTAATTCTTATCAAAATGAAATACCCAAAGCGCGCGTTAACATCAAACTCGACGTTCATACAGGCGGCGCTGCACGCAAAATGGAGCTGCCGCTCAAACTGCTGGTGACCGGTGATTTCAGTAATGGCCAGGAAGATCGCGTGCTGAGCGAACGCGAAAAGGTCAACGTCAATAAAAATAATTTCGATAGCGTACTCGCTGACTTCTCGCCATCAGTCCGACTCACCGTGCCGGATACCTTGTCAGCGGATGGCAGTGAACAAGCCATCAATCTGACCTTCAGTAACATCAAAGACTTCGAACCTGAACAGGTCGCCCGCCAAATTCCGCAACTCAAAGCGATGCTCGCGATGCGCAATCTGCTACGCGATCTCAAATCCAATCTGCTCGATAACGTCACCTTCCGCAAAGAGCTGGAAATCATCCTGAAAGACCCGGCACTGAGTGACGAACTGCGTTCCGAACTTTCTGCGCTTGCCAGCGATAACGGCTGAACCCTTTTAACGGACTAAATGAGAGACGATGCTGATGTCAGTTCAGAATGAAACCCTGTCTTCCGGTGGTACCACCGTGCTTGAAAACCCTGCAGCGGAAGGTGTGTACGCCTCGCTGTTCGATAAAATTAATCTCCATCCGGTCACCTCACTGAGCGATCTGAATGTCTGGCAAGACAATCAGGCGATGTCAGACGCCACTGCTGACGAGCGCGTCACGGCGGCGATGCAGGTGTTTCTTAATCGCTTAAAACTCAGCGGTGAGAAAGTCGAAAAACTGGATAAAAACCTGCTGGATCATCACATTGCCGAGCTGGATTATCAGATCAGCCGCCAGCTGGATGCGGTGATGCACGATGACGAATTCCAGAAAGTGGAATCGGTGTGGCGTGGATTGAAATCGCTGGTGGATAAGACCGATTTCCGCCAGAACGTGAAGCTGGAAGTGCTTGATGTGTCGAAAGAAGACCTGCGTCAGGACTTCGAAGACGCACCGGAAATTATCCAGAGCGGCCTGTACCTGCAGACTTACGTTGCCGAGTACGACACGCCGGGCGGCGAACCGATTGGCGCGGTGATCTCTGCCTATGAATTCGATGCCTCTGCGCAGGATATGGCGCTGCTGCGTAATATCTCGAAAGTTGCTGCATCGGCCCATATGCCGTTTATCGGTTCTGCAGGGCCGGCATTCTTCCTCAAAGAAACCATGGAAGAAGTGGCTGCCATCAAGGACATCGGCAACTACTTCGATCGTGCAGAATACATCAAGTGGAAATCCTTCCGCGACACCGATGATTCTCGCTACATCGGCCTGACCATGCCGCGTGTGCTGGGCCGTTTGCCGTACGGACCAGATACCGTGCCGGTGCGCAGTTTTAACTATGTTGAAGAGGTGAAAGGGCCAGATCACGATAAGTATCTCTGGACCAATTCGTCTTTCGCCTTCGCCGCCAACATGGTGAAAAGCTTTATCAACAACGGCTGGTGCGTGCAGATTCGTGGCCCACAGGCGGGTGGTGCGGTGCAGGATCTCCCGATTCACTTGTATGACCTCGGCACCGGTAATCAGGTGAAAATCCCTTCTGAAGTGATGATCCCTGAAACCCGCGAGTTTGAATTTGCGAACCTCGGTTTTATTCCGCTTTCGTATTACAAGAACCGTGATTACGCCTGCTTCTTCTCCGCAAACTCCGCGCAAAAACCGGCGCTGTATGACACCGCAGATGCCACCGCCAACAGCCGCATCAATGCGCGCTTGCCTTACATCTTCCTGCTGTCACGCATCGCGCATTATCTGAAGCTGATTCAGCGCGAAAACATCGGCACCACCAAAGATCGCCGCTTGCTGGAACTGGAGCTGAATACCTGGGTGCGTGGATTGGTGACCGAAATGACCGATCCGGGTGATGAGTTGCAGGCTTCCCATCCGCTGCGCGATGCCAAAGTGATTGTGGAAGATATCGAAGATAACCCGGGCTTCTTCCGCGTGAAACTGTTCGCAGTGCCCCATTTCCAGGTGGAAGGCATGGACGTCAATCTGTCGCTGGTATCGCAGATGCCAAAAGCGAAAGCGTAAGGCGGCTATCCGGAATGAAAATTTACCGTCCGTTATGGGAAGACGGCGCGTTTCTGACGCCGCAACAGTTCCAGCAGCAGGCTATGTGGGACGCGCATGTGGCAGGTACTGTCGCTGGCATGACGCTGGCATAACGCAGCTTCAAGAAAGACTGCCCTCTCCGGTGCAGCTTATTCCGGCAGCACTCAACAGTGAACACCACAGCGATCCGGCTCGCGTTTATGTGGTCTATCCTGATGCGGATGAGCAGCAAGACGCGCCCACAACGGCATCATCATTAAAATCATTTGTGAGTGGGGCCTGCTGTGCCTTACTGGCTGGCGTTTTAGTCTTTGTCTGTGGCAGTTGGTATCGATACGAACAGCATCAGCACTTGATGGCCTCTCAAGCCCTGCTCGAACAACAGCGCAGAGAGAAACAAGCGATATCGTTGGAAAAATTACAGAGCTGGCATCGTGGTATGGCGCAGTTGGAAAATATGGCTGAACAACTCAATGGACTGGATAAAACTAAAGGAAAATATCTCACGGTGAGTGAGCTTAAAACGGGGATTTTTTCCGCGATGCAGGCCTTTAACCAGCAGATTCCGGTTGAAGAGCAACTTCGACGTTATGCCGAGGGTAATGGTGATCAGCTGAGTGAACAAACGCAGACGGGATTACTGTTAAAACAGCTGATGTTTCGTTATCAACTCATACAACAGGATCACGCAGAGTCGTTCACCGATCGGGAAAAAGCCAATCTAAATCAAAGTCGTACCAGGTAGACTTCTGAAATCAGCGCTAAACCAGTAAAACAGATTGAATCCAATGGGTGGGCAGGTTACAACGTTGCAAAACCATGAATGGATGCTGGTGCAGTATCGACAACCCTCCTGACCCGGAGGGCTTTTTTATCGCTTTAACAACGGAAAACTATGCCTCACACTTACCGCCCATGGATGAAAAGGTATTGGCTGGTCTGGCTACTTCTTACGCTGGTGACTTTGTTCGCATTACTTGCCGAACAAATCCTGGATCAACGGCGCACGCGTGAAGCGGAATTCCATCAGCAGTTCAGTCGTATTGCGGCCTATTTAACGCAGAATGAAACTCTGTTGCCATTATTGACGGGTGATGAAAACCTTACTGAATTGCAGAAGAAATTTCCGCAAATCGTGCAGCTTGAGCACACACAGAACAGGCCGCTAACCGGCCCGCGGTTTGAAGATGCCAGCGAAGGACGGTACTGGCTGTATAATCCCTATCGACAATTCCGCATGTTGGTGGATTTGCATTTTGCCGTGCAAGCCCCTGAAGTCGGGCTGGCACTTGCATTTCATATTCATGCTCAGCCCGCAATATCAACTTCGGCCTATTCTGAAACGGCGCGTTGGCAATGGCAGCGTCCGTTTATCAACCTCTACCAACCTTTTCTGATTAAAGGCAGCGCGAATCCTGATTGGCGTGCGCTGCATGTCGCTCCGCCCCTGCTGGCGTTGATGTTGTGGCTCATCATCGGTTTTCTCGGTTGGGAATTATTGCGTCACTGGCGACAAAACGTCGAAATGCGTCTGCGGGCTGACTATTTCCAGCGCACTCGGCGTGAATCTTTAGGTGAATTCACGGCGGGTATCATCCATGAAATTAACCAGCCGCTCACCGCAATTAACACGTGGTTACACACCAGCCAGCTGCTGCTTAAGCAAGGCAAACACGATAGCCTGCCGCAGACACTCGGTGCCATTAGTTTACAAACTGAACGATTGGCCGGTTTGCTGCAACGTTTTCGCGACATTGTCAGCGAACGCCCGGTGGCGATGACTGCGATCGGTGTTGAATCAACATGGCGGCGAGTCACGGTGCTATTACAACAAGAACTGGATGCGGGCGCTGTGGTGCTTCATCAGCAGTTTCAGCATGACCACGCGCGTGTTATCGGCGACGAACAATGGCTCGAACAGGTCTTTCACAATCTGCTACAAAATGCGATCCACATGCAGCAAGGGCAGGCGGATGCGTGGGTGGCTATCAATTCAGAACGCCTGGCGCACGAGATTAAAATCATCATCAGTGATAACGGACCAGGCTTTTCTGTCGAAGGATTAGCGCAGGCCTGTATGCCGTTTTACAGCTCGCGACCAGAAAGCATGGGGCTTGGCATGACGCTGGTTGAGAGCTTGATGTTACGCATGAATGGCCAGCTGCGGCTGGCAAACCGCGCCGAAGGCGGCGCGGAAATCACCCTAATTTTCCCACTGGCGGAGTAACGGAATGAGCGCAAAAGTTTGGTTAGTGGATGATGATTTGTCGGTGCGTGAATCATTGGGTTTTCTCTTGAGAACGCTGGAATATGACGTTGCCGACTTTGCTGATTTGGCCTCATTTGAGGCGGCTACGTCAGCGCAGGAACCGCTGCGCGGCTGTTTGTTGCTGGACGTCCGCATGCCGGGCATCAGTGGCCTTAGCTGGTTGGCAGAGAAGGGCGAAAGGCATCCGCTGCTGCCGGTGATCATCATGACCGGTCATGGCACGATTGAAGCCTGTCGCCGTGCGTTCCGTCAGGGGGCTTTCGAGTTTTACACCAAACCGTTAGAGATTGAACCGTTGCTGGAAAGCGTGCACCAGGCAATGCATGAAAGTGGACAGCGCGCGCAGCGCTGGCAGGCGCAACAGATTTTGCAGTCGCGTTTTGCATTGTTGTCGGTGCGTGAAAACGAAGTGATGCAACTGATGATTGCCGGGCAGACCAGCAAAGAGATAGCGCGTGATTTATCGCTGTCACCACGAACGGTTGAAGCCCATCGCGCCGCAGTTCTGACTAAACTGGAAATGGACAATCTTGCGCAACTGATTCACGCCTGGCAGCAACTTAACCAGGTATAACTACCTGGCAGAACGCGTGATCACCCGAATATTTATTAACCTGCTCTCATTTTACAGTGTCACCTAACATAACTCAGGAGTGACACATGACTATTCGCCTTTCTTTGATTGCTGCTGCGGCGGCATTTGTTTCTTTTGGCAGCCAGGCCGCCGTGACTGAATCCAATCTGTCATTGGCTGAGGCGCAAAAACTGGCTAGCGCAGCTATTCAGTCCTGCGCAGCAAAAAATTACAATGTCACCGTGACAGTGGTGGATCGCGCAGGTTTAGTGACTGCGGTACAGCGTATGGACAATGCCGGTCCGCACACCGTAGAAGCGAGCCGTATGAAGGCCTACACCGCGTTGAGTATCAGGAATCTGAGTGGCAAAGTGATGGAAACGGCACAGAACAATCCAGGCGCGCAGAATATGCGTGACGTACCAGGCTTTCTGCTGTTAGCCGGTGGCGTGCCGGTAAAAAGTGGTAATCAGGTGATTGGCGCGATTGGTGTCGGTGGTGCGCCGGGCGGTAATCTTGATGAGGCTTGCGCGCTGGATGCATTGAAAGCGATTGATTAAGTCATGATGGGCGCAATATATTGCGCCCATCAAGCACATGGTCTGTCGTGTCATTTCAATTAGCCTGTCCAACATAGCCAGGGCACGTCCTGCAGGCCACCAGCTACGGAATATCGGTTTCCCTGCCGCGCTATGACTCCACTGATGAACTGCCATAATGTACGCGTCTTGACGCCACAAAACACAGCAGCGGCACCGGTAAGGTAAACAACAGCAGCAACCACAGCAGTACGTACACCGCATCGACGCCGTCATTTTGCAGATTGTTATAAAGCTGAACCGGCATGCCCTGAGGGAAATAGGCGAAAATCATGACAATGCCGAACTCACCCATGGCGCGCACCCACGCCAAAGCTGTTGCAGAGGCCAAACCCGGCGCGGCCAGCGGAACCGACAAACGCCAAAATCCTTGCCACGGTGAGGCACCTAAGGTACGACCGGCATCCAGAATATCCTGCGGAACGCCCGCAAAAGCGGAACGCGCAGTGGTAATGAAGTAGGGCAGTGCGCCGTACCATTGCGCCAGAATAAACGCGGCAGGATTGTTAACCAGCGTCCAGCCAAATTTCCCCAGTAATTCCCCCGGAACACTGTAAGGTCCGTAAGCGCTCACCAGTAAAATCCCCATTGCCAGCGGAGGCGTCAGTAATGGAATCATCACCAACAGTTCCACAATGGCGCGTGCGCGACCCTTTGCCTGCGACAACCACCACGCCACCGGCAATCCGCTGATAAAGATCAACAGCAGCGCAATCGCGCCCAATCCCAAAGAGGTGGAGATGGCACTCCCATCGCCCCAGGCGAGGTGCATGTGCTGCCATTGAGTGACACCAATCAGGGTGACGAATGGCACGGCCAGCAACATCAGTGCTGGCAGTGACAACCAAAGCGCGGTGGCGTGACCGGTCTTCATTACTGATAAACAGCTCCGCCTTTCGGCGCGGCGTAGCCATTCTGTTTAAACAGCGCCTGGCCTGGCTTACTCAGCATGAAATCGACAAAGGCTTTACCCGCCGCCGCACCGTGCGGAGCGTTTTTCAGCACGGCTGCGTAGTAAACCAGCGGTTGAGTGTGCAGCACTTTATCTTTGCCCGCGCTGTCTTTGACGCTGAAGCTCACAGTGTCATACCACTGTTTTGCCATGTCTGGATTGCTCAGGTTGATCTCATCCGGCAGCGCCACGTAAGGCAGATGTGCGGAAATCACTTCACTCTCATAACCTGCCGCAGCATCGACCTGACCACTCTCCAGACGAGCCAGCAGGCCGCCCTCAAGATGGGTCTGAGCAGGGTTTTGGTAGCCACCGAGAATTTTATCGGCGATGCCCGGCTGCTTGTAATACTTCTCAGCCAGCAGCAGGGTAAAGATAATATTTTGGCCTTTTGGATCGTTGATCGGGTCAGTACGCCCGAACTTAATGCCCGGTGTCGCCAGCACTTTCAGCCAGCTAGCGTCTGTGCCTTTGGCCTGTGCAAACTGCTGGGCAAATTTGCCTTTCGGGCTGTACGCCACCACCATGCTAGTGCTGGCAACCGGTACGGCATCATCAATCAACCCTGCATCTTTCAAAATCTGCATCGGGCCCGGCGTGATGGAGACGAACACGTCAGCGGTGATTTTTTTACTCGCCAGCAGACGTGCCATGCCGTATGCACCCTGGCCTTGCCCTTCATATTTTCCGTCGTTCTGTTTAGCAAAGGCTGGACCTAATGACTGGTCCATCACTTTTCCCATCGAACCGGCATAAGTCACACGAATATCGGTACTGGCTTGTGCCTGCAAGCTGAGGCCAGCGGCGGCGGTTAACATCAATGCTGTGAGGTATCTGACTTGCATTCCCTTTCTCGCTATATAATTAGGTAGATAACGATTATCGGAAATTGTGCAATCAGTGCAAGCTGAAATCTGTTGCGAAATATGGGGATAGCCCGCCGCAGCGGGCTGAAAACATCAGGCGAGAATGCGCTGTGCCCAGGACTCAATATCATCACCGCTGCCAATATCCAACTGCACCAGGCCGTTGGTGATAAAGGTGGGTGAGACGTGAATACCGTTCTGGCGCGAATATTTACAATGCCATTTGATTTCGTTCTGCAGCTCGGCGCGCAGGAACGGCGCGTGTGCATCGATGCCGCTGTACTGCTGCAAACGTGCAAGGATTTGGTTCGGCGTCGCGTCCATATTGGGCCCATGACTGTGATCGGTGAACTCAAACTCCTCACGATGATCGGCGACCGCCTGCAGCACACGTTTTGCAGCGGCTTTGCCCTCTGGCAAAGTGGATGCGGCGAGGATGTAACGAACGATCAGTCCGGAATACATATGCCATGGCTGGGATTGCAGCCGAATCTTCAGCGTCATCTTATCTTCCCCCACCAATACCAGCAGCGCATCCAGCTTATTAAAAGCACGGACTGAGAACGGGCAGGTGGGTTCCAGAAACACTTCAAACACTTTGGGGCCGTGGCCCCAGATTAATGGATCGGCGTGTAAAGCAGTGGTTTGACTCATATTCATTCCCTGTTGCGAGGTTAAACGTTGCCCTACTTTGGCAAAGCGCGGCGACGACAGCCAGCTTAGGTTTATGCTTTTTTGTTACAAGGACATTTGCGGTCGTCAGCACGATGCAAAATAAAAATCATTTTATAGATCCGTTAACTACAAGAATGTCCGCTGTTCCGGCATTTGCTCAGAAAATAAACGGCTATAGTTATGCCAGCTTTGTTCTCTTTTTGTGCGGTCAGCGCCGCACTTTTTATTCATTTGCCTGGAGCCAATAGATAAGCAACGAGGTTCAATGTGTTTGCCGAAATATCCTGGAAAATCATCCATCAGGTCATTAACCAGACCATCGCGGAGATGGTGGATGAGCAGCAAACGTTGGATGTGATAACCCTGCGTAGACGGTTGCGTGAAATGGCCGAAAACGAAACAGATGAAGAGATGGTGCTATGTTACTGGCAAGCCAGCAAAGTGCTGACGCGCTTGCCACCCACAGTAACAGCCAGCCAGTTGGTTGAAGCGGCACGCCACGCTTTTCGCAGCCCGCTCAATCATGATCCGCTTTAACCCTGAATGCTTTTCTTACAAATCGCGGATAATTGATTGATTTATCGCCATAATCCTGGCATACGCTCTGCTAGACTAGTGAGTCGAAAACGCTGAAACAGAGGACAGTAATGAAAATCAAAAGTTATGCCGCGATGAATGCAGGCGATGCGCTGGTGCCTTTTGAGTATGAGGCCGGTCCGCTGGCAGCTGAAGAGGTACAGGTTGAGGTCGATTACTGTGGCGTCTGCCACTCTGACCTGTCGATGATTGATAACGAGTGGGGCATCTCCTCGTTTCCAGTGATTGCTGGCCATGAAGTGATTGGTCGCATCAGCGCGTTGGGTGATGCCGCGCAAAACAAAGGACTGAAAGTCGGTCAGCGTGTGGGCATTGGCTGGACAGCGAAAAGCTGCCAGCACTGTAATGCCTGTATCAACGGCGAGCAGGTCAACTGCGAAAACGGTTCTGTTCCCACCATCATGAACAAAGGTGGTTTCGCCAGCCATCTGCGTGCTGACTGGCAATGGGTGATCCCGCTGCCAGAGTCAATGGATATCACCACTGCCGGCCCACTGCTGTGCGGCGGTATTACCGTGTTCAAACCGCTGCTGATGCACAACATCAATGCCACCAGTCGTGTGGGCGTGATCGGCATCGGCGGTCTTGGTCATATGGCGATCAAACTGCTGCGTGCTATGGGTGCGGAAGTGACCGCGTTCAGTTCCAACGCCAGTAAAACCGAATCCATCCTGGCGATGGGTGCCGACCGCGTGGTGAATAGCCGCGATCCGCAGGCACTGAATGCGTTGGCGGGTCAGTTTGATCTGATCATCAGCACCGTTGCAGTAGACCTCGACTGGCAGCCGTACTTCCAGGCGCTGGCACCGCACGGTAAATTCCACACCGTGGGTGCCGTGATGAAGCCCTTTGAAGTTCCGGCTTTCAGCCTGATCATGGGTGATCGTGCAGTGACCGGATCATCAACCGGTTCTCCGGGCCAGTTGCGTTCGTTAATGAAACTGGCATCGCGTGCTGACGTTGCGCCAACGGTTGAAGCCTTCCCGATGTCGAAAATCAACGACGCGCTGGATCATGTCCGCGCCGGTAAAGCGAATTACCGCGTGGTGCTGAAAGCGGATTTCTAACATGGTGATAGGGTCGGCAGCCATGCCCTTGCAACTTCAATGTCAGATGAGGGTCCGACTATTGCGTTGCAGTGCAGCCATGCCGACATTGAGTCTTGCGGTGCGCATCGTGCGCACCGATTCTTCGCCCCTCCATTCTTAAGCTGCATCGTCCTTCCAAACAGCATTCCCCTTACTAATAACCTGATTATTCAGCATTATATTGCTCATCACTTTGCTACTCTGATGCTCTATCGAGCAAAACTCCGAGGACAGCGATGAAGATTTCCAGCTATGCCGCTCTGCAAGCGGGTGGGGCGTTAGTGCCATATGAATATGATGCCGGCCCGCTGGCAGCGGAAGACGTACAGGTTGAAGTCGATTACTGCGGCGTGTGCCATTCCGACTTGTCGATGATCGATAATGAGTGGGGAGGTTCACGTTATCCGTTGATTGCCGGACATGAAGTGATTGGTCGCGTGGCGGCGCTGGGAGAGGCGGTGCAGAACAAAGGGCTCAGCATCGGGCAACGCGTCGGTATCGGCTGGACGGCAAAAAGCTGCCATCACTGTGATGCCTGCATCGCAGGCGATCAGGTGAATTGCGAAAATGGCAAAGTCTCGACCATCAATAACCGTGGTGGTTTTGCCAGCCATCTGCGTGCCAACTGGCAATGGGTGATTCCACTGCCTGAGACGTTGGATCTGGCATCTGCAGGTCCGTTGCTGTGTGGTGGCATCACCGTATTCAAACCGTTATTGATGCATAACATCAACGCCACCAGCCGCGTCGGGGTGATTGGAATTGGCGGACTAGGGCATATGGCGATTAAGCTGCTGCGTGCGATGGGTGCGGAAGTCACCGCATTTAGCTCCAATGCCAGCAAAACTGACTCCATTCTGGCGATGGGCGCCAATCGGGTGGTAAACAGCCGCGATGCGGAAGCCCTGAATGCATTAACCGGTCAGTTTGATCTGATCATCAGCACCGTAGCCGTGGATTTAGACTGGAAGCCCTACTACCAGGCACTGGCGCGACAAGGCAAGTTCCACACGGTGGGCGCGGTGATGAAGCCGTTTAAGGTTCCGGCGTTCAGTTTGATTGTCGGCGATCGTGCGCTAACAGGATCTTCAACCGGTTCTCCCGCTCAGTTACGTACCTTGCTCAAGTTAGCTGCCCGCGTGGATATCGCTCCACAGGTGGAGGAATTTCCGATGTCGCAGGTCAATGCCGCGTTAGAACATGTGAGAGCGGGAAAAGCCCATTATCGCGTGGTACTCAAAGCGGATTTTTAAGTTTCGTTGACGAGATGAGGTGCGCATCCTTGCGCACCAACCCTTATTTACCTTGTGGGTCACTTTCGCCAAGGAAGAAGTACCACAACGGAATCGACATCAGTGCGGTGAACACTGCGCTGTATAAGGCAATCATCAACCCCTGCGTGATGTACATCGTCAATGACCAGTGGCTAAACGGGATACCGTATTGATCGATCACTCCGCCAATAATCGCATTGCTCATCACCGAAACGACAATCACCGCCAGAATGCACACGCCGCGCAGGAAGTTACGCATCTCCTTGCGCTTCACCGTAAAGCGAGCGCGAATAATGCCAAGCGGTGACTGCTGCGACGCCAGAATCTCTGCTTCGGTCATCGGAACACGTTGCTGTTTACGCCAGCGCAGAATATCGATCAGTAAAAACGCCAGCAGGCTTACGCCCATCACCGGCAGCGCATAACCCAGCGCCAACGCCACTATCAAGCAGGTGCCTTTACTGTAGTGCGGTATGGCGAGCCAGGTTTCGGTTAATGTTTTCGCCGGGCTGGCTTCCGCCTGTTGCGGACGGCGAGCCCACCACATGCGATAACCCAGCACGATCATCGTGCATAAACCGAGTCCAAAGAACGCCAGCAACAGTTGGTTAGGCAAGCCAAACAGCACGCCCATATGCGCATCCACGCCCCAGCGCGTCAGTTTTGCCACCAGTGGGAACTGGGCGAAATAGACGTGATCAACAATCGTGAAGTCTTGCGGATTCACGGAAACCGCATCAACCCGTGTCGGCCAGCTTCGATCGATTTCGGTCACTGCCCATGCTTTGCCCGCGCTTTTCGGCTGACGTAACTCCAGCTTACTGGCGCTCAATCCATCCTGGCGGGCGGCGTTGAGTACGCGATCCCAATCGCTGTCCGGCTGGTTGTTGGGCATCGGCTTCGCGGGCTGCGCAACCGGTTTTGCCATTGATGACATCGACATACTGGACATGTCCATATTCGACATATCCATATCAGGCATGCCTGGCATGCTGTGATGGTCAGCATGAGGATCGGCGGGCGCCGTATCGCCATTGAGTGAGGTGTTGACCTGCGGTGTCAGCCAGTTCAACTCCGTACGCCAGCGGTCAATATTATTACCCGCCCACTGCGACCAGGTTAAACCGGTGGCGGAGAAGAATACCAATCCCAGCACCAGCGTCAGACCCAGCGTGATATGCCAGTGACGGCTAAAGGCGAATCCCTTGCGCGCGGCTTTCAGCTTACGTTTCGGGCGCGTGCCCAGCCACAGCACCACGCCGCCCAGCGCGGCGACCCACAACCAGGACGCCGCGAGCTCGCTGTAGTTGCGGCCGAAATCACCTAGCAACAAGCTGCTGTGAAGTAAATCGAGCGTGGTACGCAGCGGAAGCACGCCGCTGGTGCCGTACACCGTCATGTCGCCTTTCACTTTCAGGCTATAAGGATCGATAAACACCGCGCGAGACTGCGAAGCGCCCAATGAGGCATCGCTGAACTGTACGCGAGTGGTATCCGTTGCGCCTGGCGCAGGCCGCACAGCGTAAATGTGCTGTTTCTCACCTGCGTAGGCGCGTGCCGCGCTGATTTGCGCAGACAGTGGCTGGGCAGGGCCATTGGGTTGTGCCGTTAACGCATCGGAGTAGATGACGTTTTCCAGTTGTGGCGTCAGCACATAGAGCGTGCCGCTGAGTGCCGCGACAAAAATAAAGGGCGCGACAAACAGGCCAATATAAAAATGTAAGCGACGAAGTAGATTAAGCACCGCACCACGCGGTGCTGCAGAGTGAGCAGCAGACAAAGCCGTCTTCCTTCCGGTTAGAGAATGCCGTGACGCAAAAAGGTGCGTCGTTAATGATGTTATCAGCAGGAGAGAACAGCAGGCGGCGCACGCGGACGGTGTGTTGGGCTAAAGCGTCGGATCACCGGAGCCTGCAGAGGCGGCAGCGGTGGGGCGCGAGAAATCACCATCATCAGCCAGATGAAGGGGATAAACACCCACATCATCAACGGCACATGCACCAGCAAGTCACAGTAGCCGCAGGCGAATTCACCGTCTTCCATCATGTGATGGTCCATGCCCGGCATCGCCATATCCATCATCATTTCGTGATGATGCATCGACATTTCAGACGTCATGCCGTGGGATGGCATATCCATCATGCGGCTTTGCCGTTCCATCAACGACTTCGATACGATCGGCGCGACAAACAGCAACAGCACCGCCAGGATGGCGATACAGGCAGTCAGGCGCTGGCGAAGTTGATGTGAAAAGGTCATGGCGGCGGCGAAATGATTCAACAAATGAGGCCGAAGTGTAACGCCATTGCCGCAGAAGGGTTACAGAAACTCAGGCTAATTTAGAAAAAATTCGCACCTTTTGAAAAAAGTCACTTTACGCGCTGTATTTGTTAACCTAAATGCAACCTGATGAGAACAGTGCGGAAACATGTAAACGGAGAAGCGATGAAAATAGTGATGCTGGATGGTGATACGCTGCCTACACCGCCGACACGCCCGGAGTGGTGTACGGAATGGGATTTTCGTGGAACAACGGCACAGCACGACATTATTTCTGCCTTAAAGGGCGCGCAGATTGCCATCACCAACAAAGTGCCGCTGCGCGCGGAAACACTGAAACAGTTGCCGGATCTGCGCTACATCTGTGTCGCGGCAACGGGTTACGACTGCATCGATTTGGATGCATGTCGTGAACGCGGCATTGTGGTCAGTAATGTGCCCGGCTACTCCACGCGAAGCGTCTCCGAAGGCGTGATTGCCGCCTTATTTGCCCTGCGTCGCCATCTGGTGGATTACGCCAACAGCACGCGCGCGGCCTGGCCTGCATCGTCCCATTTTTGTGTGCATCGCCAGCCGATTCAGGACATTTTCGGTGCGACCTTAGGAATTGTCGGCAAAGGCGACATCGGCAGCGCGGTGGGTGCGATGGCAGAAGCGCTCGGCATGACGGTACTCTACGCGGACCGCAAAGGCAGTTCAGCGCCGCGCGCTGGTTATGTTCCGTTTGAAGAGGTGCTGGCGCGTAGTGATGTGTTGAGCTTGCATTGCCCGCTGACGCCGCAAACTCAGCAGTTAATCGATTTGCAGGCGCTGGCGCAGATGAAGCCGTCAGCCTGGCTAATCAACACTGCACGCGGTGGACTGATCAATGAAACGGAACTGGCCCACGCGCTGCGTCAGGGTGTGATTGCCGGTGCAGCGTTGGATGTGCTCAGCAGTGAACCACCGGCAGCCGATCATCCGCTGTTGCAACCGGAAATTCCTAACCTGCTGCTGACACCACACATCGCCTGGGCCAGCCAGCAGGGAGTGAACAATCTGTTGCGCGGTATTGAAGCTAATCTCGAGGGATTTGCTCAGGGCAATCCAACGCATGTGGTGAGCTAAGCGCTTAAAAAATCGAGCGGCCCAGTCGCTCGGTGAGTTTCTCCAGCAGCGCGGTGCCCGCCAGAGAGTTACCGGAGTGATCCAGCGCCGGCGACCACACCGCGATACACATCTCACCGGGGATGACCGCGACAATGCCGCCACCTACGCCCGACTTCGCGGGCATTCCCACACGCCAGGCGAACTCGCCTGCACCGTCATACATGCCGCTGGTCATCATCAGCGCATTGACCTGGCGTGCCTGACGCGGTGAGATCACGGCCCACTCATCGTGCTGACTGCGTCCCTGGTTAGCGAGATAGAGAAAGGTGCGCGCCAGCTCTTCACAGCTCATGGAGAGTGAGCAGTAATGGAAGTAGGTTTCCATCACTTTGCTGACATCATTGTGGAAATTGCCAAATGATTTCATCAGCCAGGCAATCGCGGCATTGCGGGCGGAATGCTCGTATTCAGAGCGAGCAACCACACGGTCATAGTTGATGTCGCTTTGCTGAGCCAGGCGGCGCACAATCTCCAGCATACGCTGGCGCGGGGCAGTTAAACGACTCTCCAGCAAGTCACACATCACCAGCGCACCGGCGTTAATGAAGGGATTGCGGGGTTTGCCCTGTTCCAGCTCCAACTGCACCAGCGAGTTAAACGCCTGACCGGAAGGTTCTTTACCCACACGCTGCCAGATCTCGGCATCGTCATACAGCGTCAACGCGACCGTGAGTGACAGCACTTTGGAGATCGACTGAATAGAAAAACGCGTGGAAGCATCGCCAGCCTGAAAGCGCTGGCCATCGGGTGTGACAATGGCGATGCCGAGCTGATCGGCATCGACACCGGCCAATGCGGGAATGTAGTCCGCCACCTTGCCCTGTCGCGTTAAAGGACGGACTTCAGCGACAATTTCTTCCAGCAATCCATTCGTGAGTTCTGACACCAGATGGCTCCAATTTTCTTGTTTTTCCGTTTCAAATACGTTTGCGGCGTGTTGCATAGCGCCTATCTGCAGTCATGAAGCCGCTATCAGCTGCGCAATCAAGAGAATGGCAATCGAAGTGCGGTAGTAGAGACAGCATGATCTTTAAGGCCAGGATCATGGTGATTTGCCCCTAACTCGTCAACGGGCGACGTAAAATTCTGTGAGCCTTCCGGGTGAAGCCTGCGTTACAGTGCATAAATCCAGCAAAAACATCGGGCTCACATTATGTTGACCAATCTGTTGCGTGATTTTCCGTCAGCGGTGCAAAGCGGCAGCGCTGAAACCTTCGAAGCGCTGTTGTCACAACCCAATCTCCTGATTGAACGTATCGTTTCAACCGGGCAAGCCAGTCCGCCCGATTTTTGGTACAGCCAGACGCAAGGTGAATGGGTGATGATTTTACAGGGTTCAGCTGGATTGCAGTTGGAAGGAGAAAGCGAAGCGCGCACACTGTTACCCGGCGATTTTATCGATATTCCGGCAGGCTGCCGCCATCGCGTTTGCTGGACCGATAGCCAGGGCCCTACAGTGTGGCTGGCGGTACATTATGGTGAACTGCCCAGCCAACCGTAAAATTCTGTTGCCAATGATTGCGTTACGCGATCGCCTGAGTTAGCTATGCTGACGCCTTTTCGTCGCTGGAATGGCGGCGCTGATGTTATTGAGGATCTGCATGTCTGTTTCGCAAAATGCCAGTCAGCCTGAGAACGCCATGCGCGCCGGACGTTTTATGCTGCTGCAAAAGCTGCTGCGCCGCGATAAAACACCCGTGGCTTTATTGCTGCTCGCCGCACTGGTCGGTGTGCTTACCGGTTTGGTCGGTGTTGCCTTTGACCGCGCGGTGAATTTCATCCTGCATTCGCGCCTGAACTGGCTGGAAAACGCTGCCACTCATCCCCTTTTTAAGGTCCTGTGTGCTTTTCTGGTTTCCGCTGTATTGGGGGCCATTGGTTATTATCTGGTGCGGCGATTCGCGCCGGAAGCGGGTGGTTCAGGCATTCCCGAAATCGAAGGGGCACTGGAAGAGCTGCGTCCGGTGCGCTGGTGGCGCGTGCTGCCGGTGAAGTTTCTTGGCGGTATGGGAGCGCTGGGCTCAGGCATGGTGTTGGGGCGCGAAGGCCCAACCGTGCAGATCGGCGGCAATATTGGCGGCATGTGTCTGGATCTGTTCCGCGTAAAATCATCTGAATCCCGGCATACCTTAATCGCCACTGGCGCAGCGGCGGGTTTGTCGGCGGCTTTCAATGCGCCGCTGGCAGGCATTCTGTTTATTATTGAGGAGATGCGTCCGCAGTTTCGCTACAGCCTGATTTCAATCAAAGCAGTGTTTGTCGGCGTGATCGTTTCCAGCATCGTATTTCGTTTATGCAATGGTAATGAAGCCATTATCAACATCGGCCAGTTGCGCGATGCGCCTACCAACACGCTTTGGCTCTATTTGTTGCTTGGCATCCTGTTTGGCGGCTGCGGTGTGGCGTTTAACCGCCTGATATTTCTCGCGCAGGATCAGTTTCAACGATTACATCAAGGCCGCATTGCCGCCTGGGTAATGTGGGGCAGCCTGCTGGCGGGATTGTGTGGTGTGCTTGGCCTGTTTCTGCCTGCTGCCGTGAGTGGGGGGATCACGCTGATTCCCGATTTCTCAGCGGGAAGTTACAGCGCGCTGGCCTTGTTCGGTCTGTTCGCCTTGCGGACATTGGTGACAATTTGCTGCTTCTCTTCAGGCGCGCCGGGCGGGATCTTTGCGCCGATGCTGACGTTGGGCACCTTGCTGGGTACCTGTTTCGGTCAACTGTGCATTCACTGGTTCCCCGGTTATCAACTGGAGGCCGCGACCTTTGCCGTGGCCGGCATGGGCGCACTGTTTGCCGCTTCGGTGCGCGCGCCCTTAACCGGCATTGTGCTGGTGCTGGAAATGACCAACAACTATCAGCTGATTCTGCCGATGATCATCACGTGCCTGGGCGCAACCCTTGCTGCACAGTTCTTTGGCGGCAAACCGCTGTACTCTTCGATTCTGGCGCGCACGCTGGCTAAGGCTCAGCTCAGCGGTCACGCCAGCGCAAAGATCCACTAAGGACGTTTACCCACGCTGTGTGTCAGCGTGGTCCAGCGGCGCGCCTGTTCGCTAAGACTGAAGCCGAGGCCGTGACGATCGGATATCAACATACGGCCGTCACGCAGTTCTAACTGCTCATTGAACAGCGGGTTGAGCCACTCAAAATGCTCCAGCCAGGGTTCGATGGGATAGGCGGCGGCGAGATGAATGTGAATCTCCATCGCGAAGTGGGGTGCCAGTTTACGTCCGTGGCGCGCCGCCAGACCCATGATCTGCAGGAATGGCGTAATACCGCCCACGCGCGGCGCATCCGGCTGCACAAAGTCGCTGGCGTTGCCAAGAATGAGCTGCTCATGTTCACGGAAGCTGGTTAGCATCTCACCGGTGGCAATCGGCGTGTCCAGCGCGGCAGTCAGTGCGGCGTGACCTTCTAAGTCGTAGGCATCGAGCGGTTCTTCAATCCACACCAGATTGAACTGCTCCATCTTACGTCCCATGCGAATCGCTGTTTCGCGATCCCACTGCTGGTTCGCGTCCACCATTAACGGGAAATCATCGCCCAGTGTCTGACGCACCGCAGTGAGGCGACGCAGGTCTTCAGCGGTATTAGGTTGGCCGACTTTGAGTTTGATGCCGCCAATGCCATTTTCACGCGAGATAGCCACATTTTTGATCACCTGATCAAGGGGCGTATGCAGGAAACCGCCCGAAGTGTTGTAGCACTGCACGGAATCACGATGCGCGCCGAGCAGCTTTGCCAGGGGTAACTGGGCACGCCGTGCTTTCATATCCCAAAGTGCAATATCAAACGGTGAAATGGCCTGCACCGCCATGCCGCTGCGGCCCACGGACGCGCCTGCCCACAGCAGTTTGGTGTAAATCTTGTCGATGTCATTGGGATCTTCACCAATCAGCGCATCGGCCATTTCACAAGCATGGGCGTAAATGCCCTGGCCGCCCGCGCGTTTGGAATAGCTGAAGCCGATGCCCTGGAAACCGTCACGCGTTTCGATCTCCGATACGATGATCGCTACTTCTGTCAGCGGCTTCTGGCGTCCTGTCAGCACTTTGGCATCGCTCACCGGCGTCGCCAGCGGCAAAAACGCCAGTGACAGATTGACCCAAACGATGCGGTCACCGCTCTCGGAGGCATTACCGGCTCCTGTTGTTTTGGCATAGCTTACGGCACTGGAATTCACACTCGACATGATGTTCTCCTGTAAATGATTGCGCTAACATTTTGAATCGAAGAAGACTATGCGCCATTAACGTTGAGCTTTAATGCAGAGCCGATCACAGAATGGACAATTCGGGGATTTAAATGATAGCCCTAACATTCTCAGCGTTTTGCGCTGGCTTTGATAGGGCGGCCTGCTATGCTAGCGCTATCTGCTTCTACCCTGAGCCGCCATGAAACTACGCAACCCCGAGCGCAATGCTGCCCCTACGCTGGAAGATGTCGCCCGCGTCGCGGGAATCTCGCCGATGACGGTGAGTCGTGCGCTCAATTCCCCGCATCTGGTTCGACCGGCGACTGTCGCCAAAGTCAAAGCGGCAATCAGCGCCACCGGCTACATTCCCAACGCGCAAGCGGGCAGTCTGGCGAGCAATCGTAGTCGCCTGATTGCCGTTGTGGTGCCGCAAATCAATAACAACATGTTCGTCGACACCATTCAGAGCCTGAATGACAGCCTGAGTGCGCAGGGCTACCACATGTTGCTGTGCGTCACCGGTTACGAGGCAGAAACAGAAGCCGAAACCGTAGCCACGCTGTTGTCTCGCCGTCCGGATGGCATCGTGCTGACCGGTATTCATCACAGTGCACAGCTGAAAAAGGTCTTGTTACAAGCCAACGTTCCAGTGGTTGAAATCTGGGATATGACGCCGACGCCTATCGATATGCTGGTGGGTTTTTCTCATGAGAAAATCGGTGCTCGCGTTGCGACCTACCTTGCCGAGCGCGGTTATCAAAAGCCGGGTCTAATATGGACAGATGACCGCCGCGCATTGCAGCGTAAACAGGGCTTGCTGGATGCGTTAATGTCATTGGATATAGAACCGCTGGCTGATGTGCCCGTTCAACTCCCGGCGCTAATGGCACGCGGTCGCGAAGCCAGTTCGCAATTGCTGGAGCAACATCCGGATGTCGATGTGCTGGTGTGCAGTTCAGACACGCTGGCGCAGGGCGCATTGATGGCGGCACAGGCGCGTGGTTTAAACATTCCGCAGCAGCTGGCGGTGATTGGTTTTGGCGACCTGGATTTCGCAGCGGCAAATTATCCGGCGATTTCAACGGTTCGCATTGACCGGCACCGCATGGGTGAACTTGCTGCAGAGCAATTGTTAAAGCGCCTGCAACATCAGACGGTGGAAAATCTGATTATTGATATGGGGTTTACCATGGTGTCGCGTGATTCGGGTTAACCCAAACTGAACTGCGATCCTCATCACATGCGAAAAATATTTTCCATGTTATAAAAAGTGGAAAATAAATTTCATTTTGAGAGGATTCTATCAATGTCAGCACTGCCTTCATTAGAAACCCTGCTACAGCAGGAAGCTGAGCACCGTTTACCGCAGTTTGATTTCGATTTGGCCTGGCAAATTGGTCAAGGCATTCAACAGCGTGGCCGCGAAATGAATGCGCCAATTGCTATCGAAGTTTATGCTTTTGGGCAGGTGCTGTTTCTGGCGGCGTTACCCGGTTCCGTGCCCGAAAATCTGGAGTGGATGCGTCGTAAACGCAACACGGTGCTGTTGACCGGCCACTCTTCGATGTACGTAGGGTTCGCTAATGAGCAGAAGGGCGAACGTATGGCGCAGCAGCGCAACATTCGTCAGGAAGATTACACCGATCACGGTGGCTCCTTCCCGCTGCTGAGCCCGCAGGGCGCGATCATTGGTGCAGTTAGCATCAGTGGTTTGCCTTCTGTAGACGATCATGCTTTAGCACTGTGGGGAATCAACCAACTGCTGCGCTAATTCCGACGCAATGAGACGTCATCGAGCACGATAAAAACAGAAAACCGTTTATTGAGCACGCTTCCCGGCTCAATGATTGGTGCGAGAGGGGAGTGAGACAAGGTGAATGCTTACTACTGCTCCTTGTCATTCCGCCTGCACGTTAGAATGGTGTCCAACTTTCGGCTTCACTTCATTGGATGCGCCGCTACTCTTCTGACTGAAAGAATAGCGGCGCGTTGATGACTGACGAGAAGCCGTTATTTCGCTGCCGGTACTTTCAGCTTATCTCCCGCATCCGTGGCTTTGCGCAGCGTGGCAACATCGCTGGCTTTCACCTCGGCAGCCTCGTTGCCCCATGAATTGCGCACGTAGTTGAGCACATCTGCCATCTCTTGATCGTTCAATTTCCATGAGAAGGCAGGCATGCCGGCAGACGTTGGGCGTCCTTCGGTGTGCGGCGCTCGCGCCCCATCCAACAGCGCATGGATCATGTTGCTGGGATCATTCTGCATCGCGGTGTTACCCGCAAAAGCCGGCACCATACCCGTGATACCTTCTCCCGACAAGCCATGGCAGGCTGAGCAGTCCACCTCATAGCGCAGTGCCGCCTGATCGTGTTTCGTCTTATCCATCACAAATGCAATTGGCTTAGCCGTTGCAGAAGCGGGCAGGCTGCGCAAATAGGTGGCAATGGCTTTCAGGTCCTGATCATTGAAATATTGCGTTGAGTGCTCAACCGCTTCTGCCATCGGACCGGCCGCAACACTCTCCCCGTTGGAGCCGGTTTTCAGGTAATCCGCGATCTGCTCATCGCTCCATTTTCCGATGCCAGCATGAGGATTCGGCGAGATATCAGGTGCATACCATGTCCCTAAGTTGCCACCTTGCAGATACTGGCTGCTGATCTCTCCTCCTAACGCATTACGTGCGGTGTGGCACACACTACAGTGCGCGGGGCCGTCAACGATGTACTTACCACGGTTCCAGGCATCATTCTGCGCACTCTGAGGCTTGAACGCTTTGTTATCAAAGAACAACAGGTTCCAACCCGCCATCGCCAGACGAATGTTATACGGGAAGTTCATGCCAGCGTTTTCATCGATGGCATTTTTCACCGGCTTCTGCGCGGAGAAATAGGCCCAGAGATCGTGCATGTCGGCATCGCTCATCTGCGTATAGGCAGTGTAAGGCATCGCAGGATAAAGGAAGCCGTGTTCTCCGCGTCCCTGACGGACCGCATTAAAGAAATCGTGCTCCGTCATGTTGCCGATGCCGGTTTCACGATCGGGTGAAATGTTGGAAGTTTGCAGTGCACCAAAGGGGGTGTCGATCTTGTAGCCGCCTGAGAAATCCGCGTTGTGGCACGCCGCGCAGTCCGCCAGGCGCATCACATATTCGCCACGTTTAATGGCATCCGCATCACTGCTGTGGAAATCGGCTAATTTGACCTTATCATCTGCCACATTTGAACGTGAGCTGTCCATCACCACCCACATTCTGCCGGTCACGCCAATGGCGGCGACCACGGCCAACGCCGCGAGGGTATAGGTAATTTTCTTTGCCTTCGCCATGATTATGCTCCCACCAGCGGTGCCGGATTATTGATGTACTTCTGGTGGATAGCTTGCGCCGCACGCACCGCCAACGCACCCACGGTGACGGTTGGGTTGTAGCCGCCATTGTTGGGGAAGGCCGAGGCACCGACCACAAACAAATTATGCGCATCCCAGCTTTGCAAGTAAGGGTTGAGCGCGGAAGTACTCGGATCGGCACCCATGACTGCGCCGCCAATGGTGTGCGAGCTGTGCTGCATGTAAGGGTTCCAGCTTTTTTCTGATTGGTTATCGATCACCAGATGCTGCCCGCCCACTTCCTTCATGATATTGATGGCGCGATCGGTCACGTAATTTGCCATTCGTTTGTCATTTTGGTTCCAATCAAAAGTGACGCGAAGCAATGGCTGACCGTGGCGATCTTTGTAGTTAGGATCCAGATCGAGGAAAGCATCACGCATTGGCATCGACGTGCCCTGGCAGAAGATGGTGCCCGCTGTTTGGTAATCACGTGCATAACCGGCCTTCCATTCGCTTCCCCAGCGTTTGGTGCCGGGACGCAGGCCGTTCATGTTTTGAATCGGACGGCCATTGGTGGAGAAGCCCATAATCCCCGCGCCACCAATAAAATCGAGATTGCTATGATCGAAGTTGTCACCGTTAAAATCATCGATCTGCACGGCTAAAGCACCGCCGCCGATAAACGGGTTCATGTATTCGTTATCAAAGAAACCGGTCACACTTGAACACGTCTGATAGTTGTAGTTGCGACCAATGGTGCCACGGCCGGTGAGCGGATCGTATTTCTCACCGACGCCGGAGAGCAGCATCAGGCGCACGTTATCCATCTGGTAAGCGGTGAAGCAGACGACATCGGCAGGCTGGAAACCTTCCACGCCATCCTGAGTGACAAATTTCACGCCTTTCACGGTTTTGCCATCTTCATGCTTCACGGCATGCAGGACTTCTGTCTCCGTCAGCAAGGTGAAGTTTGGACGGCGCATCAACACCGGTAAAATACAGGCCTGTGGCGACGATTTGGAGAAGTTACCGCAGCCGTGGAAATCGCAGAAACCGCAATAGGTGCATGGCCCCATGCTAACGCCTAATGGGTTAACATAAGCTTGAGACAGGTTGCCAGCGGGTACCGTGAAAGGGTGGTACCCCATGTTCTCGGTGGTCTTGCGATATTTGTTCATCCAATGGGTATCTTTGAGCGGTGGCGTTGGGTAATCCCGTTTGCGTGCGCCCTCAAAGACGTTGCCGCCCGTGCGTTTTTCACCGTTCAGATTTCCGGCGTAGCCCGAGGTGCCAGCGATGCGCTCGAAGCGATCGTAGAAAGGTTCCATTTCGTCATAGGTCACGCCCCAGTCTTGCAGCTGCAAGCCTGCCATCTTTTTCGCGCCGTAACGTTCACGGGTCTGCGTCGCCACTTCAAAATCCCACGGTGTAAAGCGCCAGGACATGCCTGCCCAGTGTGTGCCTGCACCACCGACGTTCCAGCCAAACTGATACGCGGACCAGTTGCGCACCGGTGCGGCAAGTTGGTCGCTGCGGTTGCGGAACGTGGTGGTTTCGACACTCATCGGCTGTAAAATTTTGCGGCGCGTGTGGAAACGCAGTTCATCGGCATCAATCGCCACTGGGAAATCGGTAGAAGTGTCTCGCCACGCGCCACGTTCGATACCGACCACATTTAGCCCGGCGCGGGTTAACTCTTCCGCCATCACCGAACCGGCCCAACCCATACCAACGATCACCACGTCAGCCTTATTTCTCTCTAATGACATTGACTCAGCTCCGGGGTATTAATCGTTGGGGATCAGACTGACAGGAATAAGCGCCAGGTTTTCATTGCGGCGTTCGATATAAGGGCGGTAGTCATAGCGGGCACCAGGAAAACCAATCATCTTCCAGCCCACCATGTTTTTATTACCGCCGTAAATCGGATCGGCTAAATAACCTTCCCGGGCGTTCTGTAGCATTAATTCAAAGAAGGCCTGGCTATTCACCTCTGCCCCCAAATCAATTTTTCCGTCTTCCATTTTTGTCAGGAAGTTATCAACCTGTTCGGCATTCAACGCATGGAAGGAAGATTGATGATTTTTTAGTGCCCAGCTTTCCAGTGCCTTCAGACCGGTTAAATAGCGTTCCTTGGGTGCCGAGAGAAATTGAGGGCTGCCCATCATTTTCTCTTCGTTTTCAGGATGCAGTGGAGCTTGCAAATAAAGCGAGGCTCCTGAACCGTAATCCCCCGCTAACTGATTATCGAGGAACTCAATACAGCCCGCTTCAGTAGCTGAAGGCCCTAGCTTATCGGCCGGGATTAAACGATCAAAAATGGCTTGTAGATTCTGGCGATCCAGTGGGTTGGTGAGCACCTGGTAACCGTCTTGCCACGCTGGCTGTGGCAAATGGTCGGCACTGAGCTGGGTTTCCAGCGGCACATTGTGCAGCTCTTTGGCGCGCAGTTGCGGTGCCACGGCAAGTGAGGCGACAATACCGCTCAGCGAAAAGAGCGCTTCTCTTCGGTTCATACTTCTTTCCCTTAATCATTCCATCGTCTGATGGACACGGCAGATTAATATTGACAGAGCACGACGTTCCGGACATTCAGACATAGACCGGCCACACGTTAATTAGCGCGCAGCCGTCCACGACGAATCCATGTTCGTTATTATGATTTCTCAGAAAGTATTGAAAGACGTTATGCGCGTGTTGTTAATCAACACGCGATTCCGTAGGCTGGATTTTTCCCGCCATTGCCAAATGTCTTCACGGAAAACCCGTTATTCGGGCCTCCTTTATTTTTAATAAATATATTTTTTCATGTCGTCGATGCTGTGACGGGCAATATCCCAGAGATCATCTTCCCAGTTGCGCGGGCTCAATAATTCCGGTGACCATACGCCGTTGTATCCCGTGGCTTTCACTGCCGCCACCCAGGCTGGAATATCAACATCTCCCTCACCGGGCGCGTAATTGCGCTGGACCCATTCGTCCCAGGCTTCGCCCGGATAGGCGGCGCGACCATCACAGAAATGCACACCGTAGATCAAATCCTTGTCCATGCACGCCACTTCATCCGGTGTGGTGCCACCGCCGGCGTGCAGGTGCCAGAAATCGACCACCACGCCAAGGTTATCTTTGCCACTCTGTTTAATCAGATCCAGCGCGTGTTGCAGTGAATTGAAGGCAGTGAAGGCCACCACTTCTATCTGGAATTTAATGCCATGTGGCTTGCCGATATCGGCGATGGCGCAGAGGTTTTCCAGCAAGATGGCGTCACGTGCGGCGTCTGGCAGATGATCTAATTCGGTTAACGCCATAATTTGCACCACCGGGCAGCGCAGTTCCACGGCCGCCTGCACCACTTTCTCCGCTTCACGCAGCAGGGCGGCACGTTCTTCTGGCTGGAAACGACCCATCCGCTTCAAAGCATTAATGCAGGTGATCTCAATCTGATACTTCGCCAGCAGATCACGATATTTTGCGTAACTGCCGCCGTTATCCAGATAGCGATACAGATGTTCAGGCAGAATCTCCAGTCCGCTGTAGCCTGTTTCGTGGGCGATGCGTAACTGAGTGACGGCATTGCTGTACCAGACAGAAACACCATGCAGTGACAACTTCATCTCTCCTCCTTGTTACCTCAGGGTTTCAGGTGAGAGCGTCGTAAGCGCAATTCTCCCTGAGACCAAACACCACCTGGAGTGGCCTTTCCGTCAATCAAGCGGTTGAGGGCTTCATTGACAATTAAATCCAATCGCTGGCTAAACGTGGTCAGTTGCCAGCTGGACAAACTGGCTTCATCGATATCATCAAAACCCACCACCGCCATAAAACGGTTGCCTGCATGCTCTTTAAGCGCCGTCAATGCGCCGAGTGCCAAAATGTCGTTCTCGCAAAACAGGGCGTCAACCCGCTGCTGAGGGGCGTGCGAGTTGAGATAATCACTCAGCACTTCATAACTCCGCTCACGAGAGTACTCGCCTGCAGTGAGCAGTAATTCCAGCGTCAATCCAGCCTCCTGGAGTGCCAGGTTTAGGCCATCCAGGCGCTGGGTATGATGGCTGCTGGTTTCCGGTCCCATCATATAGCCGATACGGGTGTAGCCCTGTGCCAGCAACAGTTCGCCCAGCTGTTTACCCGCGCGTAAACCGTCAACGTTCACCACATCGATATCGGGCTCGTCATTGTTTCGGCACACCTGCACCAGCGGAATCTGATGCATCTCGCGCGCCACGCTAATCAGTTCGTCGGTTAACACGGTGCCGAGAAACAGCAGGCCATCCACTTGCAACTGATCGGCGAGCGTCAGCACGGCGCTGTAATTTTTTCCGCTACCAATATTCAGCAACAACGCCATATAGCCGCGTTGTTGCAACTGACGCGTGACCATGTCGAGCATCAGCATCGAGTGAGGATTCTTCATCTCATCGATCACCACGCCGATAATGTGCGTTTTCTTCTGCGACAGGCTGCGCGCCAGCAGGTTAGGGCGATAGCCCAATTCTGCGGCGATCTTCAATATCTGCTCGCGCGCCTTGTCAGAGATGGATGCACCGGGCGTGAAAGCGCGGGATACGGTCCATTTTGAGACGCCGGCAAGTCGTGCGACATCACTTGCTGTAGCTTTGTGGGGCTTCTTTGTTGGTTTATTCATAGCACCTGCGTAGGGATAAAAAGGCGGAGTCCCCTGCATTGAACGTGAAAGCCAACTGAAAATAAACACCTAAGCGCAGGCAAATGAGGCAAATGACATCGAATAACCCTGTTTTTATGATGTTACGATTATGTTTGATCTTTGCACCCGATTGCAATGGGTTTTGCATTCGGGTGCAAATTTAATGGTTTTTGTGATCTTCTTCGCTGAATTGCATGTTGCCAGATTGACTAAAAAGTCGGCATCGCTGACATTCAGCGCTTGTAAGCACAAGAATCATCCTTTTTATGCCCGATTCTGATGCGATTTGCACTCGGTAGCATCTCGTAAAGTACGGCAGTACGTGCAGTGCAAAGGATTCCAGTGCGTGAATAAATAACAAGAATCAGCAGTAACAGATACGAACATCTACCCTCAACCTAATTTGCACCCGGGTGCAAAAACAGGAGTGACTATGTTAAATGGTGAAAAACGCATTCCACGCCCGCTCCGCTGGGCAATGATCGGTGGCGGCCGCCTGAGTCAGGTGGGTTATAAACATCGGTCCGGTGCCTTACGTGACAATACCGCCTACCAGATGGTCGCCAGCGCCTTTGATATTGATGCTACACGTGGGCGCGAATTTGGCGTCAATCTTGGACTTGCGCCGGAACGTTGTTATGACAACTACCAGCAATTGCTTGAGGAAGAGGCAAAGCGTGACGATGGGGTGGAAGTGGTATCAATCGCCACCCCCAATGGCACCCATTATGAGATCACGAAAGCGGCGCTGAATGCCGGTATTCATGTGATTTGTGAAAAACCGCTGTTCTTCACCAGCGCGGAAGCGCAGGAGATTAAAGCGCTGGCAGAGGCGAAAAAGCTCATCGTCGGCGTGACATACGGCTTCTCCGGCCATCCATTGTTGATGCAGATGCGAGCCATGATTGCCAACGGCGAAATCGGCGAAGTGCGTATGGTGGAGCTGCAATATACCCACGGCTTCAGCGCCAATGACAGTGCCGATAAATTTAGCGAAGCACAGAAATGGCGTGTCGATCCAAAAATCGCCGGCCCCTCGTTTGTACTGGGCGATATCTCCACTCACACCTTCTACATTTCGCAGCTGGTGCTGCCGCAGCTGAAAGTCAAATCGCTGCTGTGCGATCGCCAAAGCTTTATTCCCTCACGCGCACCGCTGGAAGACAACGCGATGGTGCTGATGCATTACGACAACGGGGCGGTAGGGCGCATGTGGGCGTCATCGATCAACGCCGGTTCAATGGACAGCCAAAGCATCCGCATTATCGGTTCACGCGCCAGTCTGGAGTGGAGTGATTACAATCCGGGCGAGTTGAAATACGAAGTGCAGGGCCAGCCAAATCAACTGATGCATCACGGTATGCCGTATTTGCATGAAAGTGCGCTGGCGGATGAGCGTCTGGGTGCATTGCATACTGAAGGCCTGGCCGAGTCCTGGGCCAACATCTACCTGAAATTCGCCATCGCTATCAGTGCCACCCAGCGTGGCGATCAGCACACGCTTGATAACCTGATCTATCCCGACATCAATGCCGGGCTGGAAGGCGTGCGCTGGATTGAAAACTGTGTTCGTTCCGCCGACAACGGCGCGACCTGGGTCAACTACCAATAAGGACTGCCATGAAACTCTCTTTTTGTACCGACAGCCTGGGGCATCTGCCGTTTGAGCAAATGCTGGACAAACTGCTGGAACTGGGTGTTTACGGCGTTGAAATGACGACGGGTGGCTGGTCCTCTGCGCCACATTTGCCGACAGAAGCGTTACTGGGCAGTGCCACACAGCGTCAGAACCTGTTGAAAGCACTGGAAAGCCGCGGGATGTCAATTGCCGCTCTGAATGTATCGGGTAATCCGCTGGATCGCGGTGAACTTGGTCAAAAGCATCAACGCGATACCGAAAATGCCCTGGCGTTAGCGGGTGAGTTGGGTGTGAAGAAAATAGTCATGATGAGTGGGTTACCGCCTGCCAGTCCGCATGACACCATTCCCAATTGGATCACCTATACCGTGAGCTGGCCGCCGACACTGAAAAACTGCCTCGACTATCAATGGAATGAAGTGGCGATCCCTTACTGGCAAGGGCTGGTGGCGCGTGCGAAGCAAAGTGGGGTCGAGAAATTTGCGCTGGAGAACTTCAGCTCCATGCTGGTGTGGAATCCAGAGACCCTGTTCCGGCTGCGCAATGCGGTGGGCGACATGGTAGGGCTGAACCTTGATCCCAGCCATTTACTGTGGATGGGCGCCGATCCGATTGCCGCAGCTCGGGCGCTGGGGCCGGCGATTCATCACTGCCATGGTAAAGATGTGCGGATGGAACGGGGTCTGGTCAATATCAACGGTCTGCTGGAAACCAAACCGGTGGAGGATGTGGCAAACCGCGCCTGGAACTACGTTGCTGTGGGCTGCGGCCAGGATTTGCAGTGGTGGAAGGAATTCTTCTCCGTGGTCCGTATGATGGGCTACAACGACTGGGTCTCACTGGAAATGGAAGATCTCACCATGTCGGTGGAAGCGGGCATCACCTCATCGATTGCCGCGTTGAAACAGACCATCAGTCAGTAGGCGTTGAGCGCGGTGTGCTGCCGCGCTGTACATCCCGCATCCGCTGCCCGATACTTCGTGTTTATACGAACTATCATGAGGCAGCCTATGCTGGAAAATCACCCGCAGCGCGATGAAATCCGTCTGGAAAATGTATTGGCCGCGCTCGGCAATCCCCTGCGCATGAGTGTGGTGGCTATCCTGGCGGAGGGGGGTGAGCACACGTGCGGATCGCTGCTGAAGGGCGTGTCCAAATCCACTCTAACGCATCACTGGCGCGTGCTGCGCGACAGTGGCGTCATCTGGCAGAAACCTTCAGGCCGTGAAAACCTCTTGTCACTGCGTCGTGACGACCTGGACGCACGCTTCCCCGGGCTGCTGGGCGCATTTCTTACGGCGACCACGCAGGATGGTCTGACGCGTGGCACCGTCAACGACTTTCACAGCTCAGCGTCTTAATCCGTTTTTGGCCGCAACAGATAGCCGGAGCGCACATCACCCTCAATATAGCCAAATGCGGATGCGCCAAAGTGCATGCCTGCTACCCGCGTTTTGTCCCTTGAAACCTGTTCGATAATCGCTTTGCGCGTGGTTTCAGCCAGTGCCGGATCGTTATCAAAGGAAATGGAAACGTCTGGTCGAGCTAACTGGATATGCGGGTAATGTACAATATCGCCCCAGATCAGTAGACGTTCATTGTCGGAATCAATCAGATATCCGGTATGCCCCGGCGTATGGCCTGGCAGACTGATAGCCTGGATATCCGCAGTGATATTATTCTGCTCAATCAGGTGCAGGCTGGGCCGATAGGCCTCGAGCGTACGACGCACCAGCAAGGCATTTCTCTGAGTGCGTTCGTTGGCTGTTTCAAGCTTTTCATCATCCCGCCAAAATGCCGCTTCAGCCGTAGAGAGATAAAGTTGCGCATTAACAAAGGCGGGTTGACCGTTGGCTGTTAGTAAGCCGCCAATATGATCGGGATGGCAATGCGTGAGCAACAGAGTATCAATGGCGTCGGGGTTAACACCCAGCGCTAACAGATTAGGCTGCAATTCCCCGCCAATATGATTGACGGCGCCCATGCCGCTATCAATCAAGATCGTGCGTCCTTCACCGCGAATCAGATAACAGTAAATATGAATATCACCCGGCACATCGATACCCGATTGCGCTTGAATTGACTCTGCGCTGGGGATATCAATGCCGGAGAGCAGCGTAAGGCTGGCTTTCATGGTGCCATCACTGATAGCCGTGACCAGATAGTGACCCACGCGTTGTGAGGAGAAATGTTTGACCATCATTACCGCCTTTGTTCTTCACCGAAAGAGAAAACGCTGTTTAATCATTAAGCTGCATCAGCAATGAAATATTGCAGGGAACCGGCGGGTGTGACTATCATCCTTTTCGACTGAGTTGAGACCGAAAAAGCTGTGGACATTAAATTATTGCGATCTTTTGCTACTGTGGCGCTGCTGGAACATGTCGGTCAGGCGGCGGAAAAGCTGCATATCTCGGCATCCCCGCTGAGCAGGCAAATTCAACAACTTGAGAGTGAACTCGGCGTCACGCTGTTTCATCGTGAGAAAAAGCGTCTGCGATTGACGGAAGCAGGGCGAAAATTTCTGGATGAGGTCACGCCTTTTCTGCAACATCATGCGCGTCTCACCGATTATGGCCGCAGCCTGACGCAGACGGCCAGGGGGCGTCTGGATATTGGTTATGTTGAGGCGGCGATACATTCGCGCATACTGCCAGATGCCATTGCCCGGATTGATCAGCAAAGCGGCACCGCTATCCATCTGCACGCGATGCGATCCCAGCAACAACGCGAATTACTTGAGGAAAGGGCGCTGGATGTAGCGCTACTGCATACCCCTCCCGAAAAGGGCGACTGGTTTTTGCAGAAAAAAGTGCTGACGGAACCGATTCTGTTAGTCATGCCAAAAGCACAAACCATCGCTACACCCACACCGGCAGATTTACAAAAACAGCGCTGGATAGCCGATCATGCGCACCTCAATCCAGCTGCGCGCGCCCGCTTACTGGCTGCATGTGAGCAAGCGGGTTTCCAGCCGGATATTACCTTTGAGGTGAACGGGCCGCTGGCTGCCCTGGCCTGCGTGGAAGCGGGCCTGGGGTTTACCTTCATTCAACAAAGCCTGGCGAGTCGGGTCGCAGATACCGTTTCACTGGTGATGCTGCCGTGGTTACCGCTGGAGATAACCTTATATGCTGTGTGGCGGAAGGACGATAACAGGCCGCAGATTCGGGAGTTTATTGACGCGCTACCGAGGAGGGATGCGCTCACTTAGTCGCGGCAATGAGCTGTAGCCGATGCGTGCTGATATCCTGATCCGCTAAGCAATGAAAACCCAACCGTTCATAGAAGGAATACGCTGCGTGCGGTGCATGGGTATTGATCAGAGCAAAATGGATGACCGCATCCTGAATGATCTCTTGCAGTAACAACGTTCCCAGCCCCATGCCGCGATAACATTGACCTAAATAGAGATGACGAACCCTGCCAGCCCGACAATTTGTCATGAATGGGTCCTGATTCAGCCCGCCAACACCAATCAGTTGATGGCATGAAAACAGCCCCAACAGCTTTTCGCCAGGGAGATCGAAACAATTGGTGCCGTTGCGCCAATTATCATCGAGCCTGCGAAGCATATTGAAACCCAGGTCGATGCTCTCCGCTTTGAGTGACGAAAATCCGGGGACATACGGGGTGATGGTTTCAACGCGCAGATTCAATCTCTTCTCCTCTCACTGTTGCAATGGCGACGGGCGTTTTACAAAGGCTGTTGTATTTGCAACTACTCACCCGTTAAGTAACGCTCTCATCTTAATAAAATCAACTGCTTAAATTCATGCAAATTTGGCACAACTGCTGCATTGCCCTTTATATATCGAAAAGATTGAACTTGATAGAAATTCATATTTTTAAGCTATATATCGACAGGAGAAGCCGATGTCAGATAAGAAACCCCTGCAATTTGCTTACTGGGTGCCCAATGTGTCCGGTGGATTAGTGATCAGTCAGATTGAACAGCGCACCCGTTGGGACGCGGAGTATAATCGCGAACTGGCAAAAATCGCTGAAAAGGCAGGATTCGACTATGCCCTGACGCAGATTCGATTTACTGCCGGATACGGGGCAGATAACCAGCATGAATCGGTGACCTTCTCACAGGACTTGCTGAGCCATACCTCAACGCTCAAAGTGATTGCCGCGCTGCTGCCCGGCCCATGGAATCCCGTGCTGGCCGCCAAGCAGATCGCTACCATCAGCCATCTTTACGGTCCACGTATCGCCGTCAATATTGTCAGCGGCTGGTTTCGGGGCGAATTTAAAGCGATTGGCGAACCCTGGCTCGATCATGAAGAGCGTTACCTACGGTCTGAAGAATTTATCCGCTGCCTTAAAGGTATCTGGCGTGAAGACAGCTTCACCTTTGCCGGAGACTTCTATCGCTTCCGCGATTACGCATTAAAACCCAAACCTCTTTTACCTTTACCTGAAATCTTCCAGGGCGGCAGTTCCCGTGCAGCGCGTGATATGGCGGCACGCGTGTCGGATTGGTACTTCACCAACGGCAATACGCCGGAGGGCGTTCAGCAGCAAATTGAAGACATTCAGGTGAAAGCCATCACGCACGGACATCAGGTTAAAATTGGTTTAAACGGTTTTGTCATCGCCCGTGATACAGAGCAGGAAGCGCAGTCCGTCCTGCAGGAAATCATCGCCAAAGCCAATCCGGATGCTGTTAAAGGCTTCCAGCATGAGGTGAAAAACGCGGGAAGTGCCTCACCCGAAGGTGAGGGCAACTGGGCAAAATCGTCGTTTGAAGATCTGGTGCAGTATAACGACGGCTTTAAGACCAATTTAATTGGCACCCCACAACAGATCGCTGAGCGCATCATGGCGTTGAAGCAGGCAGGCGTCGATTTATTGCTGCTGGCCTTTTTGCACTTCCATGAGGACGTTGAGTTCTTTGGCCGCGAGGTGATTCCGCGAGTGCGTGAACTGGAACGTCAGGAAAGCCGGGTCTCCGCCTGAAATTAAATATGGCGGGCGCGGCCCGCCAGTAGCGCCATCACCATCTGAACCACGGTGACCGCCAGCAACATGATCAGCGGCACCAGCCAGTTACCGCTGGCATCATGTAGCATACCGAAACACAGCGGGCCAAGTGCCGCCAGCCCGTAACCGACGCACTGCGCCATGCCGGAGAGTTTTGATGCCTGGCGATGATCCTGAGTGCGCAGATTAAACAGTGAAAGACTGATCACCAGCGATGCGCCCGCGCCCAATCCAGCCAGAATCAGCCACAAAAGTGACCATGAAGGCAGCAGCAGCAAGCCGCCCACCGCAACAAAAATCAGGAATGAAGCGACAAAGCCAATAGCGCGCTGATCGCGCAGTCGTTTAAGGGCGCTCATGCAGGCGAGATTGGAGACGATGGCGACGATCTGATAGACGAACAGCATGCCGCCTGCCTCAATCTGGCTAATACCGTTGTCTTGCGCAAACGGGGTGAACCAGCCAATCAGGGTATAAAACAGCAGTGACTGAGTGGCCATAAACAGCGAAACTTGCCAGCCCAATGCTGAGCGCCAGGGCGATCGCGTCACGCTGTGGGTTGCTGCGGCGTGCACCTGCGGCCCCGACTTTTTCAGATAAGGTAGCCAGGCGAGCAGCGCGATAAACGCGGGCACCAGCCACACCGCGAGCGACAGACGCCAACCTGCGGAGCTGATTTCAGCCAGTGGCACCGCAATCCCTGATGCAATACTGGCTGAAATCCCCATCACCATGGCATACAACCCGATATAGCGTGCCGTGTGCTCAGTAAAGTCACGTTTGATTAGCGGTGGCAACAGGACATTGGCGGCGGCAATCCCGGAACTGAGAATAAGGGTTCCTGCCCACATGGCATTTTCACTGCCGGTAATGCGCAGCAACGACCCCAGCGTGATCAGCAGCAGCGAGCCCCACAAACTGCGTTCCAGGCCAAAGCGATTACCAAACCAGGCGGCAGGCGGTGCCAGCGTGGCAAACATAAGCAGCGGTAAAAAGTTGATCACGCCTGCGGCACTGGCGCTCAGTCCAAAACTGGCGCGGATATTCTCCAGGATGGGGCCGGTGGCGGTGATCGGCGTTCGCAGGTTGGCAGCAGTAAGCAGCAACAGAAACAAGAAAAAACCCGCGCGTCGCAGGGCTGGATTTTGGGCAATAGTGGTATGGGACATATTTGCGCACCATAGAGTTGAGGCAGAACGATTCTGCATATGGTGCGTTGATTGACGTTAACGCTTACGCAGCAGTTCATTTCCGCTGAGGAGGGGAATGCTAACGAGGGACGTTTGACATGTAAAGTTTCAAAATCCATCAAAGATAAAATCAATAGAATCTTTGATTTGCTGGCGATAAGGGCGCGCATCCATCACTTGTTTTCCTAACAGAGATGCGGGCACACTTGCCATTTCATGGGTCATGACGAGATAGCCCTCTCCCTCAATTTCGATGACGGGGTTAAGCCGTTTTACCTGACCAGCCTTAAGTCGATTCATAGGGTACAAAGGAATGACAATACGCGTTGTGAGCTGATCAATGATATCGCTTTGAACATCGACCAGATAAGGGTAAGCACTGTTTTTACTGGTGTTGTTATAAATCATGTACTGCATATTTAGAACGTCCTGTGTTCATCCGACAATAAACCATGCTCTTCAGTTATGCGGTTCAGTTCCTGTAAACCGGCACTATTTTCTTGTTTCCATTTTTCTGCAGCGGCTACCCGTATTTCTTGTCGCAAAGCCTCAGCAAGAATCGCGGATAAGTTTAAACCGGCCTCTCTGGCTTGTTGCAATAGCATGGGTTCGACGGTGACGCTGACGGTTTTCTTCTGGTTTACACTGGTATTAGGCATAAATCCCCCGTGTGGACTACACGTGTAGTAATGTCGATGAGTATGGATGAAAACTCAACTGCCATCAATCCAACAAAAATAAACGTTATTGACTTGCCTCTCGACCTTTCCGCGTCCACTTTTAAAGCCTCTGTTCAACACAAATGGATGCACGATGCTTTGGTTATGGAATACGCTGATCTTGCTGGCGTCAGTGGTGGTGATGGAAGTGGTGGCGGCACTGTCGCATAAGTACATCATGCACGGTTGGGGCTGGGGCTGGCATTTATCACACCATGAACCGCACGACGGCAAATTTGAACTCAACGATCTCTATGCCGTGGTGTTTATGTTCATGGCGATTGCGCTGATCTACATCGGCGTAAACGGCTACTGGCCGCTGCAATGGATTGGTGCGGGCGTAACCTTGTACGGCGCACTCTATTTTATGGTGCACGATGGTCTTGTGCATCAGCGCTGGCCGTTCCGCTATATCCCGCGCAAAGGCTACCTCAAGCGCCTTTATATGGCGCACCGCATGCATCATGCGGTGCGAGGACGGGAAGGATGTGTTTCTTTCGGCTTTCTCTATGCGCCGCCATTGCATAAATTGCAGGCGGCGCTGCGACAGCGGCATAAATCCGTTAACGCGGACGCTGCCATAAGCCCTCAGGACGCGACTCCGGACGAGTCAAACGTGAGGTAAGCGCCAAGCCAGCACCTTTCACCAGCAGCGCCAGTTTTTCGCCGCTGCTGGTGCGTTGTCGCGCATCCCAGGCGTGCTCACCCGCATGTTGCACTTTCACCCCAATCTCACGATAGACGCCGCGTGCGGTGGCGATAGCCCACGCGGAACGCAGCGGCAACCCTGGTAAGCCGGAACGAGCAGAGTGATAATAGGGTTCTGCTTCGCTCACCAGTCGCGCGGCCAGTGGTGCCAGGGCAGCGCGATGTTGCGGATCGGCAAGATTCTGGCCGGTTAAGCCAGCTTGATCCAGCCAGCTTTGCGGCAGATAGCAGCGACCGTTCTGCGCATCTTCAACGATGTCGCGGGCAATGTTGGTGAGCTGGAAGGCGAGCCCCAGATCGCAGGCGCGATCCAGCACCGCTTCGTCACGGACGCCCATCACACGGGCCATCATCAGGCCCACCACTCCCGCGACGTGATAGCAGTAGCGTAAAGTATCATCGAACGTCACGTAGCGCGCCTCACGCGCATCCATCGCAAAGCCTTCCAGATGATCAAACGCCAACTGTGGCGGCAACTGGTGAATTAACGCCACCTCCTGGAATGCTTTGAACGCGGGTTCATCCATGTGCGCACCGCTGTAAGCACGGCGGGTTTCAATTTGCAGATGCAGCATGCGCGCTTCGGCATCTTCTACCACATGTTGTGTGCCGCCTTCGCCCAGCGTTTGTCCATCAATCACGTCATCGCAGTGGCGACACCACGCGTACAGCATCAGCGTGCTGCGCCGCGTGGGCGCATCGAACAGTTTCGCGGCGGTGGCAAAACTCTTTGAGCCGACCGCCATGGTCTGGGTCACTTGCTCTAGCAGGGGTTGGCGATTCATCCAGCGAGATCCTCCTGCATCAGTTGCGCAGTGGCTTTCGCCGAGCCAATCACACCGGGTACCCCGGCGCCGGGATGTGTGCCAGCACCAACCAGATAGAGGTTGGCGATATCCGCATCGCGGTTATGTGGGCGGAACCATGCGCTCTGCGTCAAAATCGGTTCCAGCGAAAACGCTGAACCCTGATGGGCATGCAGCGTGTCGCGAAAATCAAACGGCGTAAACATGCGGTGCGTCACCAGTTGCTGACGTAGTCCCGGCATATAGTGCTCCTCCAGATAAGCAAAAATGCGATCGCGTAAACGCGGTCCTTCCTGTTGCCAGTCGATCGCCGCCGTGCCGAGATGCGGCACCGGTGCCAATACATAGAAACTGCCACAGCCTGCCGGAGCCAGTGATGGATCGCTGGAGCAGGGTGCATGCAGATAAAGCGAAAAATCGTCTGAAAGCTGGCTGCTGTTAAAAATCTCGTCGATCAGCTCACGATAGCGCGGGCCAAAGCACACGGTATGATGCGCCAGCTGTGAATGCGGGTGATTCAGACCGAAATAGAGTACAAACAGCGAATTGCTCATGCGTTTACGTTTCAGCGAGGCCGCACGTTTGCTGGCGGCAGGATGCCCACGCAGCAACCGATCATAGGTATGCACCACATCGGCATTTGACGCCACCGCATTAGCTGCAAACCGGCGACCATCTTTCAACTGTACGCCAATTATGCGATTGCCCTGGGTTTCCAGCTGACTCACTTCGGCGTTGAGCAACAATTCGCCACCCAGATCGGTAAATAGATTTGCCATACCTTGCACCAGCGCTCCCGTGCCGCCACGTGGGAACCATACGCCCCATTCGCGTTCCAGCGCATGAATCAAGGTATAGATCGAGGACGTTGCAAAAGGATTACCGCCAACCAGCAGCGAGTGAAAAGAGAATGCCTGGCGCAGGTGATCATCCTGTATAAATTTCGCCACCATACTGTAAACGCTGCGCCAGGCCTGCAAGCGGCCTAACTGAGGGCCAGCATGCAGCATGTCACGGAAATGCAAAAAAGGCACAGTCCCCAACTTAAGATAACCCTCTTTGAACACCTCGCGTGAATAGGCGAGAAACTGCCGATAGCCTGCGACATCGGCCGGGTTGAAGCGGGCAATTTGCTGCTCCAGCAACGGTTGATTATTGTCATAGTCGAGCTGTTTACCGTCTTCCCAGCATAAGCGATAGAAAGGCGTAACCGGCATCAACTCGACATAATCGCTGAGTGATTTTCCGGCCAGCGTAAACAGCGCTTCAATCGCAGTCGGGTCGGTGATCACCGTGGGCCCGGCATCAAAAGTAAAGCCCTGTTCCTGCCATGCGTAGGCGCGTCCGCCGGGTTTATCGCGCTGCTCAAGTAGCGTGGTAGGAATACCGGCCGCCTGCAGCCGAATAGCCAACGCCAGGCCGCCGAAACCGGCGCCAATCACATAAGTGCGTGTCATTATTTCTTCCCTGGTTTAGAAGAGGTCGTCATCAGTGCGCGCACCGCTTCGCCGATTGGCACGGGCGGTTTGCCACATAAAATGCGCGCTTTGTCGCCGAGGCGGAGTTGCCCGGCGTAAAAGCGGCTGATTAATCCGGCATCCAGCCGATAAAAGCGTTGCATCACACGCCAGCGCTGTTCCGGGCGTCCGGCCAAGAACAGCATCCGATTGAGCAGCCGGAAAAAACGCTGTGCTCGCCATTGCTCGCGCGCAAACTTTTCGATGGCGTGACTGAGCGTTGTCGCATCACAGGGCAACAGTTGGGCAATGCGTTCTGCCAGCACCAGTGCTGTGGGCAACGAGTAGCCCGTGGTGGCGTGGAACAAGCCCGCACGCAGCCCGCTGCAGGGTTGATCACGCTGTTGTTGCCAGAAAGCATCGATATCGCCACTCAACGTAATCGGCAGCGAACCCTGCTCCTCACGCAGCAGAAGACTCAATGGCCAGTGGTGCGCTTTGGCGTAGTCGGCGATATTCTGCCGCGCAGTGTGCTCTGTCAGCGTCGGCTGGTTAATGTAGTGCGTATCTTCAATTAAAAGACGATCTGTACTCAGCGGTAAGGTGTAAACAAAACGGTAGCCTTGCTGCTGGTCCACTGTGGCATCCATCAAGATTGGCTGCGTTAAACCGTGAGGCCTCGCCAGATGCCACTCCTGACCGACAAAGGCTTGATAGCCCAGTTGCAGATGCGGCGTGTGTTGCAGGCCGCGACCATCAATCACCACCGCAGCATGCAGTACGCGATGGTCGGCCAAGGTGACCTGGGTGGGTCGCACCTCATTCACCGGGGTATTGATCCAGAGATCATCCGCTATGACCTCATAAAGCCGTTGGGCAAAATCTGCAGAGGTGATTGAGCAATATTCCCCGCTGAGATTGCGGCGCAGTGTAGGGAAACGCACCTGATAGCCGGGCCAGCGGTGGGCAATCAACGGTTGTAGCCACTGAAGCTGATCGGGGCTGAGATCGTCCTGATGGAAGGACCAGGTATGATTACCGGCCGGATGCGCGTGACTTTCCAGCATCAGAATGCGCAACTGGGGTTGGCGCTGACGCAGCTTCAGCGCAATCAAGCCATTAGCCAGTCCGGCACCCACTAAAATCACGTCATAATTCTCGGGCATCAGGTCGCCTCCGCCAGCACAACACGTTGTTGCCCCAATGCCTGCTCAACGATATCAGCAGCGCGCTCACAACCACCGGCACGCTGTAGTTGCGCCTGAATGGGCGAGATGCGCAGCCGGTAGCCGTCATCCGTCAACAGTTGCTGCAGGTGCTGTTCCAGCTGATGCACGCGGCTAAAGCGAGACGCGCGATGCCCGACGCCGTGCCAGGCAATACGTGACGCCACGCCGGGTTGGTCAAAGGCCAGTGGCAGCGCCAGCATCGGGGTGCCCCATTCCAGTGACTCTAACGTGCTGTTGAGTCCGGCATGGGTGATAAACAGCTGCGCATGTTGCAGCGCGGCTGGCTGATCGAGAAAATCCGTCACCCACGCCGCACCGGCGCGCTTAAGCTGCTGCACCTGATTGGCGTCCAAACCGCCACAATGGGCAATCACCAACGAGAGCTGCTGGTTGCGGCACGCTTGTGCCAGATGCAGGAACAAGCGAAAACGATGACCTTGCAAGGTGCCAAAAGAGGCATAAACCACCGGCTGTCGCAATTCAGGCCAGGGCGCGCTGGCACTGCGGGGAGGATGCGATGCCTGCAGCAGACCCACAGCGTGAAAATGGCTGGGCAGATGCTGGCGCGGAAAATCAAATGCCGGAACGAGTTGGCTAATCTGCGCCAGCGGTGACAAACATTGATGCAGGCTGTGGCGATCGGGTAAACCCCATCGTTGCGCATGGTGGCTGATCACCGCGCCATGGCGCTGCATCAGACGATCATAAATATCCTGGCTGGCCTGAAAACGTTGCAGAGATTTTTCATCCTGACCAAAGCGAAACGGCATCACCGCCAGCGGTATGCCAGGCTCGCGATTCACCGGCAGCGCGCAGGCCACTGAAACAAAGGGAAGGTGCAACGCTTCTGCCACTAAGCCACCCGCCGCTTCCATCTGATCGGCAATCACACCATCGACTTGCAACGAGGTTAAACGCGCAGGCAGTTCACGACACAACATATCGGTGCTGGCGGCGATATCACTGATTACCCGCCATAACGAAAGGGGCGAGGCCAGATGCTGTAACACCCGTGCCAGAGAACCGACGGGATGGCTGCGCTCACCTACGGTGCTGAATCCTATACATTCATCCGTTAGCAGGAGACGTGCATCGTCCTGTTGCACAAAGGTGATGCGATGACCGCGCGCAATCAGCGTCTGTGACAACGCCTGCAGCGCGTGAAAGTGGCTATACAGTGGCGGCGCAATCACGGCAAAGTGCCCCATCGGCAGTCCCGCGATCAGTGAAACATCGCCAGCTGTTGATTAAACAGGGCGTGCATATATTGGCGGGTCGCTATGCCACGATGGCAGGCGCAGGCGAGGTGCGCATCGGCACTGCGCAGATGTTCACGCAAGCGGCGCTCAGCACCTTCAGAACCGAGCATCTGTACCAGCGTCGATTTACCCTGATCCTGATTAACGTCCTTGCCGGTGTGTTTACTGCCGTCGGCGAGATCATCGAGCAACTGGAAAGCCTGACCCAAATCCTGCGCGAAATAGTTGAGTTTCTGGCGCATAGCGGGTGTTGCTTCCGCGGCAATCGCCGCCATTTGCAAGGTGGCTCGGAACAGCACGCTGGTTTTGAGTTCATTGGTTAATGCGACGGCTTCCGGGCTACGCGATTGCGCGCCCTGATGCAGATCCTGGAATTGACCCTGCACCAAACCTTGTAAACCCACGGCAGAAGAGAGTTCGGCAATCGCCTCTGATTTCTGCAGGGCGGCTAAACCTGGCGCAACGGCAATCACTTCAAAGGCGCGGCTCAGCAGGGCAATCGCCGCCAGAATCGCCACGCTTTCGCCAAATTCGCGATGCACCGTCGGGCGCCCGCGTCGCATCTGAGCATTGTCCATGCATGGAATATCATCGAGGATCAACGACGCGGCATGCACCATTTCAACTGCGCAGGCGAGATCAAGAATGCCCTGTTGCGATGCTTTGCTGCCCATATCTCGCGCAGCTAACAACAGCAGCAGTGGACGAATGCGTTTACCCGGTGCCAGCGCACCGGCACGCATGGCGGCACGAACCTGATCGCTCGGCTGACCCGCAGGCAGCAGTTGCTCAAGATGCGTCTGCAATAATTGCTGCAAAGAGTGAAGTTCGTGTTCCTGGCTTGCTGTGATGTCGACATGGGCGGTCATAGCGGCTTTCCATGGTAAGTTGAATTGTTATGGTTTTTTTATTAACCGTAGACTGCGTAAGGTGAGTTCGCCAGCGTGCTCAACGCATTACGGTAAAGACAGAACCGAAATAAAACCTGATTCTCAACCAGGATTCATTGCACTTTCCCCGTGATCTTATTAGCGAAAAAAGTAACAAGGATGCCGTAACATAAATTCATCCGGTAGTCTGAAACGACACGCTTATCCATCCGGGAAAATAATGATGTCTTCGCAACCTCATATTCTGATTATTCAGCCACTGATGCCTCAGCTGGACGAAAAACTCTCGCAACATTTTCAATGTCATCGTTTATATAATGAGCAGGACCCTGCGTTATTTCTTCAGCGCCAGGGCAAAGAGATTCAAGGCATAGTGACGCGCGGTGACGTGGGTGTAGAAACGTCGATTCTGGAACAGGTGCCGGCCTGTAAAGCGATTGCGGTGTTTGGGGTGGGAACCGATCGTATCGACCTGAATTACACCGCCGCACATGATATTCAGGTGAGCATCACCAGCGATATTCTTACCGATGATGTCGCCGATTTAGCCATGACGCTGACCTTAGCTTTTTCACGCAACCTGGTGGCCAATCATCAGTTCGCCCGCTCTGGCGCGTGGGAAAATACCGGCACTTCGCTTTCCAGTAAAGCCAGCGGAAAACGCATGGGCATCGCGGGTTTAGGCGCGATTGGTCTTGCGATTGCCCGGCGTGCTGAGGCATTCGGTATGGAGATCGCTTACACCGCGCGCAGTCAAAAAGATGTGCCTTACCAACGCTGTGAGAACATTGAACAGCTGGCGGCGTTCAGTGATTTCCTGGTGCTGGCGCTGCCGGGTAGCCCGGAAAATATCCAGCTGGTGGACGCAAAAGTGCTGGCGGCGTTGGGGAAATCGGGTGTGCTGATCAATATTGCACGCGGCACGGTGGTGAATGAAAACGATCTTATCCAGGCATTGCAGCAGGGTGTGATAAAAGGCGCCGCGCTGGATGTTTTCCCGCAAGAACCGGTTATTCATCCTGCGCTGCGTGAATTAGATAATGTGTTATTAACCCCACATATTGCGAGTGCCACCCATGAAACCCGTGAAGGCATGGCGAATAATGTGCTGGAGAATTTGCTGGCCTATTTCTCAAATGGGAAAATGCTGACGACGATATAAATTTATTCTCTGGCATCAGAGGATTTTCTTATATCCTGCGCAGTAAGCGTTATATAGCAATTGCAATCTCTGCCGATGAACGTTGTTATGATAGGGCTATTCATTCAGGAGCCATTCATGACAACTCAAAAGATTGCGATAGTGGGCGGCGGCGTCATCGGTTTAGCGGTGGCGCGCGCATTAGCCTTGCAGGGCGTACAGGTTACGATTTTTGAGCAGCAGCATATTGGTGCCGGCACCAGCAGCACCACCTTCGCCTGGGTCAACTCCAATGGTAAACAACCCCTCAGTTATCACCAGCTCAATGCCCTCGCTATGGAAGAACATACTCGTTTGCAGCTTTCGCAAACCAATGGTCTGCGCTGGCTGGAAACCTGTGGTACCTGGGAGTGGGCGCCAGAAGGCGAGGCGCAGCAGAGGCTACTTCAGCGTGTTACCTCCCTGCAATCGCTGGGTTATCCCGCGCATGAGGTGACACCGGATGCGTTGCAGCGTGAAGTACCGGATCTGCGTTCACAGGCGGTAAGTGGCAGCGTCTGGCATTTCCCAACGGAATCGGTATTGCATCCGGCGCTGTATCTCTCGCGACTCTGGTCTGAAGCGCGTGCCAATGGGGCGGTATTGCATCAACAACATGCGATTGAACGTCTTAGCGAACAAGCTGATGGCGTCACGCTGCATCTGGTAAACGGTGAACAGTGGCAGGGTGATCACGTGGTGATTGCCACCGGGCGCTGGGCCAATCAACTGCTTAACACCCTTAATCTTGATTTGGCGCTGCTCGATACCAGCAAACCCAACGCGGTGGCCTGTAGTTTCCTGGCACGCACTGCGCCACAGCCGCTCTCGCTGGCAACCAATTTAATCTCTCCTCAGCTTAATGTACGCCCGGACGGCGGCGGGCGATTGCTGTTGCAGGCACTGGCGCTGGATGGCCTTGCCGACCCTGCTGCCCCACCTTCGTGCCATGGGGATATTGCGCAGGCGTTCCGCGATCGCTACCACGCGTTGTTTGCAGATGCAGGCGAATTGCAGATTGAGAACATTGTGATTGGTCAACGCGCCAGACCGGCGGATGGATTACCTGCCATTGGCTACGTCACGCCTCATCAGCGTGTGTATGTGGCAGTGACACACAGTGGAATCACGTTGTCACCGTTGATTGGCAAGCTGGTGGCGCAGGAACTGGTGCAGGATCAGGCCAGTGAGTTGCTGGCAGATTTCCGCCCTCAGCGACTATTAGGCAAAAAAGCCAGTGACTTTGCGCCGATTAAACGCAACTTCCCTGCGGCACAGTAAAGCCATTTTTCCTAAAAATGATATTTTTGTACCATTTTTGCGTGAGCGAGCAGTTTTAGTTGTTGCGATTATGTTATTACTGATTGCCTTACCACTCTTCTCTATCACAAGGAGGCAGCATGAAAATCGGTATCGTGGGCTATGGAACGGGCGGCAAACACTTTCACGCGCCATTCATTAATGCGGCTGAGGGCGTGGAGTTAGCGGGCATCGTGGCGCGTGCGCCAGCCACTATTGCACGCGTGAGAGCGGATTTTCCCGACATTCCGATCTATGCCAGCCTGACCGACATGCTGGCGGCAGGTGTCGATGCCGTCACGATCACGACACCACCGCAAACGCGCCGCGAACTGGTGCTGGAAGCGATTGCTGCGGGTGTGGCGGTGATTGCCGACAAACCCTTTGCACCCGACGCGAAAACGGGGCGTGAGTTGGCCAATGCCGCGAAAGCGAAAGGCGTCGTATTGAGCGTGTATCACAACCGTCGTTTTGACCATGATGTGCGCACGCTGAAAAAACTGATTGAGCAAAATCGCGTGGGAAAAGTGTGGCGTTTGCATAATCGTATGGATTTTGACGATGCCAATACCCTCGAAGGCGGCGAAACCGGCGGTTTGCTGCGTGATTTAGGCAGTCATATTGTCGATCAGGCGCTGTTCCTGTTGGGGCCGGTAAAATCGGTTTATGCTCAATTGGATATCATCGACCTGCCGGAAGGGCCGACCGACGCCAGTTTTGTGCTGACGCTCACTCATCAACACGGGACTAAATCCTATCTTTCCGCCACCAAACTGAATCGCTTTGTTTGCCGTGAGTTTCGTCTGTATGGCGATGCCGGTAGCTTTATTTCACAAGGGACGGATGTGCAGGCGCAGGCCATTTTTGCGGGCCAGCGCCCGGCGGACGATCGGGATGCATGGGGCTATGAGCAGCCTGAGCGCTGGGGCACACTTAATACGCCGCAAGGCTCAGAACGGGTGCCTTCTGAACAAGGTGCCTATCACGCCTATTACGAAGCTTTTGCTCAAGCGGTACGCGATGGCAGTGAGCCTCCGGTGACGCCAGAGCAGGCGATTGAAGTCCTGGCGGTACTGGATGCTGCTTTTGTTAGCGCACGTGAAAATCGGGTCGTGGAACTAGCGTGATTTACACGACCTGCACAATTTGTTCGCGTAGCCATTGATGTCCGGCGCTGTTCGCCAGCGCCGGATTGTAGTAAACGCGCAGCGCATAATGCGGGGTAGGAAAGGGCGTCGGGAAAATTTTCAAATCCGCCGCGCCAAACAAGGATGTCACGGCACGTTGCGGTAACGCGATAGCCAGATCCGTGCTGGCGATGATCAATGGTGCAGTCATCAGACTCGGCAGTTCCACCACCACTTTGCGCTGAATTCCTTGCGCGTCGAGTATTCGGTCAATCACGCCGCGTTGCTCATTCCACGGATTAACTACCACATGCCCCACGCGCAGGTAATCCTCATAGGTGAGCGCATCGCGGATAAACGGATGCCCCTGGCGAACTGCAACCACGTAGTTATCCTCGAAACATTCGATAGTGTTGATGCCACGTCTTGGGGTGGTGACTTCATCCTCAAAACCGATGGCAAAATCCACCTTGCCCGCCATCAAATCCTCAAACGCATCGTAGCCGCGTGAATACACCACCTTGATCACTACATTGGGTGCCTGCTGTTGCAGATGGGCAATCAACGTGGGCAGAAGGGCGGTAGCGGTGTAATCCGTCACGGCAAAGCGGAAAACCTGATGGCTGGTGAGCGGGTCAAAATCGTTTCGGCGGTTAAGGCTCTCCACCAGCGCGTCCAGGGCATTGATAATGCCGGGCGCGAGCAGTTCCGCTTTCGCGCTGGGTAACATTGCATTTCCCTGACGGATAAAAAGCGGATCGTCCAGTGAGACACGCAGGCGTGCCAAAGCGTGACTTAATGCCGAGGGACTGAAGGCCAATTCATTTGCGGCGGCGGTGACACTGCGCTGGCGATAGAGCGCGGCAAACACCAGCAGTAAATTGAGGTCGAGTTGGCGCAGCATGAGATGCACGTTGTTCATAATTATCCTGAAGACAATGCAGTAGGTTCATGGTGATTTGTCGGTAAAATAGCGTGCATTGTGATGTTAATCCAGAGGGTAGTTGTGTCGAATTTAACGTTTAGAAATGCCACCTTAGCCGATGTTGATCGCTGCTATGCCATTGAAATTAATGCCTACGAAGGCGATGAGGCTGCCACGCGCGAAAAAATCGCAACCCGTATCGCACAGTATCCTCAAGGGTTTATGTGCCTTGAAAACGAGGGTCAAGTCATTGGCTTTATCAATGCAGGTTGCGCCTGGGATGTGGTGATGTCAGATGAGGAATTTAAGGAGTTAATCGGGCACGATCCTGCAGCACCTAACGTGGTGATTATGTCAGTGGTGCTCGATCCGGCCTATCAGGGCAAAGGATACAGCACACTGATGATGCAACAGTTCATCAAGCTTATGAAGCAGATGGATAAACAGACCATCCATTTGATGTGCAAAACCCATCACGTTGATCTGTATAAGAAGTTCGGCTATCAATACATCAAACCTTCGGCGTCCGATCACGGCGGCATGGCGTGGCACGAGATGCTGATGACGCTGTGATTATTTTTTAACCAAAAATAATTCATCACCTGATCGCGATCATAAAATTACGCTGAAAACTGCTCAACCATGTCAGTTAAATCACATGCAACGAGGAGGTTATGATGCGTACTACACTGATGACCTTGCCGGAGGTGGCGCGCTATCTTGGCGTGCCCTCCGCCACTTTAGCCTGTGCGATTTGCAATCGTGGCACGCTAGAGAAAGTCCCGCTACCCGCCGCGGTTGACGATACCGCGCCGTTGTCCTGCCGCTGCTGGACGCCACAAGATGTCCGCCAGTTCAGGCTGGCGATGATGCGGGCGCGGCGTGGGCACTGAAGAACAACTGGCGGCGTTGGGCCGTCTGTTTTGTTGTTGTTTAAGGCGAAAAGGACTGAGGACGACAGCAGGGCGATGTCCACCCTGCTCGTGTCCCAACGTAGATACTTACCCATGTATGAACTGCCACTCTAAAGTGCAGAAAAGAGGATGATCTAAGATTGAGTTTTCGTGTTATTCGATTCTGCGGCCTCGGTCAACGTCGCCCGCACATGAGGAAGACTCTGCGGATAATTCAGTTGAATAAACTCAATCATCTTCTCGCGCACGTAGCAGCGCAAATCCCAGGCGGTTGGGGAGTTTTGTGCAGTCATTAATAAACGAATCGTCATGGTTTTATCAGAGGTATCGGTCACCTGAAGCACCTGGGTTTGCTGATCCCAGAGTTTGGTTTCGCTGAGAACTTTTTCAAAATGCTGACGGAGTGGCTCTAATGGCATCGAATAATCGAGGTAAAGAAAAACCGAACCCAATATTTGGGCATTATTGCGTGTCCAGTTCTGGAAGGCGTTTTCGGTAAAATAGGTAATTGGCAGCACCAGTCGGCGCAGGTCCCAGATACGCACTACAACATAGGTCAGGTTGATCTCCTCAATCCAACCCCATTCATTTTCAACCACAACCGCATCATCAATTTTGATCGGTTGTGTGAAAGCGATCTGAATGCCGGCAAACAAATTAACCAGTGACTTCTGCAGCGCAAAACCAATGATGATGCCTGCCACCCCAGCGCCTGCGAGGATGGTGGTGCCGAATTTTCTCACGCCGGGAATGCTGATAAGAATTAGAGAAAGGCAGAATGATACAAGGAGGACAATCGCGACCTTTTTGACATAAATGATCTGGGTGCGAATCTTCCTGGCGCGCAGGTTGTTTGACAGATTAATATCATAGCGAATAAATAGCATGTCCTGCGCGACGTTGGTCAATCTTATTAAAATCGAGCACAATGACAATATTATGAAAACATTCAGCGTGGGGGTAATGAACGAAAGCGAATCGGGGTGAATATTTACATACTCGGCTCCGACGTTGATTAACATCAGTGGAATAAATAGAAACATTGAACCACGAAGATGCTTCTCAAGTGATTTGAATAATTTCCTGTCGCGATCCTGCCAGTAACGTATAAATCTAAGCAGTAAAAAACGAGCCAGAAAACCTGCTACAAGCGAAAGGGTGACAAGTAACACAGCAGGCACCCATGAAGGGGCGTCAGATAACTCATCAAATATCGATGGCATTATTTTCCCTCATTCTCAGCTGACAATATATCATTGTCAGGTAAATTAAATATTCAGTAACCGTTGTCTGTCCGGTTATCTGCTAACTATCTATTCGCTAATAATGAAATTAATTCAATGCCCATCATTGATTCTGATGAAAACAATTTCATCATCATTATCGAGTTTTAATTAAAATAGTGAATAAACCAACTCACTGAAAGTATAGACGATAATAAGTGTTCTGTGTCAGGAAGATCGATTGAGGGGGAAATCCGCTGCCCTTAGGCAGCGGTTAATATTTATTGCGTTATTTCGGGGTGTTGAGCGACTAAATTGCGGCGCTTATTTTTCAACTCCTCAATTTGTTCATCAATATCCTCGATGCGCTGCTCAATGCCATCATGATGCTCCTGTAGCAACTCTTTGGCTTCTTCAAGCGAGGAGGCAGCTGGGGTATCACCATACAGCGGTTTGTTAGCGGTTTCTCTCACGGTAAAACCGGTCACTACGCCAATCGCACCCACCACCATCAAATACCATGCTGGCATATAAAGGTTGCCTGTCACTTCCACTAACCAGGCGGTAAGGGTAGGGGTAATACCCGCAACCAAAATGGAGATGTTATAGGTGCTGGCCAACGCGCTGTATCTCACTTCAGTCGGGAATAACGCGGGCAGGGTCGAGGCCATCACGCCAATCAGACAGTTGAGTATGACCGCCTGAATCAACAATCCAAAAAAGAGTGCGACCAGGCTGTGATGGGTAATCAGCATAAAGGATGGAATGGATAACAGCACCATTGCCACGCTACCAATAATGATAAAGGGACGACGTCCAAATTTATCACTGAGCAATCCCATCACCGGTTGCACAAACAGCATCGCCAGCATGATAACCACAATGATCAAAACACCACGGTCTTCTGAATAGTGCAGATTGTGGGTCAGATAACTCGGCACGTAAGTCAGCAGCATGTAGTACGCCACGTTGGTGGTGATAACGATGCCGATGCAGGAGATCAGATTCCGCCAGTGTTTGCGTGCAATCTCTTTGAAAGGAACAGAAGGGCCTTCGCTAAGACCTTGTTTAGAACCTTCTTCCAGTGAATCCACATGCTTCTGGAATGCCGGAGTTTCTTCGAGCGCATGACGCAGGTAAAGGCCGACTAAGCCCAGCGGCAACGCCATAAAGAAGGGAATGCGCCAGCCCCAGTCATTGAAGGTTTCCTGGCCCAGGATCGTGGTGAGCAGCACAACGACACCGGCGCCACATACGAAGCCAACCAGCGAACCGAAATCAAGCCAGCTGCCTAAAAATCCGCGTTTACGGTCGGGTGAGTACTCCGCAACAAAGATGGAAGCACCGGTATATTCGCCTCCCACCGAGAATCCTTGCACCATTTTTGCAATTAACAGCAAGACCGGTGCCCAAAAGCCGATGGTGGCATAGGAGGGAATGAGTCCGATACTGAAGGTGCTGAAGGTCATTAATATGATGGTGATGGCGAGAATCTTCTGACGGCCGTATTTATCACCCAATACGCCAAAGAACATTCCTCCTAGCGGACGAATGATGAACGGAACCGAGAATGTGCCTAAAGCGGCGATGATCTGAATGCCAGGCGAGGCACCCGGGAAAAAAACTTTGCCCAAAACGGCTGCGACATAGCCGTATACCCCAAAATCGAACCACTCCATGGCATTACCCAGAGCGGCGGCGGTAATCGCCTTTTTCAGACGAGCATCATCAATGATTGTCACGTCCTTCAACCGCATCGGTTTAACCTTTTTACGTCTTATACTAAGCATTACCATTCCCTTAAAAATCAAGTGCTTTTGATTGATATCTAGTTATAAACAAACAGTAAAACGTGATAGTGAACCCAGCAAAAGCTGATGATCCTGATACAGCATAGACATAAATTTACAATTTGCTGGGAGAAACCCCGATTTAGCGGCTTTTTTTAGGCTGAGCGTTTGGGCGTTTTCGCGAAGATTTGAGATGTAAGGACCGGCGTTCTCAGTGGGCAAGACGGACTCACTGATGCTGGTTAAGCTCACAGGCCCCTAGGCATCGTCACTGCGCCTTCATTCCGTGACAGGAGTGAAGGCAACACGATGGGGTGAATAGTATTTGGTCGACCATGCCAGATAATCGACCTTGTGCTGATGACTAGCGGTATTGCCATAATATGTTGTTTACTGGCAGTCCGTATTCATTCACTCAAGCAATGCGATAAATTTAAAATGAGTGGTTAACATGCAGCTTATTAATTAACAACCGAGATGCCAAGATGCTGCAATATTAATGAGGCCTGGTAGTTGTCCAGCTTCACGCCCTGCATATCAACTTCACGCACATCGATTTCACCTAGCTCCGAGTTAGTCAGATCGCAATAAGTGAAATTGGCAGAAGGCCAGTCAAATGAAGAAAACTCACCGCCTGAGAGATCTGAGCCACTGAATGTTGCGCCCAGAATATGAGTACCAATCCAGCGGTTATCCCATAGCTCGCACTTCTCTAATACCACCTTGGATAAATTGGCGTAGCTGAGGTTTGTTTTGGTGATGTATGCACTGCAGAACCAGGTACGGGTTGTAATCATGTTCATGAAACTGGCACCGCGAAAATCGGCACCTTGTGCCATACAGCTACGAATCTCAATACCCAGCGCACTAACGTTTCTAAGGTCCGCCATGGAAAGATCGCAACTATTAAAGATGGCATCTTTCAGCGTGGCGCGGCTGAAATTACATCCTTTCTGGTTTTCACGATCGTAAAAAGTGCAACCAGTAAACTCAGTACCACTAAGGTCACAAGCAGAAAAGTCACAGTTCAAGAAGGTACTGTTTTCAATTTTCTCACCGGTAAACCGATTCTTGCTAATTTTCTCGCCAACCAGAGTTAGGGTCATGATGCTGATCCTGTTTTTTTATACAGTGGTGTGGATGTTGAACTGATTTATAGCCGTGCGTCAAACGACAAAATCTGACTCACCGGCAGCAACACTGGAATTGTCTGCGCTGAAAGAAGTAGGGAATTATATTATGTAGATTAAACGCTTTCAGCGCGAATGACGCTCAGGAATAATTAGATTCAAAGTGCAGCTAGAATCGCAGATTCCATTTTCTCTGGCGTAGTAAAGGGTGCAAACCGCTTAATGGGTTTGCCGTCACGTCCGATGAGAAATTTAGTGAAGTTCCACTTTATCCCACCGCCCAGCAAGCCGGGTAATTCGTCTTTCAGATAACCAAACACCGGATGCGTAGCCGCTCCGTTGACCTCCACCTTCTCGAACATCGGGAAGCTTACACCGTAGTTAATGTGGCAGGTTTGCGAGATCGCGTCGGCATCACCGGGCTCCTGCTTTCCGAACTGATTGCAAGGGAACCCCAGCACCATCAGCCCCTGGGCGGCATACTTCTTATAAAGCGCTTCAAGGCCTGCGTACTGTGGCGTGAAGCCGCAATGGCTGGCGGTGTTCACTACCAAAACCAGTTTGCCAGCGTAATCAGCCATGGAGATAAGCTGGCCTCTCAGGCTTGTGGCGGTAAGTTGATGAAAGGGGGTCATGTCTAAGTCCTCAAAGAACACCCGTTTAATTCTGCAGGATTTTTTTTATACCCGGATTAATTACAGCGCAGCGAAATCCAACGCTCTGTTAATTCACACGGATCGATATCAATAACATCGGATCTTGCAAAGCAATATACATCAGAACCCATGGTCATTCCGCTGTGATAGTATTCCAGCACGACTGGATAAGTTATTTGGAGTGAAGAGTGACGCTTCCATCAATCCATGAATGGCATCAAAATGATTATCTCATTAGTACAGACAGCGCAAAGTTGGATGTGGAGGCGATACACCAGTATCTGACGCGCTCAACATGGGCGAAAGGCATAGACGTGGAAACCGTCACCGCTTCAGTTCAAAACAGCCTGAACTTTGGCATTTATCATCATCAATCTCAGGTCGGATTTGCCCGGCTCATAACAGATCATGCGACCTTCGCCTATCTTTGTGACGTGTATGTACTGGAAGCGCATCAGGGGGATGGGTTAGGCAGATGGTTAATGACGTGCATTCATGACCATCCTTTATTTAACAGGCTGCGCAGGATCATGTTGTTCACCACGACAGCACCATGGCTTTATGAGAAATTTGGTTACGAGCCGGTCAATCGTCCTGATTATGCGTGGACGATCACGCGCCCAGATATTTACCTTAGCGATAACGACGAGAATTGATGCGCCGAGAGGGCTTATCGAAGGCGGTTTTGATTGCCGCCTGCAACCGTCAGCGTGCAGCAGACTGATGGGCGATTTCCAGCAAAGCCGTTAAATTTTCCGGATAATAGCGTTCCCCACTGCATATCAGTTCTTTCAGTTCCCACCAGTGATAGTCTGACATCACTTTGCGCTCGTGCTTACTCCATCCCGCTGTTGAAATCTCCTGTTGAACAACATGCACCGTATAATAGTGCTCTTGTGCTAACACTACCTCGCCGCTGGGTAGTTGCATTTCAAACGCTCGGTAGCCGATGGCATCATCCAGCTGAGTACGTATAATGCCTGTCTCTTCAAAGAGTTCGCGAATCGCTGCCTGTTTCCAGCTTTCGTGATTTTCCAATGCTCCGCCGGGTGTGGCCCAATAACGTTGTCCATCCAGAGCATCGGCTTTATGGGTGAAACAAAACAACAGAACACGCTGCTGTGGGTCAATGATGAGTAATCGTGCTGAAGGCCGGGTATTCATTTTTGGCTCTCTTTCCTCGTAACGTTAACTCTCTTAGATGATATTGTCTGTGGTATCGTGATTCCGGTGTAATCCCCCTATTTTTCAGCGTGTTGTACCGATGTTTTCATCGCGTATAGACAGGCGTTCAGCAGTCAATTAACATTGACCTAGGCTAAACTTTTATTTGTACCAGATCAATGAAGATTAACGGAAAAACAGCGGGTGATATTTTCGATCAGATCCGCGCAAAGATTCAGTCCGGTGAACTCGTTCCCGGCACGATGCTGCCTACACTGCGTGATTTAGCCGGTGAGTTGGGCATTAATCGCAACACGGTTGCCCTGGCTTACAAGCGCCTGACGGATGCAGGTTTTGTACTGTCCAGAGGCAGAAACGGCACCATTGTGCGTGAACCCATCGCGACGATTGATATCGAAGGTAGCGCACCGGGCCTGGCGATCCGCGATCTCGCCAGTGGCAATCCTGCGGCTTCGGTTCTTCCCTCTGTTAACCAGCTTGTTACGCATATTCAAAATACACCGGGTTTGTACGGCGAACCGGAAATCCGGCCTGAACTTGAGGCGGCGGGTCTCGAATGGCTACAGCCCGATCTCGATGTTCCCTTTGAATTAAATTTGACCAACGGTGCGGTTGATGCGGTTGAGAGGGTGCTTGCCAGTTACCTGATTGCGGGCGATCGCGTGGCGGTTGAAGACCCCTGCTTCCTGAGTAGCATCAGCACGCTGAGACACAACCGTCTTCAGGCTGCGCCTGTGGCAATGGATACGGAAGGAATGCAGATTGAGGCGCTGTCACGTCAGCTTTCTGCGGGCGCCCAGGCGGTGATCATCACCCCTCGCGCCCACAATCCAACCGGCTTTGGCCTGAGCGCTGGCAGGGCAGAGGGGATACGCACTTTGCTCGCAAGTTATCCGCAGGTACTGGTGATTGTGGATGACCACTTTTCTCTGCTCTCAACCCAGGATTATCACCATATTGTTCCGGCAAATACCCGTAACTGGGTGCTCATCCGCTCCCTGTCGAAGTTTCTTGGTCCTGATATGCGCATGGCTTTTGTTGCAAGCGATGAGGAAACGTCACAGCGTCTGCGTCAACGCCTGAATGCCGGGACAAACTGGGTCAGCCATATTCTGCAGGATATGGCTGCGGGCCATATGCGTTCGCCTGACTTTCAGCAATCCATTCTGGCCGCACGCGGGCGCTATTTGGGCCAACGAGAATTGCTGGTCAGCGCGTTGAAACAGCACGGCGTCAGTGTTTCAGATCATCACGACGGCTTAAACGTGTGGGTTCCTTTAGCGCACAACAGTGCGGCAACGGTGATGCAAATGGCACAACGCGGCTGGCTGGTTCGCGGCGGAGAAGGGTTCATGCTGGACAGCACGAGTTCAGGGCTGCGGATCACCGTCTCTGAGATTGATGCACCGGAAACAGAGTTAATCGCTAAATCCCTGGCCGGGATTCTGTCACAGCAGCGTCAGATTCAGGCTACCAATAAGGTCTGAACAGGCCATTACATTACTCATGGAGTTCTCTGCAATGCGCGTACATTTCATCGTACATGAAGATTTTGAAGCACCCGGCGCCTACGAAACATGGGCCAACAATCACGGCCATGATGTGACTTACTCGCGCGTTTATGCAGGCGACAAGCTGCCCGCAGACGCGGAAGGTATCGATTTTCTGATTGTGATGGGAGGGCCACAAGATCCCTCCACCACACTAGCTGAATGCCCGCACTTTGATGCGAAAGGTGAACAGGCGTTGATTGCTTCGGCGGTTCAAACCGGTAAAGCCGTTATCGGTATTTGCCTGGGATCACAACTGATTGGTGAAGCGCTTGGCGCGCCGTTCGCACATAGCCCTGAAAAAGAGATTGGTAAATTCCCAATCACACTGACGGAAGAGGGTAGCAAGGATGAGATGTTCTCTCACTTTGCCAGCACGCTGGAAGTGGGGCACTGGCACAACGACATGCCGGGATTGACGGCGGATGCAAAAATCATTGCTTATAGCGAAGGTTGCCCGCGCCAAATCGTTGCCTATTCCGATCGCGTTTATGGTTTCCAGTGCCATATGGAACTGACGCTAGAGGTTGTGGAAATGCTGATCGCGCATTCAGAGAACGATCTGAGTCGCGCCGCAGAATACCGGTTCGTCAACACGCCAGAAGAACTTCGTGCACACGACTACAGCGAGATGAATCAGGTGCTGTTTGGCTTTTTAGATAAGTTGGAAGCTCGTTTTAAATCAGCATAAGCACTGAGTACGTCAGGCTAACTGTGTCTGGCATTCTTTCTGCTCTATTAATTAATAACGCTGCCCGGCGATTTTACGCGGGTCAGCGTTATTTCAGTCAGATATCAGCACTTAATTAGCGGTGAAGGAGTGCCATTGAATGGCACTCTGCTAAACGTCAGCGAAATTACAACTGCGGACCTGCCTGCGCAATACGCGCACCGGCCTCGTTGTTGCTGTACTGTTTGAAGTTATTGATAAACAGCTGTGCCAGTTTCTCGGCCGCTTCCTGCCAATCTGCCGGGGATGCCCAGCCGTTACGCGGATCGAGTGTGTTCACATCGACGCCAGCAATCTCCTGCGGAATGGCGAGACCAAAGATCGGCAGCGTTTCTTCACGCAATGCACCGGTTTCCCCTTCCAGGATGGCGTTGACGATTTGGCGCGTATCTTTCAGCGACAAACGCTCACCCGCACCGTTCCAACCGGTATTCACCAGCCACACCTCAGCACCGCTCTGTGCGACCTTTTCCTGCAGCACATCAGCATATTGCGTTGGATGCAGCATCAGGAAAGCTGCGCCGTAGCACGCAGAGAACGTCGGTGTCGGGGCTGTAATGCCGCGCTCTGTACCCGCAAGCTTGGAGGTGAAACCTGACAGGAAGTGATACTGCATCTGCTCTGGCGTCAAACGTGAAACCGGAGGAAGCACGCCAAATCCGTCCGCAGCAAGGAAGATAATGCGTGAAGGGTGACCCGCGCGAGACACCGGCTGCACGATATTCTCGATGTGCGACAGTGGATAAGAGACGCGTGTGTTCTCGGTTTTGCTACCATCGGCATAATCCACGCTGCCATCTTCACGAACGACAACGTTTTCCAGCAACGCGTTACGGCGGATAGCACCATAAATTTCCGGTTCAGATTCCGCTTTCAGATTGATGGTCTTGGCATAGCAGCCGCCTTCAAAATTGAATACGCCGTCTGCATCCCAGCCGTGCTCATCATCACCAATGAGCTGGCGACGCGGATCGGTCGACAGTGTGGTTTTTCCGGTACCGGAGAGGCCAAAGAACAGCGCCACATCGTCTTTTTCACCCCGGTTTGCTGAGCAGTGCATGGACGCGATACCCTTCAGCGGCAGCAGGTAGTTCATCACTGAGAACATCCCTTTTTTCATTTCGCCGCCGTACCAGGTCCCGCCAATCAGCTGGATATTCTCTGTCAGGTTGAAGGCAACAAAGTTCTCCGAGTTTAACCCTTGCTCCTGCCACTGCGGATTGACGCAACCTGCGCCATTAATCACCGTGAAGTCCGGGTTAAAGCTTGCCAGCTCTTCGTCGGTCGGGGCGATAAACATATTTTTGACAAAGTGCGCCTGCCAGGCCACCTCAGTGACAAAACGCACGGCCAAACGGGTATCGGCGCTCGCGCCACACCAGGCATCCACGATATACAGCGCTTTGGCAGACAGGTGATCGGCGACCAGCGTTTTCAGATGCGCCCACACGTCAGTCGACATCGGTTTGTTATCGTTGCGCCCCAGGCCAGCATCCGACCACCACAGGGTATCTCGCGTCACATCGTCGCGAACGATGTACTTATCGCGTGGAGAGCGGCCCGTGAACTCGCCGGTATCAACCGTCACCGCACCAGACGTCGTCACAATTCCGCGCGCCGGGCCTTTAAGCTCGGCTGACGTTTCATGCTCGAATAGCAATTCGTAATTCGGGTTGTAGATGATCTCGCTGACATCGTTGATGCCAAGGCTTGAGAGATGTTGCATGACAGATTTAATTGCGCTCATAAAATACCCTGACTCATTGGATGATTGGCGAGGCGGCTAGGGCCGACCCGAATAGGGGATGGATAGTAGCACTGGCTTTTTGATGCAGAAATTGCATATAAATCATTTGTCATGTAAAAAATGCATAGAATTGGGGGCTGCAATTGGAGAAAAGACGTGCTAAGTAACCTCGAAGTGAAGTGGTTCTATGATGTGATTGCATTAGAAGAATGCCGCAGCTTTACGCTTGCGGCAGAGAGACGAAATATTTCGCAATCCTCGTTTAGCAGAAGGATTCAGGCACTCGAATCGAACCTGGGTTTCAGCGTATTTAATCGTGAAGTGAACCCGCCACAGTTGACGCCGCAGGGCAGGATATTTGTCGGCTATGCCAGGAACATGCTCGACGATATGGACTTCCAGATCAGCCGAATTAAGGGTGAAGATAAGCTAAAGCAAAGTATCCGTATCGATGCGGCGCCTTCGCTTTCCGTCCTGCTGCTGCCCGATATACTGGCGGATTACCGTGACAGCCCTGATAAAGTTTTCTTTGTTGAATCGATTAACGTCAACGATGCGGTATTCAACCTAAAGGAGGGGAAAAGTGATTTTATCCTGTCCTTTTATAATGAAGAGTTGATGAATTACCCGTTCATCAACCATAAAATCTTCGATTCTGCTCTGCATCTGGTCTCACCCTGTGACCAGCACGGTAAGCCGATTTTCTCCATTAATGGCGACACACTGCCGCTGGTCAAGTATGCCAATGACAGTTATATGGGGCGTCAGGTTAACCAGGTTATTGATCGCATACCCAATACCACCTTCATTCTGACCTTCGTTTCATCGATGAGCGAGTTGCTGAAGAGAATGATCCTGAAAGGCGATGCCGTTGGCTGGCTGCCGGATTACTCGATTCAGCGTGAGCTGGAGGAGAGAAGGCTGGCGATTATGGATCACAGCCTTTCGCTGAAGATTTCGGCTTATGTTTATCGCTCAGGTGCACGCTTAAATCTCACGGCGGAACGCTTCTGGCGCTATGTGAAAGGGCGGAATATTGAGGGTTGATGGTGGTATGGACTGAAAGCAGGATGTTAAAAGCAGATTTAAGTCATTTTTTTATTGTGCCATTACCATTTCGATATTTTCCCATAACTCATTTAATCTTAAGCAAATTCCAGCATTTTCAACTAATGAAAACTCGGTAGCATCGGAAAATACATAAGGTGCTTCAAGTGTTGCCCTCGGGCAACATGCTTCTGGCAGTAACGCGCCCATAACCTTTAATGTTTCTGTGAGTTGAAAGTGCGCCAAATGGGCCCTGACAGACAGGTTAGGCATTGAGACAGGCTTATCAAGAAATTCGCCACTGCTAACAATCCAGTCAAGGGCGTTTTTTATAACTCCGGTGACACCATGTGCATATTCCGGGCTGACTAATAACACCATGTCCGCCCTGGATAGTGCATCTCTCCAGTGCTCAACTGCTGAATTATGTGTATTTTCATCATCAACATTAAATAGAGGGAGTTTATCCAGCGAGTCATATATTTCAAATGTGATTCCCACTGGGCTAAGCAGAGACATGGCCCGTAAAAAAACCGTATTCAACGATGCAGCACGAAGACTGCCTGAAATGCCTAATACATACTTTCCATTACTCATCAAACTGCGCCTCTGAAATTTATTCTGTATAAGCCAGAACACTAAATGAGAAAATACTGCCTATTTCTTTAAAATCTTAACTTACTCTACGAGAGTCGATACCTGTCATCATCTGTTTCATCACGCAACGATACCAGCGCCGCTTCAACCTCAACTTTACTTGAAGGCATCTTCCCCGCATCGAAAGCAAGGTGAAATAGCATTTTTCCAGCAAGGAGACAAATTGGCCAAGGAAATAGCCGTCCCTTGCATACCCTATGATTTAAGATGCGTATGGCTTATTGAACAGTTGCCCACATTCGAACTATTGTCAGTGATATGCTTTTGAATGTCACTTAATATGTCCTGTTAAATCTTTAATTTTCATGCAGTTAACGATTAATTCGCATCTTCGTTTTGAATTTTAAGTTTCTCCAGTGATCCCACTAATAATGCGCACAACCCGTTTAGCTTCGGTCCCATCGGGATCTAAATCAGGATCGTAAATAGTCACCGTAATGCCGCAACAGCGGGTAGAGTTGAACAGCACCTGGCAGATACTCACCAGGTTTTGTGAAGTCAACCCAGGTGTGCCGGGACAGTCTACGGCGGCCATTTCGGCACTATCCAGTACATCCAGATCGAGATGAATCCAGTAGGGTATTTCAGGAAAGCGGTTCAGCCGTTCGAATATCCTGTCAAGGAGTTGCTGATTTGATAACTTCAGCGCGTCAAATATAGTGATACGCCGTATATCAGTGTCGGTAATATCTGGCCATTCGTAATCGCTAAGCTGCGATTCACGCTCACCCAGTTGAACCACAGCGTGATCGGCAATGAGCGCTCCTTCAACATCAGGCCATTGAGTGAGTAAGGCTTCCCCTCGACCCGTGACCAACGCCAGATCCATTCCGGCTGCTGCACCGGGACGCCCGGCGGAAGGGCGTGCCCAGTTTCCTGGATGGCGGAAATCGCTATGACCATCAATATGTACCAGTGCCAGCGGTCCCAGTTGACGCCGACTGCCCAAGATGACACCCGGCAAAATAGCGCAATCGCCCCCAATAACAATCGGTTTAAGGTTCAATCGGTGCGATGCTTCGACTTCGTCCGCCAATTGCAAATTAAGCCGTCTGAGCTTGTGACCATTTAGGATGTCGGTATCGGGTTCAGCCTCAGGGCTATAGGGAGGGCAAGGAACCGTCACAATCTCATAGTCTGAGAAGACATTTCTGAGCCCATGCTGCATCAGGATCGCAGGGGCTCGGAATGTGCCTGGAATGTGCCCTTCGTACAATGGATTAAGGCCAAGGTTGGACGGAACAAGTATGATTTTCTTCATCAATGCGCCTCGGGTTGCACGAAGTAGCTTAACTGTAGCTGACTTTATTGATGAACAAAGGTGCTGACACAGGTTGCAGTGGAAGAGTGCCCTGACAGAATGGCTGGTGGCTTGGTTTGTGGAAAAGCGCTGGTAAAGTCGAATCCCTGGCATAGTGATGTGGTTAAGCGGCTGCAGCGGCCTGAAGCCCGCTCAAGCCGTTTGCATCACCAGACGTCGAGCATTGCGGCGCAGGTGGTCAATTTTACAGCTTCATCAATTTCTGCAGTGACGCCGCACTCTGCTCATCATCCGGTACATACACCAGCAGGCGGTCGCCGTTGCGTGAAGCAGACCACCAGTTATTCTGACGCAGCGTCATTTCACCGACTTCCTCGCGGTAAAAACGCTTCAGCCGATTTTCCACCTTGCCCAGTTCGTAGCGTTGCCAGGTTTGGGCAAATTCATCCGAGCTATTCAGCAAACGAGCGAGAAAACTCTCCCAGTGTGGATCGCCAAGGTGTTCGCCCATCTGTCCACGAAACATCGCCACCATCTGCGGCATCACGTCTTCCCAATCACTAATCGCTTTGCGCCAGCCGGGATGATTAAACGCCAGCCAGATGCAGTTGCGATCCTCCACGGCGATCTCCGCAAGATCCACGCCCATCAATGCACACCAGGCGGCGTTATAGCCAAGAATATCGAAACGCGGTGTTTCGATAATCGCCGGTAACTGAATCGCATCCAGCATCTGCTGATTATGTGCCGCGATTTTGCAGCAGGCAGCGGCCACCCGCACCGAGGGCAACGAGTGTCCGGCAAGGGAAAACAGATGCTGCGTCTCGACATCGTTGCACTGCAATGCCGTGGCAATGGCCGTCAGGGTTTTCGGCGAGGCTTTGATATCGCGTCCCTGTTCCAGCCACGTATACCAGGTCACGCCGACATCTGCTAACTGCGCCACTTCCTCACGGCGTAATCCGGGCGTGCGACGCTGACGCATATGCGGCAAGCCCAGACGGTTAGGATCGAGACTTTCACGACGCGTGCGTAAAAAAGTGCCAAGTAGTTTTCGATTGTTGTGTTCAGCCGTGACGGGGGCAGTAGCCGTGCTCATGAGCAGATCTCCAAACGAGACGGGTAGTATTTATACCATGATAAACAAGAACTGGTACCCGTTTAATAGTTAGGTGATGCTATGCCGTACTGCACTTAAAAACAAGGTTAAAACCGATGCACACATCGCAACTTCAACGCGCGGGACTGGTGGTCCTGCTGGCAGGGCAACTGCTGCCCATGATCGATTTTTCCATTGTCAACGTGGCGCTGGATGCCATGGCGCATACGTTGCGCGCCACATCGATTGAGCTGGCGCTGATTGTCGCCGTGTACGGCATTGCTTTCGCCATCTGCCTGGCGATGGGCGGACGCCTGGGAGATAACTACGGACGTCGTCGGATATTCCTGGCGGGAGTATGGATCTTCGGTATTGCATCTTTATTATGCGGCATCGCGAACAGCGTCGGTCTGTTGATGTTTGCCCGCGCACTACAGGGTGTCGGCGCAGCTTTCATCGTGCCGCAAATCCTCGCCACTATGCATGTCACCATGAAGGGCAGGGAGCATGCGCGGGCCATCGGTCTTTACGGTGGCATTGGCGGACTGGCGTTTATCATTGGTCAGGTATTAGGTGGATTCCTGATCAAAGCGGATATCGGCGGCTACGGCTGGCGCAGCGTGTTCCTGATCAACCTGCCAATTTGCCTGTTTGTGCTGATTACCGCGCGACGTTTTGTGCCTGAAACGCACAACAATCAGCGCGTGCCGGTCGATGTCAGCGGAACCTTGCTGTTAGCGGGCGCGATTGGCTGTTTAATGCTGGCGCTGGCGCTCGGTCCGCTGCTGCACTGGTCATGGCCGTGCATTCTGCTGCTGGTGCTGTTCCCGGTGTTATTGCACCGTCTGCGTCAAAGTTCGCTGCGTCTGGAAGCAGAAGGCGGTTCGCCGTTGCTGCCCCCTTCGCTGCTGCGTCTGCCAAGCGTTCGTTTTGGTTTAACCCTGGCGGTGCTGTTCTTCTCCTGCTGGAGCGGCTTTATGTTTGCAGTGGCGCTGACGCTGCAGTCGGGCATCGGTTTAACCGCATTTCAGTCTGGCAACGCGTTTATCGCACTGGGCGCAGCCTACTTTATCGGCGCGATGCGTTCAACGCGCATGGTGGAACGCTTTGGAAAACGTAACACGCTACTGACCGGTTGCGGCATCCAGATGGTCGGCCTGATCGCCCTGATTGCCACCTTCCAGTTTGCCTGGCCTGATGTTGGCGTCTTTACCCTGATGCCCGCCACCATCCTGATTGGCTTCGGTCAGTCGTTTATCGTCAGCACCTTCTATCGCATTGGCATGAGCGGTGTACCGCATCATCAGGCGGGCGCGGGCAGTGCGGTGTTATCCACCGTACAGCAATCGGCACTCGGTTTGGGTCCGATGCTGCTCGGAGGCGTTTTCACTCAGATTAACATGCATGGTAATCACCTGGCTGCCATCTCCGGCACCCTGGGCGTGGAGTTGTTAATGATGGTGACGCTGGTGATTCTGACCAGTCTGAACCGTCGCACTTTCCAGCCGGTGACGGCGGAAGGGTAATCCTTATGCTGTGATTTCTGCAGCGGCTTTTCAGCTTACTGTAAGGTAAGCGAAAATCCGTTGATTGCGCTGAATTTACCTTTGGCGCAGTGGTCTTTTTTCCGGAACATATCGCCGCAACTAACGGGCTGAACCGCGTGTTCAGCCCGTTTTTTTGTGGTGCGGCAGAAATGCGTTGAATGGAAAAACGGCAGGCTCATAGCAGATGAAAAAGATGTTAACCGGGTTACTTTTCATGGTAACCACCACAGCCTTTGGTGCAGACGATTTCACCCTCAGGGATATTCACTTTGACGGCTTGCAACGCGTCGCACCGGGTGCAGCAATGCTGAGTATGCCCGTACGCGTGGGCGATCGCGTCTCGGATGACGATATTCGCAACACCATTCGTGCGCTATTTGCCACTGGCAACTTCGAAGATGTGCAAGTGCTGCGCGATGGCGACGCGCTGCTCATTCGTGTGAAAGAACGTCCGGCCATTGCCAGCATTTCCTTCTCCGGCAACAAGGCGATCAAAGAAGATCAGCTGAAGCAAAATCTCGATGCTACCGGTGTGCGAGTCGGTGAAGCGCTGGATCGCACCACGCTATCAGACATCGAAAAAGGACTGGAAGATTTCTACTACAGCGCGGGTAAATACACTGCCAGCGTCAAAGCTGTGGTCACGCCGTTGCCACGCAATCGTGTCGATCTGAAGTTCGTGTTTACCGAAGGTGTATCCGCGAAGATTCAGCAGATCAATATTGTCGGCAATCATGCCTTCTCATCAGATGAACTCATCTCGCACTTCCAATTGCGTGATGATGTGCCGTGGTGGAATTTTATTGCCGATCAGAAATACCAGAAACAAAAACTGTCCGGCGATTTAGAAACACTGCGTAGCTATTATCTCGATCGCGGTTTTGCACGTTTTAATATTGATTCAACGCAAGTGAGTTTAACACCCGATAAGAAAAGTATTTATCTGACAGTCAATATTCATGAAGGCGATGTTTACCATATTTCCGATGTTATCCTGAACGGCGATATGGCGGGACACTCCGCCGAAATTGAGAAACTGGCCCATATACCGCCAGGGGCTTTATACAGCGGTGCCAAAATTACTGAGAACGAAGGCGCGATCAAAGCGCTGCTCGGTCGCTACGGCTATGCTTTCCCGCAAGTCAGTTCTCAGCCTGAAATTAACGATGCAGACAAAACCGTTAAACTGCATGTGAATGTTGAAGCAGGGCATCGTTTCTACGTGCGTCAGGTGAAGTTCAGCGGCAATGACACCTCGAAGGATTCTGTGTTACGTCGCGAAATGCGCCAGATGGAAGGGTCGTGGTTAGCCAGCGATGCGGTTGATCAAGGTAAGGCCCGTCTCAATCGTACCGGCTATTTCGAAAGCGTCGATGTTGATACCCAGCGTGTGCCTGGCAGCCCTGATCAGGTCGATGTGGTGTATAAGGTGAAAGAGCGTAACACCGGCACTTTCAACGTGGGGCTTGGTTACGGCACCGACAGCGGCGTCAGTTACCAGCTTGGCGTCAGCCAGGATAACTGGATGGGTACCGGTAATACCGTGAGTTTTAGCGGCACCAAAAACAGTTATCAAACCTATGTTGAGATTGCTGCCACCAATCCGTACTTCACCGTGGATGGCGTGAGTCTTGGCGGTAAACTGTTCTACAACGATTACAGCGCCGAAGATAATGACCTGTCTGAATACACGCTGAAGAGTTTTGGTGCCAGCAGTACATTAAGCTTCCCGATCAGCGAAAACAGTAATCTGAGTTCAGGACTGGATTATAGCTACAACCGCGTCAGTAATATGGCACCACAGGTCTCGATGTGGCGCTATCTGGGATCGCAGGGCATCCATCCGAAAGTCATCACCACTAATGAAGATGATGATGACGATTACGCCACCAGCGATGAGAAGTTTGTCGCTAATGACTTCTTCTGGAACATTGGCTGGAACTACAATTCGTTAGATCGCGGCTTCTTCCCAACCTCGGGGGTTTCAGCGGGTTTCAACACCAAAGTGACGATCCCGGGATCGACCAACAGCTATTACAAAAGTACGCTGAGTGCCAACGCATACTTACCGCTTAGCAGTGACCATCGCTGGGTGTTGATGGGCCGCACCAAAGCGGGCTATGCGGATGGGTTCGGTGGCAAAGAAGTGCCGTTCTACGACAACTTCTACGCCGGCGGCTCCAGCTCCGTGCGCGGATTCTCATCCAATACCATCGGTCCAAAAGCGGCTTATTACAGCTGTGCTGGCAGTGAAAGCAGCTACGGTAATTGCGCGGTATCTAAATCAGATGACGCAGTGGGCGGCAACGCCATGGCAGTAGCGAGCGCGGAATTAATTGTTCCAACACCGTTTGTCAGCGATCGCTATGCGGATTCACTGCGTACTTCATTCTTTGTCGATGCCGGTACCGTGTGGGATACCAAATGGGAAAATACCGCGGCAACGCGCGCGGCAGGCATTCCGGATTATGGTGATCCAAGTGAAATCCGTGTTTCCAGCGGTCTGGCGCTGCAATGGCAATCGCCGCTTGGTCCACTGGTGTTCTCCTATGCCTTGCCGATCAAAAAATATGAAGGCGATAAGTCTGAGCAGTTCCAGTTTAATATCGGGAAAACCTGGTAGCGGTTATTTCTCTGTTAAAGAAAGAAGTAAGATTTACGTTATCTTTAAACAGAGAGAACAGAATAAAATAGCCGTTTGCGTAAAATAGTCAGGGTACGGTGCTTAGGGAATGAGTGCCTGCCACCATCGTTGTTATGCATTTTCTATCAATATATTTCGCCACCCATTTGGGTGGCTTTTTTATATTATTTAACCTTCGTTCAGGCGTAATCCGCTTTCTGCATCAAACAGATGAATCTTTTCGGCGTTGAATCCAATACGAATCTGATCACCACTTACTGCAGCATGGCGCCCGGCGATCTGCATGTGCATCGCATGGCCGTGCCATTCGAGATGCAATAACGTGGATTCACCGGTGATTTCGACCACTTTCACCTTAGCTTGTGCGCGAGTTTCGGCTTCCAGCAAATCGTGAGGACGCACACCCAGCGTCACCTTTGCTCCATCACATTCACGTGCCGCCGCTTGCCAGCGCAGAGGTAGCGGTTGCCATAAATCCTGGCACTGCACACCCGGAATGCCATCGCGGGTAATCAATTGCGCCGGTAGCAGGTTCATCGGCGGCGAACCGATAAAACGCGCCACGAAGGTATCTGCCGGACGATCGTAGATCGCCAGCGGGGCACCCTGCTGCACAATGCGACCTTCTTTCATTACCACAATCTGATCGGCCAGGGTCATGGCTTCCACCTGGTCGTGCGTGACATACACCATGGTGGTTTTGAAGCGTTGATGCAGGGATTTGATCTCCGCACGCAACTCCATCCTTAGCTGTGCATCGAGGTTGGACAACGGCTCATCAAACAAGAACACCTGCGGATTGCGCACCATCGCGCGCCCCATCGCCACACGCTGGCGCTGCCCACCGGATAACGCACGCGGATAGCGCCCGAGCAGTTTATCAATGCCGAGAATGCCGGCGATGCGTTCGATTTTGCTCTGCTGCTCTTCGCGCTTCACTTTCTTCACCTGCATATGAAACGCGAGGTTATCTGCCACCGTCAGATGCGGATAAAGCGCATAACTTTGAAACACCATGGCGATATCACGATCGGCGGGATCGCGATCGTTGATTGCCACTTTATCCATCATGATTGCGCCATCCGACAGGCTCTCCAGCCCCGCCAGCAGACGTAATAAGGTGGATTTACCACAGCCGGACGGGCCAACTAGCACGGTAAAACTGCCGTCGGGAATGGTGAGATCGAGCGGATGCAGAACCGATTGTTTGCCGTAGCGCTTGGCCACTTTTACGAGTTCAACACTGGCCATGATTTAGCGCTCCTGTGCGGAAAGTTGCAGTTGATGCCAGTCGGGATAGCGACGTGGCTGGGTACTGATTGCCAGTGACGCCACCGCGATGCCCCATTGCAGCGCGGTGGTGATATTCTGCTGATGCAGCAGTGCGGTGAGAAAACCGGCGTTAAAACTGTCGCCTGCGCCAATGGTATCCACTACCTTGACCGGCTTAGCGGGTTGATTGAAGTGCTGATGTGATTGCCAGCAACCTGCGCCTTGCGCACCGCATTTGACCACGCAACCACCACGCCCGCTGAGTCGTTGTGCGAGTTGGGTGGCGGCCACGTTGAGATCCTCCGCGTCCATCAGACCCAGCGTTTCGACTTCATTGAGCAGTAGCCAGTCACACAGCGGCAACCATGGCGCCATCTGCTGGCGAACCTCTTCGGTCCAACCCTGCGGCGGCCAACCGGTATCCACGGCGGTGGTAAATCCGCGTTGCTGCAACTCACTCAGTAACAGCGGGTATTCGTTGTAAAGATGCAGGCACAGGAAGGTGCCACACAGCAGCACGATATCGCCTTCATTGGCACGCAGCGGCAGTTGATTCAGCACATCTTCGGCGGTGAGCCGCACGATATGGCCAAGATTACTGAGGAAGGATCGCTCGTGATCGGAGTGCGTCACACCCACGGTCAGTGAGGTTTCACAGTGATAGCGCGTCCAGTAGGCGACGCTGTGTGGAAAGTAACTGCCCAGCCAGGCGCTTAAGCCGTCATCGCCCTGATTTGCCACTGCACGATGGCGCACCTGCATTGCTTCCAGTGCTAACGCACAGTTGCCCGCCGATCCGCCCGGTCGCAATTCGCTGTGATTCATCATCACTTCGGTGCCACGCTGCGGCCAGTGGTCGAGGGTGCCCATAATCAAATCGACGTTAATATTGCCGACCACATACAGCGTGGCGGTAGAGTCCATGTTCATCTTCATCCTTTGCTCCCGCCGCTGGCGAGGCCGCTGACCAGTGTTTTCTGCAGCCAGATAGCAATAAACAGCGGTGGCACCGAGGCCAGAATCCCGACTGCTGCGATCAAACCATCATCGGTGGCGCGTCCGGCGGTAAAGCCCGCAATCGTCACTGGCAAGGTTTGTGCCGCAATGTTGCTGGTGAACAATAGCGCATAGAAAAACTCATCCCACGCCAGCAACCAGCCAAACAGCGCCGCTGCACCCAGCACTGGTTTTGCCAGTGGCAGGGTAATGCGCAGCAGCACCTGCCAGACGCGCAAGCCATCCAGCCGCGCCGCTTGCTCAATATCCTGCGGTAAGGCATCGAACTGGTTTTTCAGCATCCACGTCAGAAACGGCAGGATCAGCGAGCAGTAAACGATGATCAAACCGGGGCGCGTGTTCAACAGATCAAACTGTTGCAGCAGGAAGTAGAGCGGCAGCACAAACGCCACTGGCGGCACCATATAAATGGCGAGCGAGGCAAACAGCCAGCCATCGCGACCACGGTAGCGGGAGAAGCTGAACGCCGCCGGAATGGCCAGCAGCAGACAGATAATGGTCGCCCCGGTTGCCACTAACAGGCTGTTACCCAACGCATGCAGGAACAGCGTGCCGGGTTGGCCGGGTTCCAGTGACATCAATCGGCCGTAGCGACTGAAGTCCCACTGGCGCGGCAACCACTCCAGCGGAACCCGCGTGAGATCGCTGGTGGCGCTGACGCTCATCAGAAACAGCCAGCCCATCGGCGCGAGTACGGAAATCGCCACCAGCAGCGCGGCGGCATATTTGGCCGTGCTGCGTAATTTAGCCTTCATACGCGCTCCCTTTGCGGCGCTGACGCCACAATAACAACATGTAAAGCGTGATCAGCACGGCGCACAGCAATGTCATTAACATGGCATAGGCGGCACCGCTGCCCGCGCGCAGATAGCTGAACGACTCCTGATAAACGTAGAAACTTAGGGTCTTGGTGCTATCAACCGGACCACCGCGCGTCATCACGTAGATGATGTCGAAAATCTTGAAGGCATCGATGGTACGCAACACCAGCGCCACGCTCAGCGGGCCAACAATCGCCGGGAAGGTAATCGCACGGAAGCGTCGCCAGGCAGATGCGCCATCCAGACGCGCCGCTTCAAACAGATCGTCAGGAATGGATTGCAGCGCAGCCAATACCAACAGCGTCACCAGCGGATAGTTCTTCCAGACGTCGGCGAACATCACCGCATTGAGCGCCGAATCAGGCGACCCCAGCCAGCTGCGATAACCATCGATAATGCCGAGCTGGGTCAGCAGAGCATTGATACTGCCGTAATCCGGGTTGAAATTGAGGCGCCACATCATGGCGTTGACGATGGTCGGCAGCGCCCACGGCAGAATCACCAGCACGCGCAAAATGTTGCGTCCGGCAAATTTCTGATTCAGTAACAATGCCACCAGCACGCCAATCACACCCTCAAACGCCACCGAGACCACGGTGAAGTAGAGCGTGCGCCACAGCGAAGTTTGGAAATCGGGATCGGTGATGGCGAACAAATAGTTCTCCACACCGACCCAGGCTGGTGCTTCACCGCTGCCAATTAAGGCGGCATCGGTGAAACTCAGCCAGATAGTGCGCAGCAGCGGCCAGGCGGTGAGCAACAGCATCACCAGCAACATGGGTGCTAACAGCACCCATGCCTGCCGTTGTTCGCGTTGACGCAAACTCAGCATGCTAACCCCTTAACGCAAACGCGCCGCACTTTTATCAACCGTCTGCATGGCCGCGTCTGGCGTAGCGCTGCCCACCAGCACTTGCTGCAGTTGCTGCTGCAAGGTGTTAGAGAGACGGGAATAGTCGGCGGTCTCCGGACGCGACAGCATCACATTCAATGATTTGTCAGCCGCCGCGATCAGGCTTTCCTGGTTCTTCAGTACCGCAGGATTCTGATATGAGCTTTTCCAGATGGGCAGGCTCAGGGTTGCGTATTTGTTTTGAACCGGTTGCGAAGTCATGTAGCTGATGTATTGCCACGCCTGGTCACCGTGGGTGCTGCCTTTGGCGATGCCGAGCCCCATCGAACCGTTCACCGCACCAAATTTACCCGGCGCATCGCCTGGTGCCGGAACGATACCCACCTGACCGGCCACTTTGCTCTGCTTCGGATCGTTAGCCATGTTGTACATATAGGTCCAGTTCAGCGCGAATGCGGCGTCGCCGTTGGAGAAGGCTTTGCGCACATCCTCTTCCAGATATTCGCGTGATGCTGGGTTACTCAGCCCTTCATCCAGCGAACTCTTCATCAGCTTGACCGCCTGCAATGAGGCCGGGCTAGAGAAATCGAGCTTGCCGTTGTTATAGAATTTGCCGCCAAAGCCAGATACCAATGTGGTGTAATCACACACCAGCGCTTCCGCCTGCGACCAGCTCCACACCAGTGGATATTTGACGATGTTCTTTTGTTTGATGATGCGTGAGTCATCAATCACCTGTTGCCAGGTTTGCGGCGGGGTGGTGATCCCGGCTTTCTCCAGCATCGCTTTGTTGTAATAGAGGTATTTAGTATCAAGGATCCACGGCATGCCAAGGGTTTTGCCGTTATAGACCACGGTGTTCATTGCGCCGGGGAAGATCTTCTCTTTTTCGTCTGCGGCGATACGGCTGCTGACGTCCTGCAGCAGATCAAATTTGGTGAATTCCGCAGGCCAGATGGCATCAAACAGCACCACGTCATAACCGTTACCGCCTGCGCCACGCGCCGCGACAATTTTGTCGTGCAGCGCTTCGTACGGCACAAACTCCAGATTCACCTGCACATCCGGATGCGCTTTCTGGAACTCCTGCGTCATGGCGCGAATATCATTTTCGCTGTAAGCCGCCTGAGTCATAAACAGCGCATTGAGGGTGGTTGCGGCTGCCGCGCTACCGGCGCTGGCTAACATGACCGCGATGGCACAGCCTTTCAATGTGGTCGAAAACCGGATTTTCATAACATTTTCCGCCTTGATGCAAGAAGAGGGTGTTTAATTAAATCAATTTGATTGATTTAATAACGCGCACAGGTTGTCAGGTTGCTGCAGCTGACATCAATGAGCTAAAGCAAGTGACGTGCCAGGGCATAAATCTCGTTTGCCGCTGCTCACTACTCTGCACAGATTTTTGCGGCTGTCAGGTAAACAGGTTGTAAATTGTGTCGCCGATCATAGATATTGATGCGCTGGCAGTCGCGGGCGTGAGAAGAGGGAAGCAGGATGAAAACATCAGGAACCAATCTGGAGCATGCGCGCGCGCACAATCGCCGTGTGATCATCGAAGCGATCCGCCTGCACGGCGAATTGACGCGGGCTGAGCTGGCGCGACTGACCGCCTTAACCCCGCAAACCGTCTCCAATATCGTGGCTGAACTGGAAGCCGCCGAACTGCTTACCAGCCGCCAACCGCGCAAGCAGGGGCGTGGGCAACCGGCGATTCCGGTGATCCTCAATCCAGCCAGTGCGTTCTCCATCGGCATTCATCTCGACCACCAAACCTTGCTGATAGTGCTGGTGGATCTCACCGGTGAAATTCATTTCCGTCGCCTTATTCTGGTGCAAAAACCTCAGCCCGATGCCACTTTAGCGCGCATTGCGGAGGTGCTGGCGGAGATCAAAACGCAACTCGGTGCTCGCTGGCAGAAAGTCCTGGGGATCGGCGTAGTGATGCCGGGTCCGTTTGGCGTTGAGGGGATTTCCTCGGTGGGTCCCACTACCTTGCACGGCTGGGAGTCGGTCGATATCGAAGCAAGGCTGGCCGAAATGAGCGGCGTGCCGGTCACGCTGGAGAACGATGCCACGGTCGCGGCAATTGGGGAGCGGTTCCACGGTGTAGCGCGCCATCTCAACTCGTTTATCTATCTCTACATCGGCACCGGATTGGGCGCTGGCATCATCATGGATGGCCATGTTTACAGCGGTCATGCGCACAACGCCGGAGAAATCGGGCATGTGGTGGTGGAACCGGGTGGGCGCGAATGCTATTGCGGCAATCACGGCTGTCTGGAACGTTATGTGTCACTGCAGGCCGCCTATGAATTCTGTGGGTTGGATCCGATGACCGCGTTGCCGGACGACCTGCTGGAAGTCGATCCCGCAGTATTTGATCGCTGGATTGATACCGTGCTGACGCCATTGCGTCAGGGCATCAATATGCTGGAGTGCATTTTCGATGCGGAGAGCGTGATCATCGGCGGCATGATGCCTGCGGCGCTGCTGGATAAGATCATTCAGCGCTTACCACCGCTCTATCAGTCGGTGCGCGGGCGTTATCTCACCGGCTCGCGCCTGAAAACCGGCTTAACCGGCAGTGATACTGCTGCGTTGGGGGCGGCGGCGTTGCCGATTTTTGACGAGTTTAATCCGCAGTTTCAGGTGTTGATGAAATAAGGACAACAATGCGCAGGCAAGACCCATTCCTGCCCTTAATTGACTGTGAAACAACGTAAATCCTTACTCGCTAGCCTCAAGGGCATTTTTCCGGCCGTCTGCGCTACGACAGATGATTTGTAGAGTCTTAGCGTGCGAGAAATACGCTCAACTTTTGCCGCTGCTGGCCATGCGCATCCATATTATCGACCGCCAGCCAGGCCGATATCGCATGCTTCACCTGCGGCCATTCACCATCAATTATCGACAGCCAGTCGGTATCGCGATTGCGTTGTTTGCGTGTCATTGCCTGGCGGAAACGCCCTTCATAAGTAAAGCCAAGACGTTCCGCTGCCCGACGTGAGGCGAGGTTAGTGGAATCACAGCGCCAGGCGACCCGGCGATAGCCCAGCTCAAATGCCTGTTTCAGTAACAAGTAGATCGCTTCACTGCCCAGCACGTTACGCTGCATCAGCGGCGACCAGGTGACATGACCGATTTCAATCGCACCGTTTTGAACGTCAATATTGGCGAAGCATACCGCACCAACCGCTTGCTGAGTGCGGTGGTCGATCACCGCGTAACTCACCAATCCGCTGTCCTGGCATTTTCCACTGATCCAATTTTCCATTTCGTTTAATGAAGCGGGTTTTGTCGCGCCCAGCCAGGTCCAGTCCCGATCGTCTGGTGCGCTTGAGAAGGAGGCAAACAAAGCGTGACTGTGCGCAGTATCTAACGGTTCAAGCGTACAAAAGCGGCCGTGAAGCGGAATAGCAGGAGGCGCGGCCAGCGGCTGCCAATCCGGCAGAGCAAAACCCACTGGCTGACCATATTGATTCAGTTGCGTCATCGTCTGTCCTTAACTTGATTGAAGAAAACCGGCCACGGCATGTCGCGTCAGTTGCGATAACATCTGTTGCGCCGGGTCTTCAGGCTGATGCTGTAACAATGCAATGCCCATATGACCAGGCGATGGCAATGGGGCCTTAAGGGAAGATAAATTGCCGGGTAATCCAATGTGGCTGCGCAAGGTTACCCCCAGTCCGGCTTGCACGGCAGCCCATACGCCGCTAAGGCTATGGCTGGTAAACACCACGCGCCATGCAATGTCTGCCTGTTCCAATACTGTGATAGCACGTGTGCGCATCAGACAAGGTGCCTCAAACATGACTAAGGGCAGAGCTTCGCCTCGTTTCAGCACATCCGTAATATCCAGGGTCTCTGCGCCAATCCATGTCAACGCTGTTTGCCCCAGTAGCTGGCTTTGTGCGGGTAAATCATCGCCTTGCCACAGTAAGGCCATATCGAGGCTTTTTTCGGCCATCGCCTGAAGTAGCGGTTGATTTCGGTCCACGCGGGCACTGATGCGCACCCCAGGATGCTGGCGGCTGAAGGGGCCAAGAATGCCGGGCATCAGCGATTCGCCAAAATCCTCTTGCATGCCGATGCGCACATCGCCCTGCAACAGTTCCCCGCGCACAGCGCGCCAGGCTTCATCATTCAATGCGATTAAACGCCGGGCATAACTCAGCAGCATTTCCCCACCCGCCGTCGGCACTAAATGGCGACCGCGCTTAGTGACCAGCGCCATTCCGCACTGCTGCTCCAGTTTTTTCAGCTGTGCACTGACAGCAGAGGTCGACCGGCAAAGCTGCTGAGCCGCCAGCGCGAAGCTGCCACATTCAATACCCAGTACAAAACTGCGCAGGGCATCGCTATCGAGTGATACCGGAAGCTTTACCATCATCATCCTCTAAATCAGGATTGTTGTTCCTGAATAATATGATTTTCAGGATTGTAGCGGTGCAACACAATCACTGCCTACCCCCGCAGGAGAAAACCATGAGTCATTCATTGGATCGAGAGTCGCTAGAACGTGTTGCACCGAAACTAGCAGAACTGACGCAGCAGGTATTATTTGCTGATATCTGGCAGCGTAGCACGCTGACACCACGCGAGCGCAGTTTGCTCACGCTGGCGACGTTAACTGCACTGGGTCGCGATCGGCAATTGCCCTGGCATTTGCACTTTGCGGTGCAAAACGGATTAAGTCAGGAGGAGTTGGTAGAACTTTTCACTCATTTGGCGTTTTACGCCGGTTGGCCAGCTGCGGTGAGTGCGCTCACTGTGCTTGAACAGGAGTCTATCTAATGCCCTTTACCCGGATAACCGTGCGTCACGGCTGGAGCGAAGCCGATTTAAAAGTCTTGTCTGATACACTGCATGAGGTGCTGGTGGCGGAATTTAACGTGCCGCTGCGCGATCGTTTCCAGGTGATTGAAGTATTGCCAGAACAACGCCTGATTTATGATGCACACTACCTGAGTGACGGGCGCAGTGAGCGCTATGTGCTGCTGCATATTGTGGCTGGCAAGACGCGCAATGAAGCGCAGAAGCGCAAGACGTACCAGAGATTAAGTGAACAATGCCATGAACGGTTGCAGCTAAGCCCGGCGGATTTAATGGTCATCATCCAGTATACCAACGCCGAAGACTGGAGCTTTAGCGGCGGTAAAATGTTTGAATTGGGAATGATTCCAAAGGATTAGTGGTGAATATGGCAACACCGCTAAGCGCGTCAACAGTAAGGTGCGCATCTATGCGCACCTACAAAATTAAGGAACCTCGATGCAGCCAAATCTACGCGAAGTCGCAGTCAAAAACGTTGAAATCGGTAGTAACGTTACGATTTACCAGCCTGCGAACGTTTATGGCTGCACCCTGCAAGACGATGTCTTCATCGGTCCGTTTGTCGAAATCCAGGCACATACGGTGATTGGAAGAGGCACAAAAGTGCAGTCGCACACCTTTATCTGTGAATACGTTAGCGTGGGCGAAAACTGCTTTATTGGTCACGGCGTGATGTTCGCCAACGATATGTTCCGGGATGGCAAACCCAATGCCGATCGAGAAAGCTGGGCGCGCATCACGCTGGGTAACAACGTCTCAATCGGCAGTGGCGCGAGTATTTTGGCGGTCAGCATCTGCGATGGCGCGGTCATCGGCGCGGGCAGTGTGGTGACGAAAGACATCACGCAGAAGGGCGTTTACGCCGGAAACCCGGCGCGTTTACTGCGGTTGCTATAGTACAAGGAACAGACTGGTTGTTTCGTTTATTTCGGATGTTGTTTGTTTCGTTTGTTTCGATTAGTATTAGAGCGCTGTAATTCACGAACTAAGAAACTGGAAAACTCATGACAAACTCAATTCTGGACAATGTCAGCCTTCCGGCTCAGAAGGAAATTGAGGCCGCTCTACGTGGACAAAGAGAACTGGCGACTTTTCTCTCCACAAAGCTGGAGACACAAGTCATATCCATTCAGGATGCAAACGACGAAACTCACCAAATCGAGTTGCCAACCTCAGCTTTAACGTTGCTAATGAAGGTGTTGGGAGAACTGGCCGTTGGAAATGCGGTGCAGGTCGTTCCGGTTCATGCTGAATTAACCACACAGGAAGCAGCCAATATCCTCAATGTCTCACGGCCTCATATGGTGAAACTATTGGAAGAGGGGAAGCTGCCATATCATAAAACTGGCCGCCATCGCCGCGTGCTTTTTGCAGACCTGATGCGCTATAAAGCTCAGCGCGAAAGTGAAAGTAATAATGCTATGCAGGAGTTGGCTGACTTAAGCCAAGGACTCGGTCTTTACTAATGACTCACTCGCCTTATCAGGTGCCCGCGTTACACGGGCAGTATTATTGATCTATCTGTTGCGTCTGCTTTAACTCTCCATCACCCAGTGCCCTGCACTGACCTCGCGATAGCGCCGTGTTTCTGGCACAAACCCTAATGCGCGCACCGGGCTTTTCAGCTCGCTAACGTCCATATGGCGCTTGAGATGACGTCGAGCTGGATCTGGAACCGGCACCGATGACAATAACTTGCGCGTGTAGTCATGCTGCGGATTCTCAAAGATCGCAGCGCGCGGGCCGATCTCGACAATCTCGCCCAACAGCATCACCGCCACGCGATGGCTGATGCGTTCCACCACCGCCATATCGTGCGATATAAACAAATACGACAAGCCAAGGCTGCTCTGCAGATCCAACAGCAAATTAATAATCTGCGCTTTGACAGTCACATCCAGCGCAGAGACGGATTCATCGGCAATAATCATTTTGGGGTCGAGCATCAACGCACGGGCAATACAGATGCGCTGGCGCTGACCGCCGGAAAACTCATGTGGATAACGTTTCATCATCGCCGAAGACAAACCCACACGTTCTATCAACTCCGCCGCCTTTTCCCGAGCAGCCTGTTTACTGCCGAGCAGATGTTGCAGATAAGGCTCAGTCAAGGCTTCGAGAATCGACATGCGCGGATTAAGGCTGGCGAACGGATCCTGAAATATCATCTGCATCGCCCGACGTAACTGGCGCAGTTCGCTGGCGGAGAGATTCAGCACGTCATAGCCGTCGAAAGCGATCTCGCCGGCATCGGCTTTCACCAGCCGGGTGAGAGAGCGACCGGTGGTGGATTTTCCACAGCCGGATTCACCGACCAGCGACAAGGTTTCGCCGGGCATCAGATCGAAAGAGATATTCTCCACCGCATGCACCGCACCGGTTTTGCGGCTTAACAGCCCTTCGTGGATGCTGAACCGGGTGCTGAGGTTTTTCACCGACAGCAGCGGCTGTTGCGAAACGGGGCGCTCAGGTAGCAGTGTCACCGCATCACCTTTCAGCGCAAACTTCTGCGGCCCGGTAATGCCACGCATCGCGCCGAGCTTCGGCACGGTAGCGATCAGCGTGCGGGTATAATCCGCGGCTGGCGCCGAGAAAATGTCCGCTGTGGTGCCAGTTTCCATCACATCACCCTGATACATCACTAACGTGCGATCCGAAACTTCCGCCACCACGCCCATATCGTGGGTGATAAACAGTACCGCGGTGCCTTCCTCTTCCTGCAATGTCTTAATCAGGTCGAGAATTTGCCCCTGGATAGTGACATCCAGCGCGGTGGTGGGTTCATCAGCAATCAGCAGTTTTGGCCGCAACGCCAGCGCCATGGCGATCATCACACGCTGGCGCATGCCGCCGGAAAAGTGATGCGGATAATCATCGAAGCGTTTAGCGGCATTAGGAATGCGCACTTTCTCCAGCAGCTTCACCGTCTCTTCCCGCGCCGCCCGCTTACTGATGTTGCGATGGTTGATCAGGACTTCAGCGATCTGGTGACCAATGGTGAAAGAGGGGTTGAGGCTGGTCATCGGCTCCTGAAAAATCATCGCCACGGCGTTGCCACGAATATCGCGCATCGCTTTTTCGCTCAGATTCAGCAGGTCCACGCCGTTCAGCAGCACTTTGCCGGTCACGCGCGCGTGGCGCATATTCAGCAAGCGCATAATCGCCATCGATGTGACGCTTTTGCCCGAACCCGACTCCCCGACAATCGCCAGCGTCTCACCGGCGTTGATGGTCATCGATACGTTCTTCACTACCTCACGCCACTGATCGTCATGGCGAAACGCAACGTTGAGGTTTTCTACCTGCAAGACCGGCTCGCGACTCATTTGGCCGCCACAAAGCGAGCCGAACGGGTGCTGACCGGCAGAAATTCAAAGTCAGTGTCGAAAGGATAGGCAGGCTGCAGTTTACGTTTACGCTCCAGACGTTCGACGTATTGATCCACCACGCCTTCAGACAGCGCCATCAAGTTAGGATTAGCAAGTGGTGCCAGTTCCGGTGACAGATAACCCGATTTCACCACCACAATTTTTGCCTGCGCAGGATGAAGCCCCAGCAATTCAAAATCAGCGATATTGTGATAAGGACGACGACGATCGGCGACCACCACGGTGATTCCGCCGGTTTTCAGCAGCGCTTGTTTCGCTAACGAACGCGCATCGTCACTCACCAGCAGCACTTCAAATTCTGCGGTAACTTTCCCCCCTGCGGGATCGAGCGTGGCACCGATCGTCAGAGTGAGTTTCGCCCCAACGCCTGCCGCAAAAGCAGCATCAGTGGCCGGTTTATCGGTGATTCCGGCGACGATCACATCCTGCGCGCCCTGGCGAATCAACTCTGCCAGCAGATTGGCACGATCGCCCACGCCACCACCGGTCGGGTTATCGCCCGAGTCGGCCAAAATCACCGGTGCAGTTTCACTGGCGATGGCCATTTTCACGCACTCTTCGGTGCTGCCTGTGACGCAGCCGAAGACAAACTCGTCCCGCGCCTGCCAGTATGCCAGCGCCAGTTTTGCTGCCTGTTCGGAAAGCACATCGGCGTCGGTACCGGTCATGATCGCCGCCGCAGTGGCGCGCGGTTCATCGGCCCAGACATAGCCGACCATCAGCGACGCATCCCAAATGTGGTCGATTTCATTGATACCCGGCAAACGCGCATACAAACTTTTTGCCGGTTCATCTTCGGTACTGGTGCGCTCACCGGGCAGCACCACCGGAATCGGTGCCCAAATCACACCGGGTTTCACGCCGGTTTGCAGGCTTTTCACCAACATCGACACGGATCGACGCATGGTCTCTTCCACATCGATGTGCGGAGCCGTGCGATAGGTGGAGAACATGTCGATGGCATCGATGATGCGCTGCGTCACGTTGCCATGCAGATCGTAACTGACGGTGATCGGACAATCCGGGCCGACCAGTTCGCGAGTCGCGGTAATCCAGTCACCTTCGGCATCTTCCATCCCTTCCACATACACCGCGCCGTGCATCGCGAGGTAGACGCCGTCCACCGGCAGCTGTGCTTGCAGACGGGTGAGAAAATCCTGCCTGAAGTCATCATAAGTGACCCGCGCCACCGGACCACCGGCGATGGCGCGCGCATGGAAGGTCGGCAGAAATTCGGCATCGTAATCCTGCAGGAAAGCAAAGTAGGGGTTGGTCAGTAAATCGTTACCGCGCACGATGCGGAAGTCGTCGGCATAGTTCAGCACCGGGTTATAAGTACTGCACTCCGTATGAATGCCACCAAAAGCAATGCGCATACAGCCTCCGCTAGTCAGGTAATTGAATGATGAATCGATATGCTGCCACGCTCGCCGCGGCGCGCGCCCAGCTCTGTTCGCTGATCACGATGCTGGAAATCGGGGTTTTGCCCATGATCGACGGCAACACGTGGCTATCAATGGATTGCATCACCACGGTTTTCAGTAAGCCGTCAAAAGATTGGGGTTGATGTGCAATGACGATCAATTCGGGATCGTTCATCTGAATAATGTTGGCGATCGAGAGGCCCAGCGCGTGACCAGCCTGATGCAGAATGGCGATGGCGGCACTGTTGCCTTTGACGGCCAGCGCTTCCAGTTCTGCGATGGATTGTGTCTCCAGCGCCTTATCGCGCACGCTCTCACGAATGGCGGTGAGCGAGGCGAGGGTGTCGAGGCAGCCGCGTTTACCGCAGCGGCAAGGGCGCCCGCCGGGTTCAATGGTGCAGTGGGCGATTTCACCGGCCCCGCCGTGTGCGCCGCGATGCAGTTGGCCCTGGAAGAAGTGTGCGGAACCGATGCCGTCACCATGGGAAATCAGGGTGAAGTTGCGCGCTTTTTTCGCCACGCCGAAGATCTTCTCGCTGACGGCCAGCGCTTTGGCATCGTTCTCCAGCGAGACATCAAGGCCGGTTTGCTGTTTGAGCATGTCGGCCAGCGGGACATTCTTCCAGCCCAGCAGCGCTGATTGCACGCAAATTGCCTGATTTTCATCGACAAATCCGGAGAGCGTAACGCCCAGGCCAATTAATTGATCGGCTGAAATGCCTTTCTGCGCAATCAAATCGGGAATCGCTGCCGCTAGCGTCGCACTCAGCTGTTGGGGATCAGGATCGAGTGGCATGTGCGTGCTCGCCAGCACCAGGCCGTGCATATCGATCAGCACCAAAACAACCTGCTCACCGACTAGCGAGGCACCGAGGAAATAAGCACTGTCGGCGCGCATTTTTAATAACACCGATGGCCGACCCTGACCGCTGGATTCCGCCAGGCTCTCTTCCAGCAATCCGGCATTCAGCATCTCTTTGACCAGTGGGCTAATCGCGGCTTTGCTCAACTTCATATTTTCCGCAATAGCGGTACGGCTCATGCCGTGCGAGGCAATAAGCAGACGCAAAATTTGCTGCTGGTGGGCATTGAGCATGTTGGTTCTCACTGCATTAGCGATATGACCTGACAATAATGAGGCTGGAAAACAAATTCAACGATATTTAGTTAATTTTCTGAACGCAGATCTAACTATAAGTAAAATATATGAACTTACGTATTGGCTTTTGTTCAGAGAGTGTGCCTTATATAGCGTTGTTAATTCACCTAACATTTCAATGATTCATTGAGGGCCTTCATGCAAAGCACATTCAAGCATTTAAAGGTACTGACGCTGGCCGGTTGTATCATGGCGTCACTGGCAAGCTCGGCGGCAATGGCCAGCCAGCTGGTGATTATGCAAAACGAACCGCCACGCAGCATGGATCCGGGCAACCAGACCGCTACCTTTACCGGCACGGTGCTCGATCCCATGTATGAAGGCCTGACGCGTCTGGGTGATGACGGCAAGATTATCCCTGCGCTGGCGCTCTCCTGGAGTGCGGACAGCAGCGGATTGCACTGGACCTTTAAGCTGCGCCCCAACGTAAAATTCCACGACGGCACGCCGTTCAATGCCGATGCGGTGGTAGAAAACTTCAAGCGTCATTTAGATACCAAACGCGGTCTGGCGGGCAGCGGTAAAGTTCGCACCTTTATTCAGGATGTGAAGAAAACCGATGATTTAACGGTTGAGTTTGAGCTGAAAAAAATCAATCCGGCCTTTTTAACCGTGCTGGCATCGGGACCAGGATTAATGGTCAGCCCTACCGCAGATAAAGCAGGCAGCATCAATAATAAGGCGGACGGCACCGGGCCTTATAAGCTGGAACAATATAAATCTGGCGAATATGTGCTGGAGAAAAAGAACAGTGATTATTGGGGTAAATCAAACGGCCCTGATGAAATTAAATGGACGTGGAGCAGTGAGCCTTCCGTAATGAATATGGCGCTGCAATCCGGCCAGGTCGATATTATTAATCCGGTACCGCCGCAATTCGCCGGAATGTTGAAAAACAATGCTAACGTGAATTTGAAACAGTCGCCTGGCGCGGCCGTGTTCTGGGTGGATCTGAATACGCAAAGTAAAGCGTTGAGCGACGTGCGCGTGCGTCAGGCGCTGAACTTTGCTACCGATCAGCAGGCGCTGGTGAAAGCCATCATGTTTGGTTATGCACAGCCGGCTAACTCCTCGCTGGCACCGGTTGATGCCAACTACGACAAGAGCCTGAAGGATTACCCTTACGACGTGCAGAAAGCCAAAGAACTGCTGAAAGCGGCAGGTTACCCGGATGGCTTCAGCATGTCGATTGCGGTTCAGGCACCGGATGCACGCACCGCTCAGGTGTTGCAGGGGCTGTGGGCCAAAATCGGCGTGAAGTTGAATGTGCGCCAGATGGAAAGCGGCGTCTGGACCAAAGCCGCCTTCGCCGATGCCAAAGAGAAAGCCCAGCAGGGCACTGATGCGGTATTGGCGTCGTGGTCATCCGGTTTGTACGGTTCTGACTTGCAACTGCGCCCGCTGTATCACAGCGCCAGCTTTGCACCGGGTGGCGCGAATCTCGGCTTCTTCAGCGATAAGCAAACCGATGACCTGATCGATACCGCTGCCTCCACGCTTGACGATGCGAAACGCAAAGATCTTTACTTCCAGGCACAGAAACAGATCAGCGGATTGGCTCCACAGGTGCTGCTGTTTTATCAGGATGATCTCTATGCCTCGCGCAAAAACATCAGTGGCGTCACCATGCAGCCTGGCGGACAGATTGTGGTTCGTGACGCAGTGAAGAACTGATTGATGAAAGCGTACGTTGCGAAAAAGGTGCTCTCGCTGCCGCTGATTATTTTCGGCGTGTCGATCATCGTATTTATCGCCATCCGCGCGTTGCCGGGCGATCCGGCACGCCTGATGGCGGGCCCGGAAGCGCCGCAGGAAGCGGTGGATAACATGCGCATCCGGCTGGGTTTGGATCAGCCGCTGCCGCTGCAGTACATCAAATTTGCTACTGAAGCACTGCACGGCAATCTGGGGGAATCGTTGCAGTCACAGCGCCCGGTGATCACCGAAATCAGCGAGCGTTTGCCTTACACCTTATCGCTGGCGGCACTGGCCTATCTGTTGGCGATTGCCATCGGCGTGCCTGCGGGCATGACCGGGGCGATTTATCGCCAGCGTATTCCCGATCAAATCGTGATGGTGCTGACCATTGCGGGCGCATCGATAGCCAACTTCTGGCTCGCGCTGCTGGCGATGAACTACTTTGCGGTGGAACTCGGCTGGCTGCCGCTGTTGGGCGCGGACACATGGAAAAACTACGTGATGCCGACTGTCACGCTGGCGATTTTACCCATGGCGATGATTGCCCGTATGACGCGATCCAGCATGCTGGATGTGCTGAGTCAGGACTATATTCGTACCGCCAAAGCCAAAGGCTTATCGTCGGCGAATATTCACTGGAAACATGCGCTGCGCAACGCCTTGATCCCGATTGTCACCATCGTCGCACTTAACTTCGGCAGCCTGATTGGTGGCGCAGTGGTCACGGAATCGGTGTTTAACTGGCCCGGTATTGGTCGCCTGCTGGTGGATTCGGTCAAATACCGCGACTACCCGGTGATTCAGGGCGTGACGCTGGTGGCGGTTACCGGCGTGGTGCTGATGAACCTGGTGGGTGAAATATTGATTGGCCTGCTCAATCCCAAAATAAGGTTCGACTGATGAACAGCCTCGATACCTCTTTGCTGCCGACACGATCGCGCCGTCGCCAGTTCCTGCGCATGCTACAGAACAATCCGTCGATAGCGATTGGCGGCGGATTGGCACTGCTGGTGGTGCTGGCCGCGGTGTTAGCGCCGCTGTTAACCCATTGGGATCCGATCGAACAGGATCTGCTGAACACCTTGCAGGCTCCCTCTGCTGCGCACTGGTTTGGCACGGACGACTATGGCCGCGACATCTTCGCCCGCGTGATTTATGGCGCGCGTATCACGCTGTTCGAGGTTTGTCTGAGCGTCGCGATTTCGATGGTGATTGGCATTCCGCTTGGCATCATCTCCGGTCTGGCAGGACGCAAAATCGATGCGCTGATTATGTGGGTGATGGATATTATTTTCGCCTTTCCTGGCATCGTACTGGCGATTTTGATCGTCAGCGTGCTGGGCGAGGGACTGGCCAATATGCTGATTGCCATATCGCTATTCTCGATTCCGGTCTATGCGCGCCTCAGTCGTAACCTGACGCTCGGCCTGAAAAACATGGAGTACATCGAAGCCGCACATATGTTGGGCGTCCGCTATCCGCGCATCATCACCCATTACATACTGCGCAATTCAATCGGACCGCTGATTGTGCAATCGACGCTGACGGCGGGCGCAGTGGTGCTGTCGGCGGCCAGCTTGTCGTTTCTGGGGTTAGGCGTGCAACCGCCGATGCCGGAGTGGGGCACCATGATGAGTGATGGGCGCAACTTCCTTGGGCTGAATATTTATGTGTCGCTGTTCCCCGGACTGGCGATTTTGATTACTGTGCTTGGCTTTAATGTGCTGGGCGACGGCCTGCGTGATGTGATGGATAAACGTTTATGAGTACAACACCGGCAGTGATCTGCCTCGATCTGGGCGGTTCGTTCGTTAAGCTGGGTGTGATGGATGCGCAGCAGCAGCTCACTATCCTCGATCAGCAAAAAATCCCGGCAGACAGCTGGCAGAATTTTACCGCGCTGGTGAGCCGTATGATTCAACAGCATCAGCTGCACTTCAGCACGGATTCACCGTTGGCGATCTCCACTGCGGGCATCGTGGCACCCGATAGCGGCGAGATGTTTGCCAGTAATATCCCAGCCTTTCATCAACGCAACCTCAGCCAGGCGCTGGGCGAGTTACTGCAGCGTAAAGTGATCGTGCATAACGATGCCGACTGTTTCACTTTCGCGGAAGCGCAGGCAGGCGTGGGGAATGGGCATAAAGTGGTGTTTGGCGCCATTCTCGGTTCCGGCGTCGGCGGCGGTTTGGTGGCAGATGGGCGCATCATCACCGGACAGAATGGCCTGACGGGTGAATGGGGCCATGGTCCGATTACGCTGACCGAAGTGGACATAGAAGGCGAGACAATACGCTTGCCGCGCCAGCCTTGTCCCTGCGGTCAAAAAGGCTGTCTCGATAGTTACGGCGGCGCGCGCGGGCTGGAGAATCTCCATCGCACTTTACATGACGTTAATGCGAGCAGCCTCGACATTATCGCCGGCTGGCAACAGCAGGAAGTGCAGGCTAATCGCACGGTTCAGGTGTGGTTACAACTGGTAAGTCAGCCGCTGGCTTACACTATCAATATCACCGGTGCATCGCTGGTGGCGGTGGGCGGAGGATTGGCTTCGGTGGCAGCGTTGATGGAAGCATTGAATGAGGAAGTGCAGCGTTATGTGTTGCGCAGCACTCAGCATCCTTTGGTGGTGCCCGGCGCGTTTGCCCATAACGGCGGAATGATCGGCGCGGCGCTGCTGGCGCGGCAGGTTGCTTAACGAAAATGCACACACTGCAGCGGTGCCAGTCAACATACCCTTGCTTTGCGCCGTGTTGGGCGCAAGGCGGCTAATCAACGATTAATTAGCAGCCACATAATTCTCTGCCATCGAATTTTCATTTAAATCAGTTATCATGTTCCGCTAAATCCTTTCAGTCTCAACGATGGTGGCCTTCAATGCCGCCACGATTGTGATTGGATTCTTCACCTGCGTTACTGGAAAACCATGTCATCTGCACAACCTCAACTTAATCAGCTGCCGGAGCAGGCATCGCTGCCGCGCGCCAGTGTGCTGAAAGCGCTGTTTGCGCTCGGCACCGGTGGCTTTGCCATTGGTACCGGCGAATTCGTCATCATGGGCCTGCTGCCCGATGCCGCCACCGGCCTCAATGTTTCTATCCCTACGGCGGGCCACCTGATCAGTATCTACGCGCTGGGCGTGGTGATCGGCGCACCGCTGTTGGCTGTGCTCGGTGCTCGCGCTTCACGTCGTAACTTCCTGATGACGCTGATGGGCCTGTTTGCCGCGGGTAACCTGTTTAGCTCGGTAGCACCGGGTTACTACTCAATGCTGCTGGCGCGTTTCCTCGCCGGTTTTCCGCACGGCACGTTCTTTGGTGTCGCCGCATTGGTCGCTGCTGGATTGGTAGAGCGCAGAAAACGTGCTCAGGCCGTTTCGATGGTGCTATTTGGCCTGACGATCGCCAACCTGCTTGGCGTGCCTGCGGTTACCGCGATTGGACAGGTGTTTGGCTGGCGTGAAGCGTTCGCCATTGTTGGCGTATTAGCGCTGTTGACCATGGTGCTGGTGGGCATGTGGGTGCCGAACGTGGCGGGTGACAAAACCGCCAGTCCGTTGCGTGAACTCTCGGCGCTGACGCGCAAGCAGGTGTTGCTGACGCTGGCGATTGGTGCGATCGGCAGCGGCGGCTTGTTCTCGGTGTTCAGCTACGTGAAACCTACGCTGACCGAACTGGCACAAATGCCAGTGAGTTGGATTCCGCTGGTGCTGGCGCTGTTTGGACTCGGCATGATTATCGGCAACGTGGTGGGGGGGCGTCTGGCGGATCGTGGACTGGAGAAAACCATTCGTATGGTGCTGATCTGGTCGGTGCTGGTGCTGAGTGCCTTTGTGTTCACCGCGCACTATGCGTTTGCCGGTTCACTCAACGTGATGCTGGTCGGTACCATGGTGGCGCTGGCGAGCGTGCTGCAAATCCGTTTAATGGATGTGGCGGGCGATGCGCAAACCATGGCGGCGGCGTTGAATCACTCGGCATTTAACCTGGCGAATGCGCTCGGCGCATGGCTGGGTGGCGTGACCATTTCTGCGGGCCTTGGCTGGCAGTCCACTGGTTGGGTCGGTGCGATTCTGGCGGTGTTGGGCTTGTTGATTCATGGTATCGCGGTGCGCGATGCACGGAGAAAGTCGATTACGTTTGCGCATGAAAGCGCCTAGTTGATTCTTATCGGGCGGCCATCAGGTCGCCCGTTTCATTATCCTGCCAACTTTTCCTGCAAAAACGCCATAAATACTCGATTCACTTCGCTGCGCTGACGATGCTGTGGATAGAGCGCGTTCAGGTTGAGTGAGGAAGGCTGCCACTCATCCAACACGGTCATCAGCTCACCACTGGCTAAGGCCGGTGCCACGATAAACTCCGGCAGTAGAATCAGCCCCAATCCGGCCACAGCCGCATCACGTAACATCTCGCCGTTATTGCTCACCATTGGGCCTTGCACCGCCATCACCTTGCGTTGTTCACCGTTAAACAGTTCCCAGCCGGTCTGGCTTTCTCGCCCGTAACGCAAACAGGCGTGATTGAGCAGATCCTCCGGTTCACGCGGTGCGCCCGCGCCCTGAATATATGACGGGCTACCGCAGATCACGCGACGAAACACACCAAGCCGTTTAGCGATCAGGCTGGAGTCGGGCAGGGTGCCAATACGGATCGCCATATCAAAGCCTTCACCGACCATATCGACGTAGCGGTCCGCCAACTCCACCTGGAACTGCAATCCGGGGTGCTGACTGAGGAACTCGGCGATATACGGTGACAAATGGCTGATGCCAAACGACATCGGAACACTAAGACGAAAGCTGCCCTGCAACACCTGTTGCCGACCAGATACCGCCTGCTGGGCTTCCTGCACATCATCGAGAATACGTTGCGCATGTTGGGCAAAGAGCTGGCCGTTATCCGTCACCGACAATTTGCGCGTGTTGCGATTCAGCAGACGCGCACCGAGTGATTCCTCCAGCGCGGCAATACGGCGGCTGACGTATTGCTTCGACAGCATCAACTGTTCGGCGGCGGCGGTAAAGTTACCGGCTTTAATTACGGCGACATAAATACGAAGATCTTCTATCTGCATATTGTCCACTTTTCGGTGACAGTCATTGTCAGGTTAGCGCATTGTTGGGCAAATTAGTTTACGTATACTTATCCTCATTCGGAAGGGCAAGCGTCTTTCCACCACACATTTGAGGAGCAAACCATGATTGAACAACGTCTGTCAGAACAACGCGGAGTGGGTGACCACGGTTGGCTGAATTCGCATCACACTTTTTCCTTCGCGAATTACTGGGATCCTAAACAGACCGGCTTCTCCGATCTGCTGGTGATCAATGACGACCGTGTCGCACCGGGTCGTGGCTTTGGTGCGCATCCACACAACAATATGGAGATTATCTCCTATGTGCTGGACGGCGCGCTGGAGCATAAAGATTCAATGGGCACCGGCTCGGTGATCGTCCCCGGTGATGTGCAGTTGATGAGCGCGGGTAGCGGTGTGACGCACAGCGAGTTCAACCACTCGAAGAGCGATAACGTGCACTTCCTGCAAATCTGGATTGTACCGGGCGAGCGCAATACCCAGCCGGGCTATCAGCAGATCTCCGTGCCAGAGAGCGAGAAACGCGGGCAACTGCGTTTGATTATCTCGCCGGAGGGGAAAGAGGGCAGCCTGAGCGTACGTCAGGATATCCGCATCTATGCCGGTTTCTTTGATGGTGCCGAGCAGCAGAGTTTCGCGCTGGATGCCGATCGCTATGCCTATATTCATGTGGCACGCGGCAGCATTGAAGTGAACGGCGTTAAGTTCAAAGAGGGTGACGGTGCGCGCGTACGTAATGAGAGCGTATTGCACTTAGCTCAAGGCGATAACGCAGAAGTGTTGTTGTTTGACCTGCGTCCACTGGAAGTGAATCATCCACAGCGTTAAAACAAGCCAGGGCGTCTTAACGGACGCCCTGAAGCATATGCGTTTTAGTTCTTAACGCTGCCATGGATGAGCAACATACTGCTGCATGTGGCTCGTTCTGGCCGGTTTGCTTTAGCTTAAGTGAGCTTTCAATCAAGCTTCCATCTTTATGGGGAGTTGTCGAAGGGACGGACCAGGGTTCGCCCCTCATCAGCACCGCCTTACAACAGCGACTGCGGTGCGACCGGTTTGCCGGTTTTCAATGACTCCAGCGCTGCATCCGCCAGTAATAACGCCTGCAACCCATCATTCCCGCCGGGGTACTGGCCTTCGCCTTTTGCCAGCGCCTCAATGAGGGTCGCCAGTTCATTGCGTTAAGCATCGGCATAACGCTGCAGGAAGAAGTGCTGCGGCTTCTGCGCCACCACCCCATTTGCCACGGATTTCACCAGCTGAGACTCCAGCTGATTCGTTACCTGCAACATCCCTTCGCTGCCGTGTACTTCAATACGCTGATCGTAGCCGTAGCTGGCACGACGGCTGTTGGTGATCACCGCCATCTTGCCGCTGGCGCAAGTGAGGGTGACAACGGCGGTATCGACATCGCCCAGCGCTTTAATCTCGGGATCAACCAGCGCCGCTGCACTGGCATATACCGATACCGGCTCTTCATTTAACAACCAGCGCGCCATGTCGAAATCATGAATCGTCATATCACGGAACAGGCCGCCAGAGACTTTAACGTACTCGGCAGGTGGTGCACCCGGATCGCGTGAGCTGATGGTCACCAGTTCGGTTTCACCAATCTCACCATCACGCAGACACGCCTGCAAATGCGCCATGCTCGGGTCAAAACGTCGGTTAAAGCCAACCATCAATGGCACGCCTGCTTCACGCACCGTGGCTAAACAGCTCTGCACGCGCTGCAAACTTAAATCCACCGGCTTCTCACAGAAGATGGCTTTTTTGGCGCGCGCGGCGGCTTCAATCAAATCTGCATGGGTGTTAGTGGCGCTGCAAATCGCCACCAGATCAACCGAACTGTCCGCCAGAATGGTGTCGAGATCTGCCACTTTAGCACCGTATTTCTCTGCCAGCACATTAGCAGCAGGGGCGTAGACATCCATCACATACGCCAGACGACACTGTGGATGCGCAGCGATATTTCCGGCGTGAATCTGTCCAATACGGCCAGCACCTAAGAGAGCAACATTGAGCATTTTTTAATTCCTATGAGGGCGACAGGTGATGGCGCTATTAAGCGTATTGGTGAAGTTTTAAGTCAAAGCAAAGCCTGAAACGGATGCTGAAAGGATGAGGCCGATCACATGAAAATTTGAGGTTAATGACCTCAAATATATGATTGTTCTCTGGATTCATGGAGTTATAACAATTTGATTATCAGTGCCTTATCAAGCTACTGTTTCATCCATGAGGTGAAGGACATCAGGAAATATCATGACGCTGCAAAACTGGAAATCGCCATCCATTAAAGCCATCGCGCAGGAAGCGGGCGTCAGTCCCGCCACCGTTGATCGCGTGATCAATGGACGGCAAGGCGTGCGCGAGGTGACGCGCAAGAAAGTTGAAAATGCCATGGTGCGGTTGGGGCTGAGTGACACAGAAGACCCTCGTGGAGCAGCAAAACGTATCGCGATTGTGTGTGAATCCGGCACCAGCTTTGTCGCGCAGCTTGAGTTGCATGCACGCGCGGTAATGCGCGAGCGTCCGCAACTTCACATCACACTGGATACGTTACCGAGTGCGCAATTCAACGCTGACCGCTTCAGTCAGTTAATCGAGCGTCGCGCCAGTGAGGCCAGCGGCATTATTTTGGTGTGTCGCGATGATGTGAAGATCAACCGTGCCGTGAAAGCCGCCATTGATGATGGCGTACAAGTGATTTGCCTCACCAGCGATCTGCCCAATTCGCGGCGTACTGCTTACGTCGGTATCGATCAGACCGCTTCAGGCGCGACGGCGGGCTGGTTTATGGGACGTATGCTGCCGCAGCAACAGCCGGGCAATATCCTGCTGATTTGCAGTTCGACCTATCGCACGCAAGAGGAGCGCGAAATCGGCTTTCGTCGCGTGCTGCGAGAGGCTTTCCCGTGGCTGACGATTCGCGATCGCGTCAACATTAACGACGAAGCAGGAACCGCCTGGCACAGTGTGAAAAAGTGGCTGGAAGAGGGGAAGCCGCTGGCCGGAATTTACAACACGGCGGGCGGCAACGAAGGTGTGGCCAAAGCCCTGGAAGCCTTTGGTGTGCAGGATCAGGTGATCTTCACCGGACATGAGTTGAGTGAATCCAGCCGTGTGCTGCTGGAGAAGGGCACGATGGATATGGTGCTGGGTCATGATATGCGCCGCGAGATTGAGCAGTGCCTGGCGATATTTGAGCAGCCGCTGAGTGAGCGCTTGCCGGAGGATGTGAAAACGCCGCTGCTGATTTATCACCGCTATTCTTATTTTTCATAGCCATTGGCTGGTCAAGCCATAGCTACCCAGCACTTTCGCTCGCACATGTAAGTTTCAAAAATCTGGTTTATCTCGCGTATCATGTGGCGACATTTGAAAGAAATCAGAGGCATTCAATGGAAATATCAACGATATCTAGCCGAGTGTTTACCCAAAAGACTGCAGCGGCTCTGAAGATGACTGAAAATGGACCGGTTTTTATCACTGAACGTGGCGAGTCCGCCTATGTTTTGCTGACGTTTAGAGATTACCAAAAGCTAACCGGTGAGCAACGCAACATTCAGGATGCTTTGGCTATGCCTGGTGTTGCAGATATCGATTTTCCCCCTCAACGCACGAACATTGGATTGAGGGATGTAGATTTATCATGATCACCCAAACTAATTTTAACCCTTACTTTCTTAACTAATTAAAACCATCATCCACGACTGGTCTTATATATTCGTTCATCCCTCAAATCTATGCTCCCAGCTCTTTTGAGTTATCTCTTTCTGGGAGTTTTAAGATGAAAAAATCACTAATCGCACTGGCACTGGGTGTTGTTTCTTTTGGTGCGCTGGCACAGCAGGGCGGTTTTGTTTCACCACAGCAACCCGCAGCAGGTTACAACCAGGGCGGGTTTAAAGGTCCTGCACCGGGCATGGTCAGCGCGGCACAGGCGAAAACCTTGCGTGATGATTCCTGGGTAGTGCTGGAAGGGAATATTGTTCGCATGATCAGCCATGAATTATATGAATTCCGCGATGCCAGCGGCAGCGTCAATGTCGAAATTGATGATAAAGACTGGATGGGGCAGAACATCACGCCAAACGATAAAGTGCGCCTAGAAGGTGAAGTGGATAAAGACTGGAACAGCGTGGAGATTGATGTGAAAACGGTACGGGTGTTGAAGTAGTTCTCTATATAGATGGCTCAATGCTGTCAAAAATATAACCCTAAGCCTTTTCCCACACGACTGTAATGAATATCTGACATGCCATAAAAAGAAAGTTAGGCATTATTTATCTACTGGTTAAGTTCATGCCTGACGCCAGTGTTATTTTGAGCCTATATTCTGAATCGAGTAGGTTTTTGCCCCGACTTTCCGTCGGGGCTTTTTTTTAGCTAAATATTGGTAAGGGCTGCTAAGTAGTTTCTGACAACCGCCTAATCCTTCCCTGCTATAGCACAACTCTGCAATACCCCATAATACACCTCATGCCGCAGCATCACAGGGAAATAAAGCCCCCTCCTGAATAAGGCTGATAAAGGGATGTTGCGGTGTTTAACTTAACCTTATTTTGAGATTTAAAAGATGAAAATGAAGACAAAATCCTTGTTGGCGTTGACTGTATTGGCTACAACTCTTGGTGCACAGGCAGCATCTAATATCGACTTGAAAGTAATTGGCCGTATTGACCCGGGTACTTGTACCCCTACATTGACCGGTGGAGGTACCGTTGACTACGGTACTATTAGTCCGAGCAGTTTATCTTCGACTGGATATACCATACTGTCTTTGAAAGAAATTGATGTGGGAATTAATTGTACTGCACCTACTAAAGTTATGCTTACGACTATCAACGGCCGTCCAGATACATCAGTTGCACCTGTTCCCGAAGGGGCTTCTGGCTATGCTGCTATCAAAGTATCTGATATCCCTATTTTTGGGGGAACATTGGGGGATGTGGCTGTCGGAGGGTTAGGTATGGCGGGTACAGCTAAGATCGGTGGTTATTCAACTCGAATTGATCCAGCTACGGTAAAATTAGATGGTGTTGATGTTGATATGTTATCCACAGGTAACATCAACGCTGTTTCCTGGGCTAAGGCCACAGTCGGTACGCTGTTTAGTAATACAACTGCACGTGGTGTTAGTTGGGCAACTAAAAATACATTAACACCGCTAGCGTTCACAAATATGAGTGGTAAATTAAGCGTGCAGGCTTATTTAAATAAGAAGTCTGAACTTCCTTTGACACAGACTATTAAACTTGACGGTTTGACCACACTGGAGCTGGTCTATCTTCCTTAATTAGTATGAGGTGGTTTTAATTGCCCCGTAACCCGGGGTTTTTTTTGTAAGTATTTATTTTTCAGAATTTATGTTTTCTTTTGAATCAATTTAATCGATGTTCGAATGCTTGTTGCAGTGATTCCCGGGAAAATATTAATAGATTAATGCTGTATTATCGAAATAGAAATAGAAATCGAAATTTAATCGGAACGGGTAGCCTAGGTGCTTTCGAATCGTAGGTAGTATTGTTTCTTATATTCTGTCTACTACATCTTACCGCTCGAATAATACCGATGTTTGATTTGTTAAATGTTCAATAAAATCAAAAAATATCTGCATCCTTTTCCTGCGCTACGGAAATAAAATGGCATTTTTTTCATGTTTTCATGAAATTAATAAAGATTTCTGCAAACGTATTATCATGGCGGTAACCATCACGACTCTTTCTGCCTTCCAGAACGTGTGGTCTCAAAAAATGTTTGTCTTTTACGGTTTTAATATTGACTGCCTTGGTTAAAGTGAAGCAGCACCTTCTTTTTCGGCTTACACCGACAAAACCATAAGAAGTACATTGAAAACGATCTCTAAGTCATTAGGCTGCAATAACCAGCACTGTCAGGTCACAGGTAGGTAATATCCTTCACCCATACTTGGTTCTGTCTAACCGCCGTGAACTTCCACTTTAGCCTGTTTGGAATAATTACAGGAGGACCTCTCATTACTCCTCGTGGGCTATTCTAGACATGTAGGGCCTTGATTCTGTTCTGCCGCATAATTTCGTGAACCTATTTCGACCGCATATTTACCCGAATTATTGCATTTCACTGTATCTCTCCGGAATCCAAAGACGCTGCTACTTAGGGTATGAGATTTAAGGGCAAGTGACTGCAGTCACTGATTGTCAAACTTTTCTGCCAATATCGGGCAATGGAGCCAAACGAAAACTGAAGCGGGCAACTTTAAGAAACCTGCATATTAGTGTGATCGACAAAATCTCTCGATTGCCGTTAATGAAGCGGTTATTTAATCAGTCGCTCTTGTAAAGTATCTCGTCGCCTTATTCAGGATACCTCGTTCTCCTTAATTCGGCTGATGCTGCGGGCATCGGTCGAATTAAGGAGGAGCGAACTCATTCATAGAGACAGTGCTCCGATACGTCTAGCGTTTAGAAACGTCGGTTTCGGAATATCTCTGCTCAGTGATTTTGAATATTCCCCATGTATTATTCTGATGATGCTATTGATATTGTTGGTATTTATTTCAAGTGTTTAAATTAAAAATCAGAGTCACATGTATTTTAAATTATTAAGTTGGGCAGGATTTCCATAATCAAAAAATCTCGCAAAATTAATTATAGGGGGATTTTACGCCTCGTATGTTTTCGGGCGATATTTATTTCATTGCTAATTATTTTTTGACTTGTAAGTATTTTCTTACCCCTACTTAATCCATTGCCGAAGTGACGCATGCATACGATGCACGCATAATTCCATTCAGCTAAGAGTGTGTTTAAGACTCTACACCGACGATATATGTTTATCTGCCAGCGCAAATAAGCATTTAAACTAATGGAAACCGATTATGAAATTTTCTTCGCTACTCAAATTGGGCGCTGCAGCACTTTGCTTGAATTATTCTGCTGTCTTTGCTTCTGGCATGGTACCAGAAGCTCCAATCACAGTGATTGACCAGGCCATTGGTGAAGCCACTATGAACGTGCTCAACACCGACAGCACCCCACTACTGCTGGTCACTAACCTGCAGAATATTGATGACGACAACATCACCAATCTGTTGTCCCTGACTCCGCCAGCCGCTCGTGTAGAGCCTGGCAAAAAACAGTTAGTACGTTTTATTATGACCGAGAAAACACCGCTTAAAACCGAGCACCTTGGTCGCGTCACTTTTGAAGGCATTCCACCACAGAACAAAGGCGAAAACGTCGTACGCATGTCGATTCGTCAGAACCTGCCGGTGTTGATCCGTCCTGCTGGCGTACCGAAAGACGAAACGCCATGGAAACGTCTTACCTGGAAACAGAAAGGCAATCAGCTGATCGCCGTCAATGATTCCCCTTATGTGATTCGTTTCAGCCCAGAAGTCACCACGCTGCCTGATAACGCCAGATGGACCATGCCGCTGACCTATATTCTGCCGGGTAAATCAGCCAGCTTTACGCTGGAAAAGGGCAAAAGTGCGAGTAGCGCCATCAGCGTACGTATCATCCCAACCAACACTTGGGGCTTCAGCGAAAAAGCCTATGATGCACCGGTGGCTCGCTAAGCCATGAAAGCGTCCCTTTACCGCAAGCCGATGCGAATGTCGCGCACGGCGGTCGCCGTTCTCAGCGTGTTGTGCTGTGCCGTTAACCCGGTCATCGCAGCGGAAGAGGTGACCGAATTTGATATTGAAACCCTGAAGTCACAGGGTTTGCCAGAGAGTCTGGCTACACAGTTCTCGACAGCGCCGCGTTTTCTCGCGGGCAGCAGCATGGTGGAACTCAAAGTGAACGGCGACAGCCGTGGCCGCGTTGAAATGCAATTCAATGAACAGGGCCAGCCCTGCGTTAACGCCGATTTTATTAAATCAGCGGGTTTGCTGATGCCATCGGGCATGAAAAAAGATGATCGCTGTTTTGACCTGAAAAACGCCTGGTCACAGGCCGAATGGAATCTCAACCCCAGCGATGCACAAATCGAACTGGTGGTGCCGCAGGATGCGATAAATACCGAAGCCGATGAAGTCAGCAACTGGCAGCATGGCGGCACCGCCGGGATGCTTAACTACGATGCGCAGTACAGCGGATCGACCGGCGCAATGGCCGGGCTGGAGTTTATGCAGCTCGGAACTGAGGCTGGTTTTAACGCTGGCGACTGGATTATCCGCAGCCGTCAGACCTTCAGCCGCTTTAACGGCGTCGATGATTTCCGCCATGAAGCCGCCTATGCGCAGCGCACCTTTGCCGGGCTAAAGAAAGTCATGCAGGCCGGTCAGATCAACCTCGGTAACTCGATGTTTGGTGCCGGGCAGGTGTTGGGCGTGCAGATGTTCCCGGAACAGGCGTTGATGGGCAATCAGGGCGGCCCCGGGCTGGTGGAAGGCATCGCGGACAGTCAGTCGGTGGTGGAAGTGCGTCAGTCAGGTGCGCTGGTGTACAGCACCACTGTGCCTGCCGGGCCGTTCCGCTTACAAGGCTTCCCGTTGCTGAACACCCGTTCCGATCTTGAAGTTACATTGACCGGCAGCGACGGTAACAAGCGCCAATTTGTGGTGCCTGCGTCCGCGTTGCTGCTCAACGGTAGCGCGATGGCACCGGGCCTGTCGTTTGGCGTCGGTAAAATGGATCAGCAGGGCAGCGGTGAGGCACCGATGGTGGCCACCTTGGCCACTGGCTGGATACTGACGCCCGGCACCACGCTTAACGGTGGCGTGTTCGGTTCCGATCCCTGGCGAGCACTCGGTGCCAACCTGAATTCTCAACTGTGGCAGCAATCTATGCTGTCGTTGCAGGTCACCGGCGCACAGGATAATCGTCACGATAATAAAGGTGTGCAGGGCACGGCAACGTTTAGTCAGCCAATCACCCAGAAAGTGAACGCCAGCATTAACTACTCGCGCCAGACCTATGGCTATCGTGAACTCAGCGATACCCTGGCGCGCGAAGACAGCAGCAAAAGTGGCACCACGCGCGATCAGGTCGGCCTTGGCCTCGGCTGGTCAGTGGATCAGCTCGGTAGCCTTTCGTTCTCGTGGGCACGCAGCACCACCTTTGAAGGCGACAGCATCAGTTATCTCAGCGCCTCATGGAGCAAATCTTTTGGCCGCAGCTATGTCGGCTTAACCCTGTCGCAGGATGGCGGCAGCCGCTATTCGCGGGGCGATAAACGCGCCTATTTATCAGTGAGTATTCCGTTCGGCGACGGGCAGAGCATGAGCAGCTATATCAGCACCAGCGAACGCAGCGCGCGCGGCGGCGTGCGCTATGACAATCGCAGCAGCCAGGATCGCGGCTGGTCGCTGGCGGCGGATCGTGATTTCCGTACTAAACGCAGTTCCGGCACCGGCACGATGGATCTGGTAACGCCAATTAGCCAGCTATCCGGCAGTGTGAGCAGCGATTCAGACAACTACACCAGCTATTCAGCGCGTGCCAGCGGTTCGCTGGTTGCGCACGGCGGCGGCGTCACGCCATCGGCGTATAAAGTCGGCGACACCTTTGGTATCGCCAAAGTCGGTAAAGAAAAAGGCATTCGTCTGGAAACCCCAGGCGGCCCGACCTGGACTGACAGCCGGGGCTATGCGGTGATCCCATCGGTGGGCAGTTTCCAGAAATCCACCGTGCAGGTCGATACCCGTTCGCTGCCGAAGAACGTTGATATCGCCAACGGCTGGGGCGAAACCGAAGCTGCACGCGGGGCGGTCAGCCATCTTAATTTCAGCGTGGTGCGTAACCGCCGTGTGCTGGCGACCTTGACCGATGCACAGGGTAAACCGGTGCCGTACAGCGCAGCGGTATTTAACCAGCAAGGGCAGTTTGTCACGGTGGTGGATGAGAAAGGCCGTGCCTTTATTACCGATGCCGACAACGCCGGAAAACTGGATGTGCAGAGTTCAGGCAAAACCATCTGTAGTTTCCGCCTTAATCTGCCGGAGCAGGCCCCGGCCAATGAACTTTTTGAAACCAGCAGCGCTCAGTGCCGCTGAGAGGATATTAAATGAAAAGCTTACTTTCACTGCTGGCGCTGAGTGTGATGTTGATTAAGCCGCTGCATGCGGCTGCACCCGAAGTGCCACAGCAGATCATGCCCATCGATCCGCGCTGTTCCGTCTCGGTCGGTAACAGCAATATCGATTATGGTCGTCAGTCACGCGGACAGTTGCAATACAACGGCAGCACCTACACGCCCGGCAAGCGCGTGATGTCATTGAGCGTGGTGTGTCCGTTTGCACAGCCGATAAAAATGGTGATTCAGGGCGATCGTGCTGCCGATGGCAGCCTGCGCTATGGCGATAAAGGTCGCTTGAAGGTGAAAATCTCCGATGCGCGACTGGATGGGCAGCCGGTGCAGTTGAGTGATATCAGTGACGGCAAAAAAGCCCCGCAGTCTGAACTGGTACTGAAAGCCGACAGCCGCTTTGCGGCCAGTGCGAACGGCTTGCCATTGAGCGGCAAGAGTTTTAGCGCCCGTCTGGAGCTGGAACCGGAGCTGAGTATGGATGCCGCCACGGTGAGTAATTCCACCCTGTTTGAGTCACGCTTTTCGCTGGATATGATCAACTAAGCATGGGCGCGCGTTCGCGCCTCCGTACTTTCCTACACGCAGTTAATCACCCGCTGATAGTGCCTTCAGCCGCCAATTCATATCGTTGCCGCGTTTCTCCCTACTCATAAGGATACGACGATGGCAATGAAGAAAACGGTGCTGGCCAACGCCTGCCTGCTGGCGCTGGCAGCGGGCGCTACCTCCGCGCTGGCCAATGTGCAGATTGGCGGCGTGGTGATTGGCAATCAGGATCAAACGCTCTCAAATGTGGATATCGTCACCAGCGGCAGTACGCGCGGTGTGGAAATTTACAACCCAGCGCAAAGCGGTTTTGGCAGCATCACGTTAAGTAACAGCAACATCCGCAGCGAAAATGGCGATGGCATATATATGCTGAGTGGCAGTACCTCGCTGGATGGCGTCAACATCGATACCCAGGGTGGCAAAGGTATTGATGTCAACAATTACTCCAGCGCCGACCTCCTGAACACCCATATCACCACGCAGGGCAGCAACGCCGATGGCCTGTGGCTTGCCATGGATCAATCCACCGCCAGCCTGAATAAAAGCAGCATTGCCACCTCTGGTTCAGCCTCACATGCGCTTAACGCCCAGTATGGCACCGCCACGCTGAATTACAGCCAGTTAAGCACCGCTGGGCAGGGTAGCTATGGTCTTTATACCGAAAACAGCGTAACCGGCAGCGGTAACACCATCAGCACCACCGGTGACAGTGGCTTCGGCGTGTTTGCCGCTCGCGGCGGTCATATCACGCTGAGCAAAACCGATGTCAGCACAGCAGGAAAAGGTGCTGCGGGGTTGCTGGCCTATGTGGATTCTTCAATTGATGGCGATACGCTTAATGTTCAGGCCACAGGTGCCAATAGCCCGACCGCCTGGGTGAGTGAAGGCACGCTCAATCTGAAAAACTCCACGTTAGCGGCCAGCGGACAACAGGGTGCAGGCGTGCTGATCAGCACCTCCGCACCAACATCGAGCAAAGTCAGCCAGGTTATGCTGGATAATACGCAACTGACCTCCAGCAACGGGGCTGCCTTACAAATCAACAGCAATGCCCTGGCGGATATTCAAGCTAACAATGGCACTGTTTTGACCGGTGATGTGCGTGCCTTAACCGGCAGTCGCGCCAGCCTGGCGTTTAACCATAATTCGTCACTGGAAGGGGCGGTAGACGGACTGAATCAACTGAACCTCGATAGCAGCAGCCGCTGGCTACTCACCGGTCATTCGCAGCTCAATGCGCTGAACAATAATGGTGAGATCAGTTTTCAGAACGGCGCTTTCAAAACGCTGGAAGTGAACACCTTGAGCGGCAGCGGCGCATTTGCGATGAACGGCGATCTGGCGGCGTTGCGCAGCGATCACCTCACCGTCAACGGCGAAGCGAGCGGGGCGCACCTGTTGCGCTACAGCAATAGCGGCGCGAATCCCACCGATCCTCACGGCGTATTGCCGCTGGTCAGCACCGGAACCGGCAGCAGTGCACAGTTCCAGCTGGCGAATGGCAAAGTTGATGCGGGTGCTTTTAGCTATCAACTGGAGCAGCGCGGTGATCAATGGGTGCTGGCGGCACAGCAAGTGGGCGGTGGTGAAAATCCGGGTGCCGGTGGTGACACGCCAGGTAGCGGTTCTGGGGGTGGCTTCCTGCCTTCGCCCGGCGCGGCCAGTGCGCTCGGCATCGCCAATGCACTTCCCACCGTATGGTATGCCGAACTTAGCACCTTACGCAGCCGCATGGGAGAGTTGCGCAGCGGGAACCGCGAAGGCGGTGTCTGGGCGCAAACCCTCGGCGGCGAAACCCGCGTCGATAACGGCGCAGGGGTGGCCTATCGCCAGCAGCAGTCAGGCGTGAGCATTGGTGTTGACAGCGCTCATCCGCTGGAAAGTAGTCGGGTGATAACCGGTTTGTTCAGCGGGGTCAGCAACAACGATCTGCACTTCACAAACGGCAGCAGCGGACGCGTTAACAGCTTCTTTGTCGGCAGCTACGCCAGTTGGCTGGCGGATAACGGCTGGTTCAGCGATGCGGTGATCAAGTTCAATAACTACCAGAGCAGTGCCGATGCGCGCCTGTCTGATGGTTCGCGTATCCACGGCGGTTATAGCGTGCCGGGCATCGGGCTTTCGCTGGAGGGCGGTAAACATATTGAACTGTCTCAGGGCTGGTTTATTGAACCTTCCGCGCAGATAGCAGCGTTGTGGACGAAAGGGGATCGTTACCACTTTGATAACGGTTTGCAGGCCGAAAGCGGCACCGGACGTTCGCAACAGGCCGCGTTGCACGGCATGCTGGGTAAAGACCTGATGCTGGAAAATGGCATGTTGTTGCAGCCCTGGTTGCGCCTGTCAGCGATTCAGGAGTTGGAGAACCGCAACAACACCCAGATTAATGGCTATCGTTTTAATAACGATCTGTCTGGCACGCGCGGGCAGTTGACGGCGGGCGTGGCGGCGCAACTGCGTCAGGACACGCAAATCTATGCCGAAGCGAGTACGGCAAAAGGTCGCCATATCGAGCAGCCATGGCATGCGGCGCTCGGCGTGCGCTGGAGCTGGTAATCATAAAAAGGGGCGTGCTGAGTGAGGTGTGCCCCGTTATTTAATGCCCTTTATTAAACGTGTTTTTAGGTCCACGATTAAATCAATAACGTTCCGCGCTGGCAGAAAATCTTTTCCCGCCCTTAGGATTTCTTCGCAAATCCCCAAGATTTATCTTAGGATTAAACACTTACCTTGCTTTAGTAAACCTTATGTTTTTTAAGGTTTTAACGATTTTCGCCTGCTTTTTTCTGGTCAAAGGATAAGCAATTTCCTACAGATCAATCTGTATTGAGCCGTTATCTTAGCCGCCTTCACACGGCGCTTTGCTCGTGTTTTTTTATCGATAACATCGGGATATCAAACAAGCATGAAAAAAGTGATCATCGTTGACGACCATCCAGTGATTCGGTTTGCCGTGCGTATGCTGCTGGAGCGCGCCGAGATGAGCGTGGTTGCAGAAACGGATAACGGCATAGACGCGGTACAGAAGACCCGTGATTTGCTGCCAGACCTGGTGTTGCTCGACATCGGTCTGCCAAAGATTGATGGCATGCAGGTGCTGGAGCGTTTGCGCTCGCTGGCGTTGCCGCTGAAGATTTTAGTTTTGACCTCCCAGGCCAGCGCCCATTTCGCGCAGCGTTGTCAGCAGGCGGGCGCAGATGGCTTCGTCACCAAAACCGATGACCTGAGCGAACTGACTGATGCCATTCGTGTGGTGATGCGCGGCTACAGCTATTTCCCCCGCTTTGATCAATTTGCCCCGGTACTCAATGCCGGTGACGCGGATGATGCCAGGCTGATGGCGTCCCTGTCAGATCGTGAACTTAGCGTGTTGATTCATATCGCCAAAGGTATGGGCAATAAGCAGATTGGCGAACAGCTGTTGCTGAGTGAAAAAACCATCAGCACCTATAAGCATCGCCTTAAGCAGAAGCTGAACGCGGAAACGTTGATCGAACTGATCGATTTCGCCCGTCGCAATCAACTGCTGTAAGCGCCGCTGATGCGAATGCTGCGTGCGTTACTGGCCCTGGGAATTTTACTGCTGAGTTACCCGCTGGCGGCGGAAGAGTATCAGTTGCTGACTCGCGCGCCGACAGATGAACTCCATCCGCTGGTGTTCACCCCCAGCGAGCAAGCGTGGATCAATCATAAGCACAACCTGGTGATGGGGATTTTTCGCTACGACTCCCCACCGTTTGGCATGCGTAATATTCGTCAGGAGTATGAAGGGCTGAGTGCCGATTACGCCGCGCTGATGCAGCATCAGCTGGGGTTGCCGGTCAGTGTGCGAATGTTCGACACGCCCGATGAAGCCTGGACCGCGCTTTCACGCGGCGAGATCGATTTTATTCCGTCAGTGAATGCGTTTCGCGACGACGGCAACTTTGTCCTGACCCAGCCTTACGCCAGTGAAAAACCAGTATTGGGTATTGAGATGAGTCATACCGAACCGCTGCCGCAAAATCTGGAAAATACCACGGTGGCGATGGTGCGCGACTATCTGCCGCTGGAAGAGGTGCGACGCTACTATCCTTATGCCCAGTTACGCCTTTACGACAACTATCAGGATGCACTGAGCGCGGTGTCTTTCGGCCATGCAAGCGTCTTTCTCGGCAACAGCTACGCGTTAAATCGCAATTTCCTTAACGACCTGCGGATTGCCCGCTTTAGCCAGATGCCGGCCAAAGAAGTGGGGTTTGCCTTGAGTAAGCGCGATCCTGAATTGCTGGGGTTGCTGAATAAGGCGCTTGCCAGCATTCCAGAGAGCGAAAATCTGGAGCTGCTGCGTCAGTGGCAACCGAATACCACCAGCCTCGATCAGTGGACCGGAAAACTGGATTTTACGCCTGCCGAGCGTGCGTGGATGAAAACCCATCCAGCGGTGAATGTGGTGCTGTACAGCGGAGATAAAGCGGCTCCGATCTCTTTTATTGATGGTAACGGCACGCTGCGCGGCATGGTCGGCGATTTGCTTTCCGTGGTAGCTATTAAAACCGGTCTGCGCTTTACCTTCTCCACCGTGGACACCACCTCAGAACTGCTACGCAAGGTGAATACCACTGAAGCGGATATGTTCGCCTCGCTCACCCCCAGCCCGCAGCGTGCGCTGGAGATTTTGTTTACCCGACCTTATTTACGCAGTGCTTTTGCCCTGACGGTGCGCAGCAATAACAACGACATCCACTCGCTGCCCGATTTGCGCGGCCAGACGCTGGCGATGGTGAAAAATACCGGCGTTGAAGCCATGGTGCGCGCGCGTTTTCCCGAGATCACCATTTTGCCGGTCGAAAATGAAAAGGATCTGATGCAGAGCGTGCTGGATGGCAACGCCACCGCTGCGGTGAGTATTCTCACCATGGCGGATTATCAGATCAAAACGCACTACGCCACGCGGTTGAAAATCGTTGCCACCGTCGGTGAACAACCGGCGTGGATCTCCTTTGGCGTCGGCAAAGCCGATCCGGAGTTGCGTGGCATTCTGGATAAAGTGCTGATCTCCATTCCGCCGATAGAAATTGAGAATATGGCGAACCGCTGGCGTCCGAGTGATCTGGTGGTGGTGGATAACGTCTGGGTACGTTTCCGCCCGATTGTCATGGTCAGCGCGCTTTCCGCCGGGGTAATTTTGCTGCTGCTGGCGGGCTGGACCTGGTATCTGCGGCGTGAAATCCGCCGCAAAGCGGCACTGCGTCGCCAGCTCAACGACCAATTGGCACAGATGCGCACGTTAGTGACCAGCATGCCATTCCCGGTGTCCCTGCGCGATAATCAGGGCCGTTTAACCTACTGCAATCAGCGTTACCTGATAGAAACCGGCGTGAAGTATGACGAAGCGCTGGGCAAGACCATGGTGGAACATCCGGGATTGCGCACCCCTGAGCAGGCTGCGTTTTACCATCGTCAGATGATGGAGGTGATCGCCACCGATAAAGCGATCCTGGAAGACCGTCGTTATGACCTGTGGGACAACCCGAATTCGTCGATTGGCATTACCGTGTATCAGTGGATCCAGCCGTATCACAACAGTGAAGGCAAAGTGATCGGCGTGATTGGCGGCTGGATGGATATTTCCGAACGCGAGGCGCTGTTTGCCGAACTGCGTGAAGCGCGGCAGCGAGCGGAAGATTCCAACCGGGCGAAATCGGTGTTCCTCTCCACCATGAGCCACGAAATTCGCACGCCGATGAATGCCATCATCGGCATGCTGGATATGGCGCTGAAGAAAGGGCGTCAGGGGCAGCATGATTTGCAGGCGCTGGATGTCGCCTACGAATCCGCCGAAAGCCTGGTGGGGTTGATCGGCGATATTCTTGATCTGTCGCGCATTGAAGGCGGCCATCTGGAATATCATCCTGAACCGGTGCAGCCCGGCAAGCTGATCGACAATCTGATGAAGGTGTTCCAGGGCCTGGCGCTGGATAAAAACATCAGTCTGAGCAAGCAGTTTCCTGATGAGCCGGTGATGCAGGTGATGGCCGATCCGCTGCGTATTAAACAGGTGCTGTCGAATCTGTTAAGCAATGCGATCAAATTTACCGATCAGGGTGGCGTGATGCTGAGTTTGCAGCAGCACTGGGATGAAACCGATGATGTAGTGCATTTCCGCATTGAAGTGCGAGACAGCGGCATCGGCATTGATACCACGCAGCAGGCCGCCTTATTCCGGCCCTTCAGCCAGGCAGAGAATCGCCGTTCCGGCACCGGCCTCGGTCTGTATATCAGCCGCAGTATCTGTGAAAACATGGGTGGCAGCTTAACCCTTGAATCGGAAAAAGGGCAGGGAACCTGCGCCACGGCAACCTTTGCGCTGCCGCGCGTAAATGGAACGCAAGAAAGCAAGGATGATGCGTTGATACAAGATGAAAAACTGCCAGTCATGCGCGTTTTAGTGGTGGATGACAACGCCGCTAACCGTATGTTGCTGGCGCGTCAGTTGAGCTGGTTGGGGCAAGAGGTGGAACTGGCTGAAGAGGGCTATCAGGCGCTGAGCCTGTGGCAACAGCAGCCGTTCGATATCATTATCACCGATTGTAATATGCCGGGTTTGAGCGGCTATCAGTTGACGCAGATCCTGCGCGAATCGGAAGAGGAGCAGGGGCGCAAAGCGGCCTGGATTATCGGCTTTACCGCTAACGCCATGCATGAAGTGATGGAGCGATGTCTGGCGGCGGGGATGAACAGCTGCTTATTCAAGCCGTGTTCCATCACCAGCCTGGCACAGGCGTTACGTGAAGCGCAGCCGGAAGGTACCTTGCCAGCGGTAACCGCGCCCGAGGTAAATGACGATGTCGATCGGCAGATGGAAACCGCCATGCTGCAACTGATGATCACCACGCTGGATGAAGATCTCCTGCGCATGCATCAGCTGCACCTGCCGGAACATCGCATCCAGATAGCCGAACTCGCGCATCGCATGGCGGGCAGCGTGCGCATTGCACGCCAGAATGCGCTGGCGGATGCCTGTTTAGCGCTGGAGAAGCAGTGCCGCGAAGATGCCGTGCTTCAGGGCGATTTCTCCGCATTACTCACCCGACTTGAGCGCTATGCGGAACAGCTAAAGCAGGTGGAAACCTTGGGTGAGATCAAGGATGCCTGACACCAGAGGATCGGCGCCAGCCATCGCCATCACACCTTTCAGCGTGTGATGGCGATGGGCGATTAAAATCCATTCCTCTGTGCTAAATCGATCAGTTCCCCCAGACTTTCCGTCTGCATCTTCAGCATGATGCTGCGCTTGTAGGTGCTGATGGTTTTGTTGCTTAACTTCATCTCTGCGGCAATCTCTTTGTTCGATTTGCCCGCACCCAGACGACACAAAATTTGCAGTTCACGCCGCGTGAGTTTCTGTAATACGCGCAAATCTGCTTCACCGTTTTTGCCTAAACGCTGCCCCGGCGGCGTAAGCGGTAACGGTGCCGCGATGCCTTTCGCCAGACCATCCACGGCTTCATGCAAAGCCTCATCGCTGAAGTGTTTACTCAAGCTGCCTTGCATCATCACCCCTTCACCGCGCAGCAACAGCTCTGCATTACGGCTGCCGGAATAGACGAAACAGCTGAGTCGCTTGCCGCGCGCATAGGGACGATTGAGTTTGTCCAGTATCGCGGCGGGCAAGGTCACCGGATCCAGAATGATCAGGTCGGGTTGCTTCTGATGAGCGGCTTGCAGTAGTTGGCTGGCGTTGGAGGTGGCGCTGATGATCATATGGCCACGATCGCTCACCAGTTGGGTTAGACCATCGCGCATCAGTGGATGGCCGTCGTAAATAATCACACGCATCAGGGTGATCTCCTTTCAGGTTGATGGGGTAGTGTACGCATCGTTTCATACCGGGGCGCACAACGCGCCAGGCTGAGTCTCTGTTGTGGACTTCTGTGGGTGGAGCAGCTGTTGTAACTGGTCAGGTGAGAGAGGTTTGGTCAGACAGGCATTCATGCCAGAGTCAGTGCCCGCATCGGTCACTTCCTGCTGGCTGAGCGCCGTCAGGCCATAAATGGGCAGTGGCGTGCAACCGGTTTTCTGTTCAGCGGCGCGGATAGCGCGCGTCATGGCAAAGCCATCCATCTCTGGCATGGTGCAATCGGTAATCACGGCGGTAATCTGCTGGCGATACTGCTGCCATAACGCCAGGCCCTCGCGACCATTGTGGGCGGTCAGCACGCGCTGTCCGAGTTTGTGTAACAGCTGGCTCAGCAGCAAACAGGCAGGCGGATAGTCATCGACAATTAATACGGTGCCCGGCTTCGCGTCCGGCATGATGGGCGTGAGGCTCTTGAATGCGATGGGTTTGGCACTAAAATGCAGGCTGACCAGCATGCCTTGCTTCCTATACGTATCCACCGTTAAGGTAGCGCCTGTCGCTGCTGCCAGCCGCGCGCATCCTGCCAGACTGAAACCGGTATCCGCACCGTCATGGGCGGATGAGGTGGCGGGGTGAACGGCTGCGCCTGCGTTGCTCACTTCCATCACCAGCGGCACACCGCTTTTACCTGGAGCGGCTAACTGACAAAGAGCGACTTTAATCTCACCGCAGGCGGCATGTTTGATGGCATTGCGCAGCAGGCTGGAAAGCACGCGGATGATCAGCAACGGATCGCACTCCATGCGCGGTGTATCGATTTCAATTCCGGTGGAAATCGTTAAGCCTTGCTCCTCGGCCTGCTGGCGATACAGTGCCACTGTGCTGTGCACCAGCGAGGGCAGGTTGACCACGCGAATCGCCGCGTCAGTGTCATCATGCTCCGCGCGGAAAATATCAAACATGTCGCTGGTGAGTGTCAGCAGTGAGCAGGCCGATTCATAGGCGGTTTGCAGATTCTCGTTGTAGCTGCCTTTAGCCTGATGACGTGCCATCTCCAGCTCCATCAGGCCAATCATCGCGTTAAGCGGCGTGCGAACCTCATGGCTCATGCTTTTCATAAACGCACTACGTGATTTCAGCACCTGCGCGGTCTCTTCTCGCGCATCCTGTAACTGCTCAATCAGCGTCTGGCGATGGTGTAAATTTTCCGCCAGCGCCCGTAACTTCTGACGTAAAAAACCAATCCAGAAAGCCACCGCCAGCGCGACAGACAGCACGCCCGCCAGCACCATCGCCAGCGTACGCACCGACGGCAGCGAGGTGAGCGGCTGGCTTTCATGATGCGGCGCGCTGCGCCAGCTTTCCGCGATTTTCAATAAGGTTTGCGGCGTGGTTTGCTGCAGGGCACGATTTAAAATCGCTAGCAGGGTGGGATCATTATTGGCGACGGCAAAACTGGCATTGAAAGGGCGTACCGGCAGAGCCAGCGCCGGATAAAGGCGATTTTCTTGCTGATAACGCTGATAGTACTGCGCAGCAAACTGGCTGCTTACTACGCCACGCACGCGTGTGTGATCCAGCCAATCCAACGCCTGCGTCACGCTGTCGCTTTCTACCCATTGCACCATCGGGTACCAGGTTTTCAGCCATGGCAGCAGCGGGCTACGGCGTGACACCGCAATGCGCTCGCCGCTCAGGTCGTGCAGCGTAGCCGGGCGGGTGCTGTCGCGCACCATCATCAATACTGCCGGGGTAACCAGCCACGGCAGAGTCACCTGGCCCGCAGGTTGTGCCGTTTCTGCCTCGCCGGGGACGCTGAGCATTTGGGTCAGAATCGCATCCGGATGGCGGATGATCAGCTGCATCATTTCCCGGTCGCTGTGAGCCACCTTGTAATTAAATTGCAGGCCATAACGTTCGGTGAACAGCTGTAATACGTTCACCGCCAGTCCATCGGGTTGACCGCGTGAATTGACATAGCTGAATGGCGCACGGCGCGCATCAACTAACACGGTAAGCGGCGGGTGCGAACGCAACCAGTCACGTTCGCTGGCGCTTAATGCCAGCGGCTTGATGCCAGCAAGATTGTCCTGATCCAATCCCCAACCCTGCGCAATGCGTAAGCGGCTGACCATCGGCAGATGCTGGAGCACCTCATCCACGGCGCTGAGCAACTCTGGTGCGTTTTTGCTGACGCCGAAACTCAAATTGATATCGCTTTGTGTGGGGTGCGGCACCAGCCAGATATTTTCAACCTGTCGGTTACGCGTGAGAAATCGCGCGGTGGCATGATTCATTACCACGCTGCGACTTTGTCCAAATGCCACGCTGTTGATTGCGTGCTGATAATCCTGAAAGCCAAAAGGTGATTCGCCATGAGGCTCGTGCGGTAGCGGATTGACATCATCCAGCATGGTCAGCAGATCATTTTCCAGCGGCAGGGCGCTGTTGCCGCGTTGGGCTGACGTGACCATCACGCTCCGGTCGTGCAGCCAGGGCAGTGACGCTTTCACCTGATTCCATTTATCCAGTGCCGGATTCCACACCGCTAACATGGTGATATCGCCGCGACTCAAGGCGGCGAGTGCTTCATCTCTGCCGCGGTAGTGCTGCAAACGAAAGTGCACGTTTAGCGTGCTCTCAATCACCGCAAGGTAATCCGCGTCAATCCCCGCCAGCTGACCGCGCTCCAGACCCTGGCTGATCGGCGGCTGCGAGATGCCCCAAATACCGACATCGATCACCGGATGTGTCTCCAGCCAGGCATTGACCTCGGGTGAAAAATCGAGGGCAGGCGGATTGATCTCAACACGCGGCAATAACGCTAACGGCTGTGTTTCGGCTTGCAGCAGCGCGGGTAAGCCAAGCAGTAACATCAGTCCGGTGATCAGTGAGGCAAGCAGATTCATGATTAACGAGGTCTATTCGGTTTTCGCACGGTAGGTTCGGAAAAGTCCGGCTATCATGCCTGGCAGCGGGGCGAAAGAAGACAGGGATTGTCTTGGATCAACAGGCATAAGTATTTTCTGACACGCCCTTAAGGGAAGGCCGATTAAGAAAGGTCTTGTCAGTGGGTATTCTGCTGTTCTTTCCCGCGCACGCACTGACAGAGGTAGATGATGCAACGACACACACACCCGGCGATTTCCGTCGTTCTGTTGGATGATCATCCGATGATCCGACTTTCGTTTGAGTTTGCGGTCACCCGTCAACCCGACATCAAGTTACTGGGCAGTTTTAGCACCAGTCGTGACCTGATGAGCTGGTTACCCGCCTGTCGTCCGGATGTGCTGGTGCTGGATTACATGCTGGATGACGATGAGCTGGATGGCTTGTCGCTGATCCGTCAAATTCGTGCGCGTTTCCCGGATATTCATATCCTGATGACGTCTTCCATGGAGAGTTTGGCGGTGATCCACGCTGCACTGCTGGTGGGCGTAAAGGGTTACATCAATAAGCGAGAAGAAACGAAACGCTACTTCGATGCGATCCGCGCAGTGGCGGCGAATGGGCGCTTTATCCCGGATAACATCGCGCAAGATTTGTCGCAAATGCCAACACGTAACCGCAACGTCCCGGTAATCGAGCAGACGCCAGGTAGCGTGTTGTTACCGATGTGCGAGCGCATTAATCGCTTGCTGACACCGCGCGAAGCCGAAGTGATCCGTCTGTATCTGGACGGCATGAGCGTGATTGACATTGCCGGGAAACTAAAACGCAGCCGTAAAACCATCAGTGGTCACAAGCAAACCGGCATGAAAAAACTCGGACTGAGTTCCGATCCGGAGCTGTTTAAGTTTCGGGATGAGTTGTTTAAATAAAGTGCGAGTAATTTTCTTGCCAGGGACTATCAGCACCCCAATTCTCACGGCCAGGTCTAGAACGGCACCATAGACATAAGCGTCATTCAGCAAACTCGCTGAATCGCCAGTGGGCATGAGCGCTTTGGGTGGGATGCGGTGCGGGGATGATTTCCCCTGCCATCAAACTGGGCAGGGGATGTGATTGTTTTTGCTCTGGCCGTTTATCCATGTCCAACCCCCTCGATTTCGTCCCTTGCGGCTTCAATCACCCGCTCTGAGTGTTTCGCCAACATATCCTGTGGGCGTTGACCACCAAGAAAGCTGTTCACTGACAAGAACCAGAACGCGATTCCCCAACCATCTTTATGATCTGCGAATATCTTCAACACCTCAGAGAGCGCTTTTAATGGTCGAAATTGCGTATTGCGATCCAGACCGTAATCCGGGAAGTAATCAATGCCATTGTGGTGAATCGCAAATATCTGGCCGCTTTTTTTCCATTTATTCGGTTGAGCACTGGGATTGGTAGTACTCAAACCGGCTAACTGCGAGACGTCAGCGGCGGTTAACCAGTTCCCACTTTCCAACACGGCTTTACGTGCTTGCAACAGCATGGCCGCTTCTTTCATCAGGTGTGGTGAGGCAGGGGCCTTGGGCAGCATCGATCCAACCAATATCTCGAGTGACTGCTTCTCCTGCCGCTCTTTAAAAACTTCAAACATGGTTGAAGCTACAGTAGAAATATTTTCTGTCAGCGTACTGAGCACGCGCAGGTTGCTGATGTTATCGAAGGACACCACTAATACCTGATTAGCCTGAGATTTTCCTAACCGTGTTTTGACTTCTTTAGGGGTGCCAATCAATGTGGAAACCCCTGCATGTTGTTCGATGAGACTCATGGAGGAACTCCTGATTTGGTTATGTTGATTATTGAATATTATCATAACCTAAATAGCGTTCAACTGTCTGTGTGATTAATTTTTACCCACATTCAATCCCTCCTCGCAACTATCCCAAACCCAACAATTTTTGAGCTAAATTATCATTTAGAGCTAAATCCACACCGTTTAATGGGATTTCGTTCAAATCCTGATAACAGTTTTGCAACTTAGTCGTTAGGATAGCGCCGGTTGGCTTTCTCCTCTTTTGTCTCAGCATCAGGTAACCCCATGAAACGACATTTTGCACCCGAAACCGTTTCTGTAGTTAAAAATGGAACCGGTTCCACCCGCAGGGAATTTCTGCTCGCCACACTCGGATTAACCGTGACGGGTGCGGTCGCAGCCCTGCCAGGGAGGGCGTTTGCGGCCAGCGTGATTCACGCCAGCGACGCGGTGAAACAGTTTGTGCAGATCTCACAAGCAATCACCGAACACAAACATCTGGATGTGACTCTTGCTGCGCGCTTTTACTAGGTCCTGGCGCAGCGTGACGCGCAGTTTGTGCCCCGTCTTGCCCAACTCAGCGCGTTGGTCACTCCGCAAATCAGTGCCGATGATTTTCTGGCAAAAGCCAGTAGCGCGGGCCTGCATGATTTCCTCTATCAAATCGTCACGGCCTGGTACACCGGCACGGTGGGGGATGACTATCACGGCACGCTGGTGGCTTACAAACAGGCGCTGATGTATCAGACGGTCAGCGATGGTTTGGTGGTGCCGACTTACTGCGGCAATGGACCAATCTGGTGGACCGCACCGGTGCCGGATGAGCACGACGGTCATATCGAACAGCTGTAATTTCCTCAAAACTAAAACGACAAAAAATCATGAAAAAACCAACTTTTACTGCGCAGGGTGATGCCTCCGCGGACATTGTGATTGTGGGCTCAGGTGTGGTCGGTGGATTGATGGCGAACGAACTCGTCAGTCAGGGCTACTCGGTGCTGGTACTGGAAGCAGGTTTACGCATTGACCGCGCGCAAGCGGTAGAAAACTGGCGCAACATGCCGTTTGCGAATCGCGCTGGGTCAGATTTCCAGGGACTGTATCCGCAGTCCAAATTCGCGCCCGCGCCGCTTTACTTCCCGCCGAACAACTATGTCAACGTGACCGGCCCTAACGCGTCCAGTTTTCAGCAGGGCTATTTGCGCACCGTAGGCGGCACCACCTGGCACTGGGCGGCATCGTGCTGGCGTCATCACCCGAGCGATTTTGTGATGCAGTCAAAATACGGCGTCGGACGTGACTGGCCAATCAGCTATGACGAGCTGGAACCGTGGTATTGCCGCGCGGAAAACGAAATTGGTGTGGCGGGGCCGAACGATCCGCATATGCAGTCGCCGGTTGAACGCAGCCAGCCTTACCCGATGGATATGGTGCCGTTTGCCCACGGTGATAACTATTTCGCCAGCGTGGTGAATCCGCACGGTTACAACCTGGTGCCGATTCCACAAGGGCGCAGCACGCGTCCGTGGGAAGGGCGTCCAACCTGCTGCGGCAACAATAACTGCCAACCGATCTGCCCGATCGGCGCGATGTACAACGGCATCCACCACATTGAACGCGCCGAGCGGAATGGCGCAGTGGTGCTGGCCGAAGCGGTAGTTTACAAAATCGATACTGATGGCAATAACCGCATCACCGCCGTGCACTGGAAAGATGCGTCTGGCGCCTCGCACAAAGCTTCGGGTAAAGCGTTTGCATTGGCCTGTAACGGCATCGAAACTCCGCGTTTGCTGCTGCTGGCGGCTAACGGCGGTAACCCGAACGGCATCGCCAACGGTTCCGATATGGTCGGTCGTAACATGATGGATCACTCCGGTTTCCACTGCTCATTCCTCACTGAAGAACCGGTGTGGCTGGGACGTGGACCGGCGCAAAGTAGCTGCATGGTCGGCTATCGTGATGGCGAGTTCCGTCGCGATTACTCGGCTAACAAAATGATTCTGAATAACATCTCGCGCGTAGTGGCAGCCACCCAACAAGCGTTGAAGAAAGGCCTGGTCGGCAAAGCGCTGGATGAGGAGATTCGCTATCGCTCGGTGCACAGCGTTGATATCTCCATCAGTCTCGAACCACTGCCGGATCCGGAAAACCGTCTCACTCTAAGCAAAACCCGCAAAGATCCGCACGGCCTGGCGTGCCCGGATATCTATTACGACGTCGGCGATTACGTGCGTAAGGGCGCGGAAGTGTCGTATGAGCAGTTAGAGAAAATCGGCAAGTTGTTTAACGGCAAAGAGTTCGCTATCAGCAAAGGCCTGAACGCCAACAACCACATCATGGGCGGCGTAATTATGGGCAAAAGTGGCAAAGATGCGGTCGTGGATGGCAACTGCCGTGCCTTCGATCATGAAAACCTGTGGCTGCCGGGCGGTGGCGCGATCCCTTCCGCCAGCGTGGTCAACAGCACCTTGACCATGGCGGCGCTCGGCCTGAAAGCGGCACATGACATCAGCCTGCGTATGAAGGAGTTCGCATGAAAACGCTGCTTGCAGGTAGCTTATTCGCGCTGATGGCGTATGGCGCACAAGCGGAAACACTGGACGTGAATTTGCTGCGTCAAGGTGAACAGGTTGCCACCGCGTCTGATTGCCAGGCGTGCCACACTGCGCCGGGCAGCAAAAATCCTTACAGCGGTGGATACGGTATTGCGTCACCGATGGGCACCATTTACGCCACCAACATTACGCCGGATAGCAGCGGCATCGGCAATTATAGCGAGGCCCAGTTCTCCGAGGCGGTGCGGCACGGTGTACGCGCGGACGGCGCGCAACTCTATCCGGCGATGCCATATACCTCTTACAGCATGATGACCGATGAAGATCTGCACGCGCTTTACTACTACATGATGCATGGCGTCAAAGCGCAGGCGCAGCACAACCCGCAGACTGATTTGCCATTCCCATTCAACCTGCGCTTTAGCATGCGTTTCTGGAACATGATGTTCGCCAACGACAAGATGTGGCAGAACGACGGCAGCAAAAGCGCGGAGTGGAATCGCGGTAACTATCTGGTCAACGGCCTGGCACACTGCAATACCTGTCATACTCCGCGCGGATTTATGATGCAGGAGCAGCAGGATCATCCACTTGCTGGCGGACCGCTGGGCAGCTGGTATGCGCCAAACATCACGTCGGATGAGGTGAGCGGTATTGGCGGCTGGAGCGATGACGAGCTGGTGCAGTATCTGAAAACCGGACGCGCACCGGGCAAAAACCAGGCCGCGGGCGGTATGGCGGAAGCGGTTGAGCACAGCCTGCAATATCTGCCGGATAGCGATCTGCATGCTATTGCCACTTACCTGAAAGGCACCGCACCAATTCGTGATGAAGGGGACACCATTCCAGCCTTCAGTTACGGCGCGCCTTATGATGTGGAAAACAGTGTGCGTGGGCGCAACCCGAACAACGCCAATCACTCGCTGGATAACGGTGCGGCGCTGTTCAGCGGCAACTGCGCCAGCTGTCACCAGCCAGATGGCGCGGGCAGTGCTAACCAGGCCTATCCATCATTGTTCCATAACACGGCAACCGGACTGCGTAATCCCAACAACCTGATCTCGGCCATTTTGTTTGGTGTGCAGCGCGACACGACTGATCATCAGGTGCTGATGCCGGGCTTCAGTTCGCCGTCGTATGTCGACAAACTGAATGACCAGCAGGTCGCCGATATCAGCAACTTCGTGTTAGCGCATTACGGCAATGCCGAGGTTACCGTGACGGCGGGTGATGTGGCGTGGGTGAGAAAGGGCGGTCATCCACCGCTGCTGGCGCGTCTGCAACCGATGATGTTGCCGGGTATGATCGGCGCGATCATTGTGTTGCTGGTGGTGATTGTCGCGTGGCGCTTGATGCGTCGCAGGCGTGGTTGAAATGATATCAGGCACCAAAACCAAAGACGTCATGCCCTTATTATTAACAGTACGCACTGAAGCTTAATAGCAGGCTGGGGGCGCTTTTGGGCTGGCATTTCGCAGCGCTGAACGGAGTGAGGAAGCCAGGAGAGCCAGCATGGATGCTGGCGAAAGGCGCAGCCGGAACAGGGATGTTCCGTCTGCGCCGGTCCGCCCGGCTGACGAATAAAGTGAAGGTACCGCGTTAGCGGCGCGAGGACCGGCAGCCCAAAAGCGACTCCAGACTGCGTTATCACCCGTCACTTAACTAACCAGCATTTCACCATTAATGGCGACCTTGTTGCGTGTCATGTTACGGCATCAGGTTACACCTGCTATTTCAGCCACCAATCCTAATCAATCATCCCGCCAAAAATCGTATGGCTGCGCTTGATGGCTCTAAAACCGGAGAATTTTGCCCCTGCGATCACGCCGTAAGTAACACAGTTTCTTAACATTCATCCCAGTGATTAGGATCGCAATAATTATTACCAAACTCTCTTTAATAAGAAGCCATAGAGTTTACGCATGGTTGCGCAAAGAGAGAGGGCGTTATGCACGAGAAAATCCCCGGAACACGTTGGTATCGCGTTATTGCCCCGATTTTAATTACCTGCATCATCTCGTTTATGGACCGTGTGAACATCAGTTTCGCGCTGCCGGGCGGCATGGATCAGGACCTGGCGATCACCAGCCAGATGGCCGGTATGGTCAGCGGCATCTTCTTTATTGGTTACCTGTTCTTACAGGTGCCGGGTGGACGTATCGCGGTGAACGGCAGCGGTAAACGCTTTATCGCCTGGTCACTTATCGCGTGGATGATAGTCTCTATCGCCACCGGCTTCGTCACCAACCACTATCAACTGCTGGCGCTGCGCTTTGTGCTGGGTATCTCCGAAGGCGGTATGCTGCCAGTGGTACTCACCATGGTCAGCAACTGGTTCCCGGAAAAAGAACTCGGACGCGCCAACGCCTTCGTGATGATGTTCGCGCCGTTGGGTGGCATGTTTACCGCGCCGATCTCGGGTTACATCATCAACGTACTCGACTGGCGCTGGCTGTTTATTATCGAAGGTTTACTGTCTGCGGCGGTGCTGCTGGTGTGGTGGCTGGTGATCGCCGATCGGCCGGAAGAGGCGCGCTGGCTGCCCACGCGTGAAAAAGAGTACCTGTTACGCGAACTGGCGCGCGATCGTGCGGTGCATAGCAATGCGGCACCGGTCAGCAAAGCGCCACTGAAAGCCGTGTTCCGCAATTCGGGGTTGATGAAACTGGTGGCACTGAACTTCTTCTATCAGACCGGCGATTACGGCTACACGCTGTGGCTGCCGAGCATTCTGAAAAATCTCACCGGCACGAATATGGCGGGGGTGGGGTTGTTAGCGGCGATCCCGTTTGTTGCCACTATTCTGGGGATATATGCGATTTCGTGGCTCAGCGACCGTACAGGAAAACGCCGTTTGTGGGTGATGGTTTCCCTGTTCTGCTTCGCCGCTGCGCTGCTGGCATCGGTGGTGCTGCACAGCAATATCGTCGCGTCATACATTGCGCTGGTGGTGTGTGGTTTCTTCCTGAAAGCGGCGACTAGCCCATTTTGGTCGATTCCCGGCCGTATCGCCTCGCCAGAAGTCGCGGGAGGTGCGCGTGGCGTAATCAACGGGCTGGGTAATCTGGGCGGATTCTGCGGGCCGTACCTGGTCGGCATAATGACGATGCTATATGGGCAGAGTGTGGCGGTGTGCTGGCTGGCGGGATCGCTGGTGGTGGCCGGCATTATTACGGCACTGCTGCCGCGTAATTGCGATATCAATCCGTCAGCTCCACGTAAAATCGGGGCGGATGAGCGGCTGATGAGCGTGAAATAAATGGGTGCGCTGCCGTTAGCAGCGCAACGCTTGCCACGCAGACACCATTTTAGAGTGGCACGTAAAGTTCATTAGTAGCGGCGTGCTAAATTCTTCATATTCAAATTTATCGAAGATTTTTTCCTTTCCAAACCCCAATTATTTGAATAAATCACCCCGCATCGGCATGTCTTATTGCTGGTGCGTAAGCATTCCGCTAAGAACACGCAAGCAAAATGAAATAACCCTGCGCGGCAAGATATGAAAGGTGTATGATTTTTTTGAGACTTAAGTCCAATGTAAATCAGAAAAAACCTAATTCATTGCAACATTGCGTGAGTATTCGTATGCCACTTACTAACGCCAGGGTACTTAATCTGGGAACGACTTCGCTCGTGCTGTATTCAGATTGCCAATATACCGTAGCCGGCATTTCAGCCATGATGCGTGAGAGATTTCCACAGCAACCAACCGGCAGTACCATCATTATCGTCAATGCCTGCTCGATGTCTCTGGAGGCAAGAATGAATGATGTTTTCGTATTAAGAAAAAGATACGGCGAACGCGCATTTATTTTTGTGCTGACGCAGGATAACGACAATTACGAGATCTATTCCCGTATTCATTTTGTTTCGCTGAGATCATCAGCCAATGCGCTACTGTGCTACATCATGAGTGCGGTGATACTGCATGAAAGTAGAGCCGTCAGGTTATCGCTGCAAAGTATGCAAATCATCTACATGAAATCATTGGGTGTTGAGATTGCGGATATTGCATCGCTGATGAACAGAAGTTATTCAACGATAAAAAACAACTTTTCATACTGCAAAAGGCGTTTGCATATCAGGAGTTCATTTTCTGAGCGAGCACTGATCTATATTGCGAAAGGTATTGTCTGTAAACAATAATAAGGCGGGTCATGTCACAGCTGGTTTTGGTTTTTGTATTATGTTTAGTGCTGGCATTTTCTATTTATGCCATCGTTCATGGTAAAAAGAAAAAGCGCTTTTACAGCAGAAGAATTTCAAGTCGCCGCTAAATTCGGCAGCAAAATTGAATCGCCCAGTCACCGCGAGTCGGTTGCTGGGCGCCTTGTCAGCAAAAGCGCTTAACACCTCGCCATGTGGAAAACTTCCGGAGAAGTCAGGTCGAGAGCAGGGCGCGCTTAAACGAGAAAATATGAGCCCGTGCGGCATCGGCCGCTCGTTGCGTGTCACCGGATTCCAGCGCGTCAATAATCTCATTATGCTCCGCAATGACTTCATCCATATGGACGACATTGGACAACGTTGTCGCCCAAAAGCGCTGTGCCTGCGCATGAATCACACTCAGAATATCTGACAGCCGACTGTTTCCGGCGATATCGGCCAGCACCTGATGAAATTCGCGATCCAGCAACATCATTTCTTCGCGACTACGTGATTCGCTCGCTCTGGCGACTTGCTGGTTCAGTTCGCGCAGCTGTTGAATGTGTGAATCAATCACTTTCTGACTGGCTAGTTCAACACACAGGGTTTCATTGACCAATCTCACCTCAATTAACTCCAGTGCATCATCTATCGACAAAGGTGCCACCATCACGCCTTTGCGCGGGATGATCTGCAATAACCCCTCGGTGGCCAGTCGATGGATCGCCTGATTGATCGGCGTGCGGCCCATGGCCAAATCATCCATCACCTGCGCGGTATTTAAATATTCACCCGGCTTGTAGCGAAGCGTGATGAGCTTGTGTCTGAACGCCAGATAAGCCTGTTCATTTAAAGAGAGGCTCTTTTCCCGGCTGGCTGGGTTCACATTTTCAGTAACTGACTCACTCATCACGACGTTCCTTTTTTTGCCAATGAGACATATTACACAAAAATCTGGCATGAAAATCGCTAGTTTGAAAACACAGTGAAATTTCACAGTGATTTTTCAAATGGAGATCATCACATGCACCTTCAGTTCACAACCGGCGATAAAGCCGCTAGCACGCTCGATGTCGAGGTCTCCCATTTCATTATTGCGGGTTGGGCCGGACGCGATAGTGATGCGGTGTTGCACCATATCAGGGAGCTTGAAGCACTGGGCGTGCCCGCTCCCGGTGCAGTACCGTTGTTTTACCGCGTTGCGACCAATCAACTGAGCCAACAGCCACTGCTGGAAGTGGTCGGCGATGAAACCTCCGGGGAAGCTGAGCCCTTTGTGTTTTTCCATCGGGGCGAATGGTGGGTCTCCCTCACTTCAGATCACACCGATCGTTATCTGGAAACCTTCAGCGTTGCCCTCTCCAAACAGGCCTGTATTAAACCGGTTGCCAGCAAAGCCTGGCGCATGAGCGAGGTGGTTGAGCACTGGGATACGCTGGAGCTGACCTCGTGGATAAAAGAGCAGGGCGAATGGGTGGTTTATCAGCAGGGCACGCTGTCCTCATTACTGACACCACAAGATCTGCTGTCCCGCTATCTGAACGACAGCCCGGCTAAAGAAGGATTGGCGATGTCCTGCGGCACGCTGAGTGCGATTGGCGGTATTCGTCCCTCCAGTGAATTCCGCATGGCGCTGCACGATCCCCAATTGAACCGCACGCTGGAACACGCTTACTGCACTGGCGCGCTGCCAGTGGTCGCTTAAGGAGCATGCTCATGACCACACTCTGGGAAGTCAGTCAGCAGCTTCAGGCAGGAAATGCCTCTCCTGAAGTTTTCACTGAATCGGCATTGCACGCGGCGCAGGATTCGGCAAAGGAAGGGGAACTGGTCTTCACCCAACGCTATGCCGCACAGGCCTCACAGCAGGCCATCGCGGCAGGCGAGCGCTGGAAAACCCAGCAGTCTCTAAGTGCCATTGATGGATTACCCGTCAGCATCAAAGACCTGTTTGATGTGCAAGGCGAGCCAACCACCGCGGGCTCACATTTGCTGCTAAATGCAAAACCGGCGGCAGCGAATGCCAGCGTGGTCGATCGCTTACATCAAGCAGGCGCCGCGATTGTGGGTAAAACCAATATGACGGAGTTCGCCTTCTCCGGGCTGGGTATCAATCCGCATTATGGCACTCCGGCCAACCCGTGGCAGCGCGCAGAAAAACGTATTCCAGGCGGTTCTTCCTCGGGTGCAGCTGTCGCCGTCGCCGATGGCATGTGTCTTGGTGCCATTGGTACTGACACCGGTGGATCGGTGCGCATTCCAGCCGCGCTGTGCGGCTTGACTGGCTTTAAACCCACTGCGAATCGCATCAATCAAGCCGGTACGTTGCCGCTCTCTGCCTCGCTCGACAGCATCGGCGTGATTGCCCATGACGTGCGCAGCTGCTGGCTGCTGGACAGCGTCATCGCGGAACAGCCGCTTGAACTCCAGCAGGTGGAGTTACGCAATGCTCGTTTCGCTATCCCGCAGACCCGCGTGCTGGAGGGGCTCGACGAAGACGTTGCGCAAGCCTGGAAAAATGCCATCGAAGCACTGGAACAGGCCGGTGCCACCCTGGTTGCACTGCTGCTTGAAGAGTTGGATGAGTTGAACAGCATGAATGCGCGTGGCGGCATTACCGCATACGAGGCATGGCAATGGCATCAACAAACCGCACTGGTGCAACCCGAAGCTTATGATCCTCAAGTGTTGGTGCGTGTGCAACGCGGCAGTTTGTTGACCGAGCACGATGCCATTGAACTCCATCAACAGCGCAAAGCGTGGCAGCACCGCATCAATAGCGCGCTGGCAGATTTTGACGCGTTGCTGATGCCCACCGTGCCGCGTATCGCGCCGACCATCGCGTCATTAGAGGATGCGCAGCAGTACATGGAAGTCAACGCGCTGATGCTTCGTAACACCAGCGTGATCAATATGCTGGACGGCTGCGCACTCTCTTTACCCTGCCATCAAACCGGTTGTGCACCGGTTGGCCTAAGCCTTGCTTCTGTTCATGGTGATGACGCCCGCTTAATCAGCTGGTCGCTCGCCGTGGAAACTGCCCTCAACTGGAGATCCTGATGATGACTCAACCCCACGGCATGCTGTTTGTTGCTACCAACATTGGCGCTGAAGACGAAGCAGACTTCAACCAATGGTATGACCATGAACATGTAGAAGAGCGCGTCGCGATCGCTGGCTTCCTGACCGGAATGCGCTATCAGGCTATCCATGCAAAGCGCAAATATCTTGGCCTGTATGAAACCGAGGCGCTGGAAGCCTTTACCAGTGCGGATTATCACGCAGCCTTCACTCGCCAGACCGAATGGTCAGTGAAAAATCTGCAAAAGATGGTTAATCCAATGCGTCGGGTCAGCGCGGTCACTCACAAGCATGGTAAAGGCACCGGCACCCATCTGGCAGTGGTGACGTTGAACGCGCTGGATGCTGATGTGTTGACCGCGTGGCAGCAGCAAATTAGCCACACGCCGGGCTATATCGCATCCAGTCTACTGACCCCGGATGTGGTGCTCAGTTCTCCGTTGCCAATGGAGAACAAAGAACAGCGTCAAATGCTGCCCATGCTGCTGATTCACTGCAGTGACGCATCAAGCTGTGACCAACTGGCCGCACACGCGGCGGAATTGATGACCGGCGATGTTCAACGCTATGCCTTTAGCTGGCAGTTAACCAAACAGGAGTTGGCACATGGCTAATACAGACTCTTCATTGCAGCAGACGGTGCGTGATAAGCGGACGGCGTCGAAAACCGGGCGCCTGGCCGCGGCCAGTTCCATCGGCACCGCGCTGGAGTGGTACGACTTCACCGTCTACAACATTATGGCGGCACTGGTGTTTAACCATGTGTTCTTCCCCAGTTTTGATCCGCTGGTTGGCACCATTCTGGCGTTTTCGACCTATGCGGTAGGTTACATTTCACGTCCGCTGGGCGGTTTTGTGTTTGGTCATCTGGGGGATGTCGCAGGGCGCAAAGCCGTGTTGATCATCACGCTGGTGATCATGGGCGTCACCACCGCCTTAATGGGCTTGCTGCCAGGCTATGCGGTGTGGGGCATCTGGAGTCCGGTGCTGTTGGTCGCGCTGCGTTTTGTGCAGGGCATTGCGCTGGGCGGTGAATGGGCGGGTGCCGTTTTACTGTCGATGGAGCACGGTGATGCTGATAAACGTGGGCGTAATGCATCTTTTGCACAGGTGGGGCCTTCCTGCGGAACCTTGATTGGCACCGGGTTTATCACCCTGGTGACGGTGATGATGAGCGCCGATCAGTTCCAGGCATGGGGCTGGCGCATTCCATTCCTGCTGAGTCTGCTGCTGGTGCTATTTGGATTGTGGCTGCGTCGTGGTGTGGAAGAGACACCGACCTTTGTCGCGATGCAGGCTGCGGAAAAAACGACGCATACGCCACTGAAAGAAGTGTTCGTCAACTATCCGAAACAGCTGCTGATTGCGGGGGGATCGCGTATCGGTTCCGATGTGCTCTACGCGCTGGTGGTGGTATTTACCCTGACGTACGTCACCACCGTATTACAGCTGCCACGCCCGCTGGCCTTGATGGCCACGATGTTGGGCGCAATAGGGAATGCGATCACCGTCCCGATGTTTGGCGCGCTATCTGATAAATGGGGACGCCGACCGGTTTATATCATGGGTGCTGTATTAGCTATCGTCTGGTCTTTCGTGTTCTTCGTGTTGTTAGACAGCACGCAGCCGATGCTGATTGTGCTGGCGGTGATAGGGGGGCTGCTGATCCATGCAATCATGTATGGACCACAAGCCGCGTTCGTCACGGAACAGTTTCCCAGCCACGTTCGCTATGCCGGGTCATCACTGGCTTACACGCTGGCAGGTATTGTCGGTGGAGGGTTTGCGCCGTTGATCATCACCACGCTCTATAAAGAAATGGGCAGTACGCTGTGGGTGTCGCTGTATGTTACGCTGGCGCTGCTGATCACGCTGTTTGCCTTGTGGAAGGCAAAAGAGACGGCGCATAAGCCGTTGTAAATTAAACAATCGCGCCGTTACCGCGGCGCGATACATCTGGCATTAAAATTCTGCCGATTTTGCTCTTATAGGCCTTTTGAAACAGAATCAAAAAATGTGATGTTATTTTTAAAGCTTGATAGAATGTGAAGTTGTATCCGAAAGGTAATCGCGAAACGGAGAGGGCTAAATGAGTAATAACAGAAATGAGCAGGCCACCTATGCAAAGCCATCTCGTGCGGACATTACCCGCTCTGTCGCAACGTCAACGGCGGTGGAAACAGGGCAGCCATCAGCTAAAATTGAAGCCTCACTTGAAGCCGCTCGAAAGAAATTCGCACATCTTCGCCTGGCTTAGTGGCTTCTCAATGCCTCCCATACCCAATGCTGCATTGGCTCGTAATTCAGTGACATACCTGAATGTATAGCTGAAATGTATTGGGCTTTATTACATTCCCAGCTATGATAATTCAAGGTCTTATAACCAGCCTGAACCGCCATCACATCGGCTAAAAGTCGTGATAATCGTCCATTACCTTCTCTAAATGGATGGATCAATATTAGCTCGACATGCGTAATTGCAATTGCTTCGATGAGTTGTTCTTCGCTCATGATTGAGCAAGGCGTGTATTTTGAAAGATACTTCAAATCGAAATCGTTCAGCAGTTTTGGCAATTGAGCGGAAGGCGCAAACATAAAGCCGCCTTTGCTAATGTTTACTGTCCTCTCTTGTCCAGCCCATGCGTAAATGTTGCCCAACCAACGGTGATGCCAGGATTTAATCATTGCCACATCAATGTGTTTCATAGGAAATTGTTCTTCGAAAACTGAGCGATAGAGCTGCTCTAACAAAACCAGCTCGGCACCATCCATTTCTTCAGCATTAGTGATCCCAAGTTTATTTTGAAGAACCTGCTCGCAAGACTCATTCTCATACTTACCCTCACTACTTGAAACGTTGTATCGATTCATGATTTAGCTCGAAATAAGTCAAGGTGTGAGGTAATCATAACCTCCGGGAAATAATGCAACAATAACCTTTAAATCAGCGCATTACAGTTATGGTGTGAGAATGAGCTTTTCTTCATTTTTTGTGATCATTCTTTGAATATTAATGTTTAATTACATATGCATGAATATGCATATCATCGCAGTCAAATTTTGAACACTCACACATATTCCCACCAATCGTTGACCAACCGCAAATTTCTGTCATCTCAATCATTACTCTCAGGCTAACGATCCCACTTTCAGGTTGATTGATGCCCACACCGCTTAAGACCACACTTTCCTGCGTTGACGTAATCAAGCGATTCGCTCATTCAGGAGGTTAGTCATGTCATCAGGACAACAAACGGCGCGAGTGTGGAATACGCGCCGCATTGAAAAACAGCGGCGGCAGGCGTCGTTGCCGGTGCAGGGCAAAGTATTACCCACCGATCAAATGGTTGAGATGCTGGAAAAATTAATCTCGCCGGGCGACCGCGTCGTACTGGAAGGCAATAACCAGAAACAAGCTGATTTCCTCTCGCGCATGCTGGCCGAGGTCAATCCGCAAAAAGTGCACAATCTGCATATGATCATGCCGAGTGTGGGCCGCAGTGAACACCTCGACATCTTCGAAAAAGGCATCGCCCGTAAGCTCGATTTCTCCTTCTCCGGCACGCAAAGTCTGCGCATTTCGCAGCTGCTGGAAGACGATCAGCTGGAAATTGGTGCGATTCACACTTACATCGAGCTCTATTCCCGCCTATACGTTGACCTCGCGCCCAATGTCGCGCTAATCGCCGGATTCAAAGCTGACCGTAAAGGCAACCTCTACACCGGGGCGAGCACCGAAGACACGCCAGCGTTGGTCGAAGCCGCAGCCTTCCACGACGGGATTGTGATCGCGCAGGTCAACGAACTGGTGGACGACGAGTGTGATTTGCCGCGCGTCGATATCCCGGGTTCGTGGATCGATTATGTGGTGGTGGCTGACAAACCCTTCTTTATCGAACCGCTGTTTACCCGCGATCCGCGTCTGATCAAACAGGAACACATCCTGATGGCGATGATGGCGATCAAAGGCATCTACGCCGAACATCAGGTGCAATCGCTCAATCACGGTATTGGTTTCAATACCGCCGCCATCGAATTGCTGCTGCCGACCTACGGTGAACAGCTCGGTTTGAAAGGCAAAATTTGTAAACACTGGACGCTGAACCCGCACCCTACCTTAATTCCCGCCATCGAAAGCGGCTGGGTCGAGAGTGTGCACTGCTTCGGTGATGAACTGGGGATGGAAGAGTACATCCGCGCGCGCCCGGATATCTTTTTCACCGGAGCCGATGGTTCGATGCGCTCTAACCGTGCCATGTGCCAGCTGGCAGGCCAGTATGCCGTCGATATGTTTATCGGCTCAACCCTGCAAATCGATGGCCTGGCAAACTCCTCAACGGTCACGCGTGGTCGTCTCTCTGGCTTTGGTGGCGCCCCGAATATGGGCCACGATCCGCACGGTCGTCGTCATGCCACTGCCGCCTGGCTGGCAATGAAAAATGGCGAAGATGCCATGGAACGTGGTCGCAAGCTGGTGGTGCAGATGGTGGAAACCTTCCAGGCAGGCGTGAAGCCGACCTTCGTAGAAAAACTCGATGCCATTGAAGTGGCGAAAAACTCTGGAATGCCGCTGGCGCCGGTAATGATCTATGGCGATGACGTGACGCATGTGCTGACCGAAGAGGGTATTGCCTACCTCTATCGTGCGCAGGACCTCGAAGAGCGTCGGGCTATGGTGGCAGCGGTGGCTGGTATCACCGATATCGGATTGGGCGTGGATGCCAAACGCGTGGCAGAACTGCGTCGCAGCGGCAAAGTGGTGTTCCCGGAAGATCTTGGGATTCGCCGTTCTGATGCCACCCGTTCACTGCTGGCGGCCGGTAGCGTGGCCGATCTGGTCGAGTGGTCGGATGGCCTCTACAACCCACCGGCAAAATTCCGGAGCTGGTAATGAAACGACTCGCGCCGCAATCGGTTGAAAGCCGCCTGCATCAACTGGCACAGCACGCCACCGATTGCCTGATTGAAGAAGTGAACCTGACGCCCAAGCCGGGGCTGGTGGATCGTCGCGGCAGCGGCGCACATCAGGATCTCTCGCTGGCGCTGATGGAGCGTTCTGCCCGCAGCCTGACCCCGACCTTTTATGTGCTGGCGCAACAGTGCTGGCAGCGTCCAGCGGATATCGCACTGCGCGAAACCGTGGGCCGCCTTGGTCGCGAAGGGGAGCGTCAGATGATGGCTGCCACCGACGGGGTGAATACCCATCGTGGCGCGATCTGGGCATTGGGTTTGCTGGTCAGCGCGGCGGCGATGCGCGGCGGTGAGGCAAGCAGCGATCAACTCTGCACTCGTGCCGCTGAACTGGCTTGTTTACCGGATCGCCACGCACCCAAAACCTTCAGTAAAGGGTTACGTGCCGTGCATCGCTTTCAGGTGCCGGGCGCACGTGAAGAAGCGCAACAGGGCTTTCCGCATATCACGCAGCTGGCATTGCCGCAGTTGCAGCGCAGTCGAGAAGCCGGGGCCGATGAAACCGAGGCGCGGCTCGATGCGCTGATGGCGATTCTGACCTCGCTCAGTGATACCTGCGTGCTGAACCGTGCGGGCATGCCAGGGTTGCTGACCTTACAACGCGGTGCGCACGCGGTGTTACAGGCGGGTGGTACTGCGCACATAGCGGGTCGTCAGGCTTTACAACAACTGGATAGCGCGATGCTGGCGCTGAATGCGTCTCCCGGCGGCGCGGCTGATTTACTCGCCGCCACGCTGTTTATCGATCGCGTCAGCATCGCCACTCATTGATTAAGAGGTTGCTATGGAAAAGATAACGTTGTCTTACCCGGCACGTCGCACGCTTAGCGGAAATGCGCTGGCGGGCGTAGTGGGATCGGGTGATATGGAAGTGCTGTACCGCGCGGATAACAGTGCCGTGCTCAGCGTGGCGATCACTACCTCGGTGGATAACAGCAAAGCGCGTTGGGACGCGTTGTTCAGCCGCCTGGCGGAACTGACTGAACTACCGGCGGGCCAACTGGTGATCCACGATTTCGGTGCTACGCCGGGTGTCGCGCGTATCCGTATCGAACAGGTGTTTGAGGAGGTAAACCATGCGTGATGACAGCAGCTTTATCGAATTATGCGCCCGTCAGCGTGCGCTGGCATTGCTGGACAGCGGCAGTGCGCGCGAGCTGCTCGATCCGTTTGAAGGCGTCATGTCGCCGTGGCTGGAGAAGCAAGGCATTGTGCCGCAGGCCGATGACGGCATGGTGGTGATGAAAGGCACGCTTAACGGCAATCCCACCGTGGTAATTGCCATTGAAGGCACCTTCCAGGGCGGCAGCATGGGGGAAGTCTCCGGCGCAAAAATGGCCGGTGCGCTGGAGTTGGCGGCTGAAGACAATCGCAACGGCATTCCAACCCAGGCCATTCTGTGTCTGGAAACCGGCGGCGTGCGCTTGCAGGAAGCCAATTTGGGGCTGGCGGCGATTGCGGATATTCACGCCGCCATCGTCGATCTGCGTCAATACACACCGGTGATTGGCATTGTTGCCGGGACCGTTGGCTGCTTTGGCGGGATGTCGATTGCCGCCGCGCTGTGCAGCCATCTGATTGTGACGCGTGAAGCACGTCTGGGATTGAATGGCCCGCAGGTGATTGAGCAGGAAGCGGGCATTGATGAGTATGACTCGCGTGACCGCCCATTTATCTGGAGCATGACCGGTGGCGAGATTCGCTATCAAAGCGGGCTGGTCGATGCGCTGGTGTCAGACGGTGTCCAGGCGGTGAAAACGGCAGTGGATGCAGCGTTGGCGCAAGGGGTTCCGGCACAGCATCGCAGCGAAAACTATGCATTTTATCTTGAGCGTTTAAGCCATTTCGATACCGCTCAACAGGCCAGCACAGCCACCATTCATCAGGTCTTCCATCCGGAGGTGAAATCATGAGCGCATACAACAGTCGGGGTGAGCTGTGGCTCAGCCAGTTAACCGGCGGCGCTGCCCGCCACACTGGCCTTTGCCCATCCGTGCAGGTCGCGGATGCCGAACTCAATGGCGAAACCGCTCGTTTTATTGCCGTCGTTCCGGATGCGCACAATCGCTATCCACGCGCTGCGCAAGGCGAAGTCGGTTTGCTGGAAGGCTGGACGCTGGCAAAAGTGGTGCAAGAGACCATTGCGGAAGACGCCGCAAACGCAGTGAAGCGACCCATCATTGCGGTGATTGATGTGCCAAGTCAGGCTTATGGCCGCCGTGAAGAGGGCTTTGGTATTCATCAGGCACTGGCGGGCGCTGCGGGTGCTTATACACAAGCGCGTCTGGCCGGGCATCCGGTGATTGGGCTGATCGTGGGTAAGGCGATGTCCGGCGCGTTTCTGGCGCACGGTTATCAGGCCAATCGACTGATCGCGTTTAACGATCCAGCTGTGCAGGTGCACGCCATGGGCAAAGACTCGGCGGCGCGTATCACCCTGCGCACCGTGGAAGCGCTGGAGAAACTTGCTGCCAGCGTACCGCCGATGGCCTATGACATCCGTAATTACGCCACGCTCGGCCTGTTGTCTTCTCTGCTGGACATCACCCATCCGGATGCGCCGACGGCCGAAGAGGTCACGCGCGTTAGAGCCACACTGGCGGAAGCGATTGACGATACGCGCCGTGTGCCGGGTCGAGGTTCGCGCCTGGCGGCACCGAATCGTCAAAGCTCGGCACTGGTGCGCGAACGTCTGCGCGCCAGTTGGTAATACCCTAATAATAAAAAGCATTAAGTCAACCTGCCGGCTGTCAGTATGCCGGACGCACGCGGCGTCCGGCCTCTGCGGCAACTGATAAATTCAACACCATCGCGTCAGTACTCACTCTTTTAATAACAAACAGGTGATTTATGACTTACGTGATTCTGCATGCTCTGGCTCCGATCTTCATTATCATGTTGCTCGGATTCTGGGCCGGCAAAGCCAAAATGGTTGATAACAAGAACGTCTCTTTACTGAATATTTTTGTGATGGATTTTGCGCTGCCCGCCGCGTTGTTTAGCGCCACGGTACAAACGCCGTGGAGCGGGATTGTGGCGCAGATGCCGCTGATTGTGGTGCTGACGCTGGCGATGTGGGTGGCCTATGCGGTGCTCTATTTTGTTGCCACTAAAATCTTCAAAAAGTCGCCACAGGATGCGGCTGTATTGACGCTGACCGTGGCGCTGCCTAACTATGCGGCGCTAGGTTTACCGATTCTCGGCAGTGTAGTGGGCGAAGGCTCAGCAACCTCACTGTCCGTTGCCGTTTCTATTGCCTGCGGGTCGGTACTGATGACACCGTTCTGCCTGCTGATTCTGGAGCGTGAAAAAGCGCGCACCGCCGGGGAAACGCAGCGATCAACGTTGGCAATGCTGCCGGTGTTGATGTGGCGTTCGGTGAAAAAACCGATTGTGCTGGGACCGCTATTGGGCGTGGTGCTGTCAGCCATTGGCATCAAAATGCCGGATTTGGTGCTGGCCGCGATTAAACCGCTCGGTCTGGCTGCCACCGCCGCCGCACTGTTCCTGACCGGGGTGATCCTCTCGGCACGTCAGCTGAAAATCAACAGCATGGTGATCAGCTCGACAGTGACCAAACTGCTGATCCAACCGTTACTGGCGTGGGGCATTGTGATGTTGTTTGGTTTGCACGGCACCGTCGCGATCACCGCGATTCTGATGATAGCGCTGTCGGCGGGCTTCTTCGGCGTGGTGTTTGGCAATCGCTTTGGCGTGCAGTCGCCGGATGCCGAAGCGGTGCTGTTACTGAGTTCGCTGCTGTCGATTGTGTCACTGCCGCTGTTTATTAGCTTAACTTCAGGAATGTAATGATGACTATCCTCCCACACGATCTGCTCTGGCTGCACGCTGATACCACGCTGCTCGACATTAAGGAAAGCTGGGTGGCGCAACAGTGGAACGCTCAGCAGCCGGTCGTGGTGCGGCGTGATGTGATGCGGCAGGATCGCATTCCGATTGGCGTGCGTGGCAGTGCACGCCATCAACGGGCGGCGGGATGGGTGCGGGAGCAGGATGTGCTGCGGATTGATACACCGGAGGGGCTACTGGCGCATGCAAGCGATTCTGTGTTTCGCGCATTACCCACGGTTGAGGCAGTGATGCAACTTCATCAGCAGCGCTGGTCATGGTCGTGGGGCGTGACCGGCAGCACGGGATTTGCCTTAGCGACCGGTTTGCCGGTGCTGCATGCCTCGAGCGATCTCGACCTGTTAATTCGCGCACCGCAGCCGTTGCAGGCGGAGGAGGTGACGGCCTGGCAGCAACAAGTGTCACGTTTGCCCTGTCGGGCTGATACCCAAGTGGAAACGCCGGTGGGTGCCTTCGCGCTTAATGAGTGGCTGCGCGAGGGGCGCGTATTGCTGAAAACCGCACGCGGTCCACGCCTGACAACGCTTCCCTGGACGGAGGACATAAAATGAAAACGCTGTTCACTTTTCCGGGGCAGGGCACGCAACGGTCTGGCATGCTGCAGTCGCTGGCGCGCGATGAGACCTGGCAAGTGGCGCATGAGGTGCTGGGGGAGGAGTTGATGCAACTCGATTCCCCCGTCGCACTGCAACATACGCGCGCGGTACAACTGGCGCTGCTGATTACGGGCGTGTCGGCGGCACGCCAGCTGATATCCCGCGGATTACAGCCCGATATGGTGTGTGGCCTGTCGATTGGTGCGTATCCTGCGGCGGTGATCGCAGGGGTTATAGATTTTGCCGATGCTCTGCACCTTGTGGCGCTGCGCGGTGAACTCATGGAGCAGGCGTATCCGCAGGGCTATGGTTTGACGGCTATCAGTGGGATGACGCTGGCGCAAGTTGAAGCGCTGGTAGATGGACAAAACAGTTTCATTGCCAACATTAATGCCGAAACACAGATTGTGATTGCGGGAAGCGATAGTGCCATGGCCACAGTGGCGCAGCAGGCGCTGGCGCAGGGGGCACAGCGAGCGCAGCGGCTGGCGATCAGCGTGCCTTCACATTGCGCGCTACTGGATAGCCCAGCGCAGCAGCTCAAAGCCGCTCTGGACAAGGTCAGGTTACAACGTCCGCCATTAGCGTATTTAAGCGGCAGCAGCGCTCGCGTTCTCTGGCAGCCGGAGCGTATTGCTGAGGATCTGGCGATGAACATGGCGCGCAGCGTGCGCTGGCATGACGCGATGGTGGCGGCGAAAGAACGTGAAGTGCGTCTGGTGATTGAGATGCCGCCCGGTGAAGTACTGACGGGCTTAACGCGTAGTGTGCAGTGCCAGGGCGAGTGTATCGCCCTTGAGCGCAACGGCGCTGAAGTGGCGCTGCGTCTGTTTCAGCGGCTGGCGCGCTGAACTTTTTCCTGCAAACTCAGGGCGAACATACGCCCTTCAGCCACCAGTGCCAGCAGATTTGGATCATGTTCGCGGTTGCGCGGAAACACGATAGCGATCTGCTGTCGCATTTGATACGGCTCGGCTAAGCGTAGAAAACGCAGATCGTTTTCATACTGCTTACGCATCCTGCCCGGCACCAGCGAATAGCCCATGCCGGCCTGCACCAGACTGAGCATCGAGAAAATGTCATTCACGCGCGTGACGATGTTGGGTTCAAAGCCGGCCACGTGGCAGGCTTCCTGAAAACCGGCAAAGGTGGCAAAACCTTCGGCTAGCGAGACAAAGGGTTTGTCACTGTAGCTGCGCAGATCGATATCTTTCTCGCTTTTATCATCGCCACCCGCTGGCACGGCGAGGAAGATGTCATCCTGGAACAGCGCGACCTGCTCAAAAATCTTTTCATCAATCTCGGCTTCGCTAACAGAAATGATAATCGCATCCAGCTGATTGTCTTTCAGCGCGCGCAGCAGCAAATCATTGGAACCCATGGTGAGGTTGAATTCTAACTCGGGGCGGCGCAGTTTCATTTTCATGATCAGACGCGGCACGGTTTCCAGCGACAGAGAATATAAGGTGCCCACACGCAGATGCCCCAGACCAATCCCTGCGGTGCGTCGTGTTTCATCAATGCCCTGACTCAGCGTGGCCAGCGCTTCCCGGCTGTATTCCAGCAGCGTCGTAGCGGCGGGCAGTGCCACCAGGTTGCGGCCTTTATGTTCAAACAGCGGACAACGCAAACTCTCTTCCAGCGTGTGCAGCGCACGATGCACGCTCACGGTGCTAATTCCCAGCGTTTCTGCCGCTCTGGCGAGGTTTTCCGTTTCCATGTAGCAGCTGAAAATCAGCAGCTTGCGAATGGTGAGATCATTGTCGAGGGTAAGTTTCATGCCGGTTTCACGTCGTAAATCAGGGGTGCCACTATAGCGTTAAGTCGTGACGCGGGTTAGTCAAAAACGGGTGTGAACACTGCAAGTCGGCCTCACAACTTACCTGGCCGACCTTGTCGAATCCACTGCTCCGTTAGCGATATTGATAGACGATACCGGGCACAATTTAACGTACTCAATATGCGTAGCTCGTTCTGTAAAAGCTGCATAAATCGCTCTCTGTCATCAGGATCAAGATCAATCATCTGCATGGCAGAATTAATATTCTGACCCTCTGCAACGATTAAGCGAATAGTGGTGTTTAAATCTTCCCGGTGACGAAGTCTAAACGGATCCGGAACGCCCATAGCTTCCAGTGTGACGGCATAGCGTTTGATTGAGCGACGATATAAATGTTCGAACAACTTAACGGCTAAAGTCACGTCACGTTTTTCATAAATCCCCATCATCGCGTAGGCATAGCTTGTGACATCAGCATCAAGAAAGGAGAGTGGAGCACTGTTGTAAATCATAAGCGGAATATTCGCGGCCAGCCTGCTGGTTCTTTTGTTTCCGTCTTCAAAGGGTTGCAGATAAGCGATATTGACCCACAGGAAAAAGGCTGACTCCACAGGATTATTAATCAGCCGTGCTTTTTTGATAATAATGTCGAACATTTCTTGTAACAGGAACGGTGCCTGTAGTGGAGTGTAGGTGGTTCCCGAAATATTCACGATTTTGCGTCTGATCGCTCCCAACTCGTCTGGATTTGACAGTAAATCATGCATCAATAAGGCATGCAGGTTACTGATTACCGGCCCAGTTAATCCAGATTCAGGGACTGCATCGACCAAAAACTCAATGGCCTGTTTATGGTTAAGCAGCATGACGGCATCCAAATCATTCGAAGCCGCGCCACTTTTGAACAGTTCTTCGGTGGCCAGCAATGAATATCGGTTTCCTTCAAGTTGAGAGGATGACCAGGACAAATCAATGAGCAATTGCTCCAGAACTTTTCGCGCGTAGGTACCAGCGGGCTGTTGCCCTACCATTTTTCCTTCATTCATTAAGGCCAGGGCTAGCGTCTGAGGCAGAAGGAACGTTTCGTTCGGAATATAATTGTCCACGAAGCTTCGGTCATACCCGGAAATATCCCTTACTGACAGAGGTAAGTTTAGATATTGATGCAATGATTGAGCTGTAGTGAGGGAAGAGGAATGATATTCAGGGGTCTTCTCCGTCACCGATGAACCGGATTGGGGCAGCTTGTTAATGGGCCCCTGCGCGGTATACCGAGTCCCTCGTCCAACGCCATGCCGGGTAATTTTGTTTTGACCAAGCAAAACCTCGATATGCCGTTTGATCGTAGAACGACCCACACCAAGACGGCCCGCGAGGTCACCGGAACTAAGCGAAGACTCGGCACTTGCGATAGTTGAGAGAATTTGGTGTTGAAGGTTTGAAAGATCATCTGGGGAGGTTGGCTGGATCAAAATCGTATGCCTCTGGGATTAGCTTAAAATCCATAAATCAGAAATCTACCTGGCCCGTGCTTTGCACTCGCTGAAAGCTTAAGACCAGGTAGATTTGTGGCCCATATTGAACGTTAATGGCCCACGGCATCATAATTTATGGCCCACCCCGAACATTTACGGCCCATTATAAATATTTTACAGCCCATTTCACTCATTATCGGCCCAATAAATTAAATTTATGGCCCAATTCTAAGATTTGCGGCCTGAAATCACTTTATTTGATAGCCACTGAGCCGTGACGATTCGCTCTCTCGCGCCAGCTCACTCTCACAAACGTCACCACAAATATCAGGCTATACAGCACCACGATGGTGGGGCCCGGCGCGCTATCCAGGAAGAAGGACGCGAACACGCCGCAAAATCCTGTCAGGATGGCAATTAGCGCCGCCAGCAGCATCACCTGTAAGAACCGCCGCGCCAGTAGCAGAGCGATCGCTCCTGGCGCGATCAGCATGGCGATCGACAAAATCACTCCCACCGACTTCAGCGCGGCAACGATGGTTAGCGCAATTAAACACAGCAGCCCATAATGCATCACATTAGCGTTGATGCCACAGGCGCGCGCCTGTTGTGGGTCAAAGGCATGAAGCAACAGATCGCGCCATTTCACGCTTAGCACCAGCACCACCAGCAGCGCAATGGCGGCGGTTTGTGCGATATCCGCCCAGCCAATACCCAGCATATCGCCGAACAGAATGTGGTCGAGATGGACTTCCGGTTTCAGTTTTAGGTAGAGCACCAGTCCGGCACCAAACATCCCCGAAAACACAATGCCCATCACGGTATCAGGTTTGATGCGGCTGTTCTGGCTGATAAAGCCGGTGGCGAGTGCGCACAGCATGCCCGCGATAAAAGCGCCAATCGCGAAAGGAAAACCGATCCACCACGCCAGCACCACGCCGGGAAATACCGCGTGACTCATGGCATCGCCGAGCAGTGACCAGCCTTTTAACACTAAAAATGCGGACAGCATGGCGCACGGCAGCGACAAAATCAGCGTGATGATCAGCGCCATATTCATAAATTCGAATTCGAAAGGACTCAGCAGTATTTCAATCATTGAGGTTGACCTCCTGCGCCAGACGAGCGCGTCGCCGTGCCGCCAGCACGCCGTGTTTAGGCGCAAAGACGAACGCCAGCAGGAACACCAGAGTCTGTGCCACCACGATCACGCCGCCAGTGGCACCATCAAGGAAATAGCTGCTCCACGCGCCAAGGAAACTAGTGATGCTGCCGATAGCCACGGCAATCATCAACAAACGCGGGAAGCGGTCGGTGAGCAGATAAGCAGTGGCACCCGGTGTCACCACCAGACAAATCACCATAAAAGCGCCAACGGTTTGTAATGCGGCGACGGTGGAGGCCGCGAGCAGGGTAAAGAACAGGATCTTTAAGCCGGTGGTATTCAGCCCAAGTGAGCGCGCGTGGCTTTCATCAAAGAACGTCACCATCAAATCTTTCCACTTAAGCAGCAATAACGTCAGCGTCACCACGCCGATGGTGCCGAGCTGCCAGATATCGGCGGGCGCCACCGCGAGGATGTTGCCCAGTACGATGGTTTGAATATTGACCGACGTCGGATTGAGTGACACCAGAAAGAGCCCGATGCCGAAGAAGGAGGAGAAGATCAGTCCGATTATCGCGTCCTCCTTCAGGCGCGTGCGCTGGTTAAGGAATAGCATGCTGCCCGCCGCCAGTCCGCCGGAGAGAAAGGCACCGAGTGAGAAGGGCAACCCCAGCATATACGCGCCAGCCACACCCGGCACAATCGAATGGGATAGCGCATCACCAATCAGCGACCAGCCTTTCAGCATCAGAAAACAGGAGAGAAACGCGCAAATCGCCCCGACCAGCGCGGCGATCCACATCGCGTTCAGCATATATTGATAGCCAAATGGCTCAATAATCCACGACATGATCCGCCCCCGAGCGTGCGGCAATCTGCTGTAATAACGCGGCATTGCGCTGCTGAACTTCACCATCGAAAGTACGCGCCAGATTGGCGGCGGTGAAAGTATCGCGCAACAAGCCGCTGGCCAGCACGGTGTTTTTCACCAGTACGCAACGGTCGCAGTAATCAGGAATGGTGTTGAGGTCGTGCGTGGAGACCAGCATGGTGCGGCCCTCATCGCGCAGCTCCTGCAACAGGGCGATGATCGCCGCTTCAGTTTTGACATCGACGCCGGTGAAAGGCTCATCCAGCAGGATGATTTGCCCACTCTGCGCCAGCGCACGTGCCAGGAAGACACGTTTTTTCTGCCCGCCGGAGAGTTCACCAATCTGACGATGACGAAAGTCCTGCATCCCGACGCGTGCCAGCGCCTCATCCACGCTGCGTTTGTCCTCCGCACGCGGGATACGCAGCATATTCATATAGCCGTAGCGGCCCATCATCACCACATCTTCCACCAGCACCGGGAAGCTCCAGTCCACTTCTTCGGATTGCGGCACATAGGAGACGATATTGTGTTTCAGCGCACGCTTCGCGGGCATGTCGACCAGCGTGACCTGACCCGTCGAAAGCGGCACAAAGCCCATAATCGCCTTAAACAGTGTGGATTTCCCGGAGCCGTTGACGCCCACCAGCGCGGCGATGCTGCCCGCTGGCATGGAGAAAGATGCCTGACGCAGCGCAGTGTGACCGTTGCGGTAGGTGACGCTAACATCCTGCACATTTAGGGTCATTTTTGGCTCCCGGCGGTGATGCCTTTGGCTACGGTATCGGTGGTCACGCGCAGCAGATCAAGGTAGGTCGGAACCGGCCCGTCACTGTTGCTGAGAGAGTCAACATACAGCACGCCGCCGTAGTGAATTCCCGCTTCACGCGCGACCTGTTGGGCCGGTTTGGCGGAGATGGTGCTTTCGCTAAAGATGGTCGGAATATTTTGAGTTCTGACTGCATCGATCACTTTGCGCACCTGTTGCGGTGTGCCTTGCTGATCGGCATTGATCGGCCAGAGATAAAGTTCTTTCAGACCCAAATCACGTGCCAGATAGGAAAAAGCGCCCTCACTGGTCACCAGCCAGCGCTGGTTTTCCGGCAGTTTTTCAATCTCCGCGCGCATCGGCGCCAGGGTTTGCTGGATTTGCGTTTTATAGCGATCCGCATTGGCCTGATAAACGGCGGCATTGGCAGGATCGTATTTTTGCAGTGCTTTACGGATGTTATCGACGTAAATCAGCGCATTGTCTGGTGACATCCAGGCATGTGGGTTGGGTTTGCCGTTGTAGGGTCCCTCGGTAATACCTAAGGGTTCAATGCCCTCGGTCACTGTGACTTGCGGCACGCCTTTCAGGCGCTGATAGAAGCGGCTAAACCACAGTTCCAGATTAAAACCGTTTACCAGGATTAAATCGGCACCCTGCGCGCGACGAATATCGCCGGGGGTTGGTTGGTATTCATGTATCTCCGCACCGGGCTTGGTGATGGATGTCACTTCGGCGGCATCACCTGCGACGTTCTTTGCCATGTCTGCGATCACCGTGAAAGTAGTGACCACTTTGAGTTTGTCGGCAGCAAACGCCGAAGTGCTCATCGCGAGCGTAAGCATCACAACCGATACAACGTGCCTGATCAACATAGTCATCCCCTGAGAAGTATAGCCTGTGCTATACATTATAGTGAATGCTATGAATGTGAAGTGTTTTTGTACACCTTTTGCTGTTTACGACAAAAATTTACGTAAGTTGAAGTTGCAGAGGAGAGTAATGAAAGTGGCTTATGCGATTTTCGAAATAACGTAGAACATATTGTTCTTAAGGGCAGGGAGGTATTATTGAGAGCAAGAACACTTCACCACGAATAATGAAGTGTTCCTGAGAGGGAATTAATCGATCGACAAATTATGAATCGCCAGCGCAGCACGCGCGGCCTCTTTGCCTTTCTTAATAAAATGTTCGTTATAGAAGTTTTCCAGCACATCGACCGGCTGGAAATTGTGCGGCGTCAGTGAGACAGAGAACACTGGCACATTGGTGGTCAGCTGAACGTTCATCAGGCCATCAACCACGGCTGCAGCAACGAAATCGTGACGATAGATACCGCCATCCACCACCAGCGCAGCCGCTACGATCGCGTCGTATTTGCCGGTTTCCGCTAAGCGTTTTGCCAGCAGCGGCATTTCAAATGCGCCCGGCACTTCCAGCACTTTTAATTCAGCTTCAACGTTCTGTGCTTTTAATTCTTGCTCAAAACCCACCAAAGCATTGTGCACAATCTCTTTGTGCCAACCGGCTTTAATAAAGGCAATTCTAATATTTTTCATAATGAGTCCAACATCACCTGTAATTTCTTTGCGCTTGAAAAGTAGCAATAATGCCTTTGTATACCATATGTTACGTTTTCGATCCAGAACGTGCACGTAGCGATAAATGCCATGCGATGACGTGATGGCTATCTGCGGCAATCCGTGCTTGACGGCGACCTGCGCCTGCAATACAAATAGACGCGTCGGGGGAGTCTCGCCAAAGAGACTGAGAGGCTAAAAGCGCAATGCGCGGCTTAGCGACCCTTTGAACCTGACCCAGTTGATACTGGCGTAGGAAGACTGACAGCACCGCTCCGGTGTTGTCTGGCGCAGAGGATCGCTCGCGCCCTTTCCCTCCTCCTGTATCTGCGGGTCTCAGTCAACACTGAGAGGCCGATGTGAATTCCCTTTATATCCCGGATAACCTGCTGTGAGTCGCTGGACGGTATTAGGCTGCGGCGTGGCGGGTCTGTGCGTGGCGACGTTGCTGGCTGAACGCGGCGAAGAAGTCGACATCATTGGCGACGAGTCTCGCCAGCCCGCGTCGTGGTTTGCTGGCGGCATGCTTGCACCCTGGTGCGAATCCGAAAGTGCACCGCAGGAAGTGATCTCTCTTGGGCAGCATGCTGCGGCCTGGTGGCAACAGCGTGTCAGCAGCGTGGCACATCAGGGAACGCTGGTGGTGGCACCGCCGCGCGATAGCCAGGAACTTAACCGTTTTGCGCGCATGACCGAACAGCACCAATGGGTCGATCCCGGTGAGCTTGAACCTCTGCTGGCCGGGCGTTTTGCGCGCGGGCTGTTTTTTGCCGAGGAGGCGCATCTCGACCCGCGCCTGGCGCTCACCGAAATGCGTGAAAAGCTGTTACAGCGCGGTGTGCATTTCGATGCACAACACCCTTCGGGTCGGGTGATTGATTGTCGTGGCATGCATGCCAAAGCCGACCTTTCGCGTCTGCGTGCGGTGCGTGGCGAGATGGTGATTCTGCACAGCGAAGAGGTGCAGTTCTCGCGTCCGATTCGTCTGTTGCATCCGCGCTTTCCGTGCTATCTGGTGCCGCGCTGTAACGGCCATTTCATGCTCGGCGCCACCATGGTGGAAAGCGACGATGCCAGCCCGATTAGCGCGCGCGCCATGATGGAACTGCTCAGCGCGGCCTACGCTATTCATCCTGCTCTGGCGGAAGCCCGCGTAGTCGAAAGCGGCAGCGGTTTACGTCCTGCTTATCCGGCCAACCTGCCAGAAATCCATTATCAAAACGACACTTATTATCTTAACGGCATGTATCGCCACGGTTTTCTGCTGGCGCCAATGATGGCAGAACAGCTGATGCAGCGCCTTTTCGGGGAACAATCCTATGAATATTCAGCTTAACGGCCGGGCGATCCGCACTGAGGCCAGCACGCTCAGCGAATTGCTGATCGAGCAGCAAATTGATGCCGCCTGCGTTGCCAGCGCTTTCAACGGCAACTTTGTGCCTAAAAGTCAGTACAGCAGCCAGCAGCTGGAAGAGGGCTGTCAGTTGGAAGTCTTGTCCCCGATGCAGGGAGGTTGAAACATGTTTTACGATTTCACTCCCCAGTCACGTTTTCTGCTTGGCACCGCGGGCTATCCATCACCGGCGATTCTGCAACAGGCCATTGCCGCCTCTGGCACGGAAATCATCACCGTCAGTTTGCGTCGTGAAGGCGCGGCGGGTGCGGCTTTTCGCGAGCTGCTGACCGGGCTGGACATTCGCGTGCTACCGAATACCGCAGGCTGCCACACGGTGAAAGAGGCGGTGACCACCGCGCAGATGGCGCGCGAGCTGTTTAATACCTCGTGGATCAAACTGGAGGTAATTGGTCATGCCGACACGCTCCAACCCGATCCTTTTGCGCTGGTTGAAGCGGCACGCATCCTGTGTGCGGATGGTTTTCAGGTCTTCCCGTACACCACCGAAGATTTGATCGTCGGTGAGAAGCTGCTGGAAGCCGGTTGTGAACTGCTGATGCCGTGGGGCGCACCCATCGGCTCCGGGCAGGGCCTGCGCAACATTGAAGGATTACGCGCGATGCGGGCATGGTTCAGCGACATCCCGTTGATAATTGATGCAGGCATCGGTGCGCCATCACAGGCCGCACAGGCGATGGAGATGGGCTTCGATGGCATCCTGCTCAATACCGCCGTGGCGAAAGCCGGCGATCCGGTTGGCATGGCGAACGGTTTCCGTCTGGCGATTGAAGCGGGACAGGCCGCACGCAGTGCTGGTTTGATGGAGAAGCGCGATATGGCGGCAGCGTCCACGCCGATCTTCGGTCTGGCGAGTCTGAGTTAAGGAGCCATCATGGATCGCTATCAACGGCAAATGATGCTGCCGGAAATCGGAGCCGAGGGTCAGCAAAAGCTGGCGGATGCGCGCGTCCTGGTGGTGGGGGCAGGCGGGTTGGGCGCTACATTACTGCCGCAGCTGGTTGGCGCAGGCGTCGGTTTTATCCGCCTGTGTGACGACGATGAAGTGGCCTTACACAATCTTCATCGCCAGACGCTGTTTACGATGCTGGACATCGGTCACAGCAAGGCAGCACGTGCGCAACAGGCGCTGTTGCAACGTAATCCCGAGGTGCAGATAGAGGTGGTGCCACGGGCTATCGGCGCCCGCGATCTGCCGCACCTCCTCACGGATATCGATCTGGTGATTGATGCCGCTGATAACTTCGCGGTGACCTATCAACTCTCCGACGCCTGTCTGGCAACGCAGATTCCTTTGATCAGTGCATCAGTATTAGGTCGTCAGGGCTACGTCGGTGGCTTCTGCGGCAGCGCGCCGAGCTATCGGGCACTGTTTCCACGCTTACCCGCCTCCGCAGCCAACTGCAACACCGCAGGCGTGATGGGACCGGCAGTGGCGACTTTGGGTGCAATGCAGGCTCAGATGGCACTCAGCCTGCTGTTGGATCTGCAACCTTCACCCCTCGGCAGTGTGATCAACTGTGACTTCATCAACTGGCATATGCGCGCATTTCGTTTTGACGGCGCGGAAGAGCCAGAAAACAGCGTGCCCTTTATCGATGAGCAACTGCTGACGAAAGATGATTGCATTGTCGAGTTGCGCAGTGTGGAAGAAGCCCCCGTCAGCGTAGCGAACATCGTCGAACGCATTCTGCCGCACGCGATAGCCGATTGGCAGCCGCCACAGGACCGGCGCATCGTGCTGGTGTGTGCCAGCGGCATTCGCGCGGCGCAGGCGGCCTCGGTGCTAACAGAACGAGGGTTTACCCGTCTGGCGATGTTGGCGGCACGACGACCATGAATCCGATCTGTTTTAACGACATCACCTTTAGCTGGGGCGAACAGGCGCTGTGCCAGCAACTCAATCTGCAACTGCGCGGCGGTAAAACCACGGTGCTATTAGGGCGTAGCGGCATTGGGAAAAGCACCTTATTGCGGCTGGTGGCGGGTTTGCTGCAGCCGCAACAGGGCGATATCAGCGGGTTGCCGGGCAAAGTGGCGTGGATGGGGCAACAGGATCTGTTGTATCCGTGGCTGACGGTGCTGGAAAACGTGATGCTTTCCGCTCGGCTCAACGGTGAAAAACCGGACCGCGCGCGTGCGTTGGCGCTGCTTGAGCAGGTGAAGCTGAGTGAGGTGGCGCAAGCCTCACCGGATAAGCTTTCAGGCGGGATGCGGCAGCGTGTGGCACTGGCACGTACACTGTATGCCCAACGCGAAGTGGTGCTGATGGATGAGCCCTTCGCCACGCTGGATGTGATGACCAAACTCAGTCTGCAAACCCTGACTGCCACGCTGCTCAAGGGCAAAACGGTGCTGCTGGTTACGCACGATCCGCTCGAAGCCTGCCGTATGGCCGATGACATCGTGCTGTTGCATGGCCAGCCGTTAGCGGTTGAAAGCTGGCCGGTGCCTGCGGGTGATGCTCCCCGATCCCTTGATGATCCTCGCCTGCTACAGGCGCAGGGCGAACTCTTTTCCCGACTGAATCAAGATGAAAAAACTGTTTAGCGCGATCTATCTGATCGCGGTGCTGCTGTGTGGCTGGCTGCTGGCGCGGCACCATGGCGTGCCTGACTTTTTGCTGCCTTCGCCACTGGCGGTGTTGGAGGCATTATGGCTGCATCGCCAGCTGCTGGCGCATCACGCGCTGTTTACCCTGGCAGAGATTGTGCTGGCGCTGCTGCTGGGCGTTGGGACGGGCGTGACGCTGGCGGTCCTGATGGCAGGCAGCCAGACGCTGCGTCGCGTGCTGTTTCCGCTCGTGACCGCCAGCCAGGCGATTCCGGTGTTTGCGCTGGCGCCACTGCTGGTGTTGTGGCTGGGATTTGGCATCGCCTCCAAGGTGGTAGTCGCGGCGTTAATCGTTTTCTTCCCGCTGTGTCTGTCGCTATTTGATGGCCTGTGCCGTACGCCCTCCGGCTGGCTGGAACTGGCGGGTACGCTGAATCCTTCACGTGCGCGGATTTTCTGGCACGTGCGCTGGCCCGCAGCGCTCCCGCAGTTCTTTTCCGGTTTGCAGATGGCGGTGGTGCTGGCCCCGATTGGGGTGGTGATTGGCGAATGGGTCGGTGCCAGCGAAGGGCTGGGCTATCTGATGATGCAATCCAACGCCCGGCTGGAAACGGCCACCAGCTTTGCTGCTTTGTTGCTGTTATTGATGCTGGCGCTGCTGCTCTCCGGCGGCGTCGCATTGCTGCGTAAAAAATTCCTCTGGCACTCAACATAAGGACGTCCCTTGAACACCCTACGTAACGCGATTACCGCTTTGCTGCTGCTGGCGACCACCAGCGCGCACGCCGAACAAAAAGTTCGCCTGCTGCTCGACTGGTTTGTGAACCCTAACCATGCAGCCATTTTTGCCGCGCAGTACAGCGGCGCTTTCAAGAAGGAAGGGCTGGATGTCGAGATGATCGCCCCGGCTGATTCGGCGTCGGTGCCGCTGCTGCTGGCGGCAGGCAAGGCCGATCTGGCAATCAGCTACCAGCCACAGCTTTACACGCTGGTGGAGAAGGATGTTCCGGTGATCCGCGTGGGTACGCTGATTGGACAACCGCTGAATACGCTGACCACTGTGTCAGGCGATATCCATTCGCTCAAGGATTTAGCCGGCAAAACGCTGGGTTATGCGGTGCCAGGATCGGAAGATGTGGCGATCCGCAATATGCTGAAATCGCAGGGCGTGGATGTCAATTCGGTGAAATTAATCAGCCTGAATATGGATTCCACTTCGGCGCTGCTGACGCACAAAATCGATGGCGCGATGACCATTTTCCGCAATTACGAGCTGATCGATCTCCAGGATAAGGGCGCGAAGCCCGTCGTGTTTAAACCTGAAGATTATGGTGTGCCCGCTTATGATGAGCTGATCATTCTGGCGAACAACAAGAGCGCCGCCCAGGACAAGCGTATTCCGGCATTCTTACGCGGTCTGGACGCGGGTGTGGTGTGGTTGCGTGCGCATCCGGAAGAAGCCTGGAAGGCGTTTATTAAGCAGTATCCTGAGCTGAACACCAAACTCAATCATCAGGCATGGGAAGCGACATTGCCGCTGTTTGATGGGCACAGCGCCACCTTTGATAAAGCAAGGTATCAGGCGTTTGGTGAATATATGAAAGCCAACGGGCTGATCAAAGATGTGGCGCCGATGACACGTTATTCTTTGGAGCAGTAACCGGTGTGCGGGCTGGCTAATTCGCTGGCCCGCAATACACTTTCACCTTCCATCCTTTATGCTCTAACCTGCAGAACGCAGAACGCAGAACGCAGAACGCAGAACGCAGAACGCAGAACGCAGAACGCAGAACGCAGAACACAGAACGCAGAACGCAGAACGCAGAACGCAACCACTGGCCCATTCGGCACGACCACTAAATCTTCATCCGTACTTCAGTATTAAAATTCACCATTCACCATTCACCATTCACCATTCACCATTCACCATTCACCATTCACCAATCACCAATCACCAATCACCAATCACCAACCCTCAACCACTCCTCACCAACTTTCCTCAGCCCCTGGCCGCCAAATCCTCTTGCACCCCATCCTTATTTTGATAATGATATCCATTCTCAATTATCAAGTGATGGATAACCTGATGCGTCTGCCCGTTCTGGCTTTTTTCTTTTGCTTCATTTCCGTGTTCAACCTTGCCACCGCAGCTGAAGCCTCAGCCAGCTGGCCTCGAACAATACCCACTCCGCAAGGCCCGTTCACCTTACTGCAGCCTCCCCAGCGCATTGTTTCCACCAGTGTGACGTTGAGCGGCACCTTACTGGCGATTAACGCGCCGCTGATTGGGTCTGGCGCCACCAGTCGCAACAGCAGTGTGTCCGATGCCCAGGGCTTCTTTACCCAGTGGGGGGAGGTCGCCAAAGCACGTCACGTCAAGCCGCTCTATGTTTCCCAGCCCAACGCGGAAGCGATAGCCGCGGAGGCACCAGACCTGATCGTTATCGCGGCGACCGGTGGGGACTCTGCGCTGAAACTCTACGATCAGCTGAAAACCATCGCGCCCGTGCTGGTGGTTGATTACGGCGATAAGAGCTGGCAGGCGCTGGCGTTGCAGCTTGGCAATATCACCGGTCACGAAGCAGAGGCGAAACAGGCAATCGCGCAGTTTGACCAACGCGTCGAGACACTGCGCAGCAAAATTACCCTGCCGCCACAGCCCACCTCGGCGATTGTCTATTACGAAGATGGGCGGGGCATGAATGTGTGGACGCCGGCTTCGGCACAGGGAGAGTTGCTGAAAGCGTTGGGCTTCACGCTGGCGATGCCGCCTGCCAACTTGCAGGGCAGTACCAGCATGGGCAAACGCAACGACATCATCCAACTCAATGGCGAAACGATGGCGGATGGCGTCACTGGCAATACGCTGTTGCTGTTCGCCGCCGATGAAAAAACGGTGCCGCAGGTAGCGAAGAATCCTTTCCTCGCGCATTTACCCGCTGTGCAGCATCACGACATTTTTGCCATGGGTAACGATACTTTCCGCCTCGATTACTACAGTGCCAGCAATATGCTCAGCAGCATTGAACGGCAGTTCGTACACTAATCGGCAGCAATATACTCAGCAGTATTGAGCGGCAGTTCGCACACTAATCGGCAGCATTATACTCAGCAGTATTGAGCGGCAGTTTGCACACTAATCGGCAGCATTATACTCAGCAGTATAGAACGGCAGTTTGTGCACTAAGCAGCGGCTTGCTCAGTGGCCGGTGGTTCATGATGCAGCTGTGCCGTGCGCAAACCGCGTGCGGCCAGCGCGACCAGCAGCAGTAAACCCGCGGCCACGCCGCCGAACCACAGCACGCTGTTGAGCGCGCTCAATGCGCGTGCTAACGCGCCGAGTCCTAATGCGCCCAGCGAATCGCCACTCACATCCTGCGCGGTGCCCAGGCTGTTGACCCGACCCAACAGGGCATCTGGCGTATGATGTTGGATCAGGATGAATTGCAGCAGGGAAGCGATGGCATTGCTGTAGCCATAAGCCACCAATGCCAGCAACGCCGGAATCAGTTGGCTATACAGCCCCAAAGAAGCGATGCAACCAAAGGCAGCCAGTGCACTCACCAGCAACACCAGGCCTGGTCGTGACAACTGTCGCACCCAGCCGCTGGTGAATGCGCCGATCATCGCACCCAACGGCACGGCGGAATACATCAGCCCGAGCGCCGAAGCATCAACCTGCCACGTTTGCGCCAGTGCCGGGAACAGGATGCGCACCGCGCCCACCATACTCAGCAGCAAGCCGACCAGTACGGCGGCACCCACCACATTATGTCGGCAGACAAACTGAATGCCGCTGGCGAGCGCGCGCAGTGGGTGTTCAGGTTCCTGCTGTTCCGGTTTCATCGCGGGCAGCCGTACCAGCGGGATCAGCGTCGCCAGCGTGCCGAGGGCGGCCACGGCAAACGCCCAGCCAACTCCTGCCGCCACGATAATCATGCCACCCAGCGCCGGAGACAGGATCGCACCCAGCCGCACGGTTAACATGCTTAACGCACCGGCCTCCGCCAGATGCTCGCGTCCTACAATCAGCGGAATCACCGCCATCAGCGCCGTCATGCCCAGTGCACCAAAAAATCCGTCCCAGAAGGCGAGGAAATAGAGCGCCCACAATGAAGGGGCAGGACTAAACGCGTTCAGGCTCAGCAACACAAAACCGATACCACAGGTGCCACGCGCAAACAGGATCAGCTTGCGGCGATCATAACGATCCGCCAGCACGCCCCCGAGCAGCAGGCCAATAAACATGCCGATGCCATCCAGCATCACGGCCACGCCGACCTGCAAGGTCGAGCCGGTCATGGCCTGAATCTGGATCGGCACGCCCACTGCCAGCATGCCCAGCGCAAATACGGATAGCATGCGGGCGCAGAAGATAGCGCGAAACGCGGCGTTGTTTTTCAGCAGGCTGAAATCAAGAAAAATTGAAGGCTTAGCCATAAATATCCATTGTTAAAACGAGCAGGGGCGCACATCAGTGCGCCCACATTAAGTGGCCAAAGGCCGGGTGTTATGAGCGACTCTCAGATAACAAACGATTGATCAGCGGACCCAGCACTTTCAGCGAGGTGGCAGACAAAATGTCAGCGTGCTCGCAATCCAGCGGCCAGATTTCCAGGTCTGAAACAAACGGTTTCCAGGTCGCCGGCACATCCATGTCGGCAGGCAGGGTTTTCTCCGCCATAAACAGCGTGGCTTTACCGGCATAACGCGGCGTACGCGCTTCCGCCAGCCGTGCGACTGCGTCCTTGTAGTTGGCGACGATGGTGCTAAACATCGCGGCTTTCTCGGCACGTAACAGGGGATCGCGCTCATCTTCAGTAGCAGCCATAAACTCGGCCTGTTCCCGCGCCACTTCCTGCTCCGCCTCTTCAGCATCGGGCGTGCGCCAGTCCTGTCCTTCGGCCGGGTAAGTATCCAGCAGACCAAGGAAGGCCACGCTTTCGCCATTGGCCTGCAGACGCGACGCAATGCCTTGTGCCAGCGTGCCGCCCAACGAGTAGCCCAGCAGGAAATAAGGCCCATGCGGCTGCTGCTCGCGAATCACAGCCAGATGGCGATCGCACATGGCTTCTAGACTTGTACAGGCTGCGATAACACCCGCCGGGCGCGGTGATTGCAGCCCCACAATCGGGAAATCGCCGTCGAGATAGTGCAGCAGCGCGCTGTACTGCCAGGCGAACCCTGATGCCGGATGGATGCAGAACAGCGTCGGCCCCTGACCGGCACGCAGTGGCAGCAGTTCCCCGTTGCCGCTGCTGTCGCTGGCATCGCCTGACAACAGCGCTGCCAGTTTCTCCACGCTGCGTGCGGCGATGATCTGCCCGACACTTACTGGCTGCGCTACACGGCGGCGCATTTCTGCTGCCAGTCGCATCGCCAGCAGGGAATGACCGCCCAATGCAAAGAAATCATCGTCGGCATACACCTGCTCACATCCCAGTAGCTGCTGGAACAGTTCTGCCAGCATCTGCTCGTGAGGCGTTTCCGGCAGACGGCCAGCCTGCGTGCTGCGTTGCGGCAACGGCAACGCTTTACGATCCAGTTTGCCGTTAGCGCTGAGGGGCAAATCGTCCAGCAGCAAATAGCTCACCGGCTGCATGTGGGCGGGCAGGCGAGTGCTCAACTGCTGTTTTACCTGTTCGATGTCCAGTGCCACGCCAGGCTGAGCCACCAGCCAGCCGAGCAGCTGGCGATTATCGACGCCCGCCGCCGCCTGTTGTGTCAAATTGCGCGCAGCCACGACTGCCTGCGCCACGCCCGGCAATGCCACCAGCGCCTGCTCAATTTCACCCGGTTCGATACGTTGTCCGCGCATCTTTAACTGATCGTCGCTGCGCCCCAGATACTCTACGGCGCCATCCTCACGCCAGCAGGCGATATCACCGGTGCGGTACATACGTTCGCCATCAGCAAACGGAGCGGCAATAAAGCGCTGCGCGGTAAGATCGGCGCGATGCAAATAGCCATCTGCCAGCTGGATGCCGCTGAGATAGAGATCGCCCGGCACGCCGACTGGCACCGGGCGCAGCAGGTTATCGAGGATATGCAGTTGGGTGTTCCACACCGGACGACCAATCGGCACGCCGGGGCCATTCAGGCCTTCGAGCGCGCTACCGCTGGCGGGTTGCCATGTGACATCCACGGCGGCTTCGGTCGGGCCGTACAGATTATGCAGCGGAGCGGCGATCACCTGCTGATAGCTGCGCGCCAGATCGCAGGCCAGCGCTTCTCCGCTGCAAAATACGCGGCGCAGTGAAGCGCAGGCGCGATCGGTTTGCGCACTGACATGCCCGACAAAGGCGGCCAGCATCGACGGAACGAAGTGTAGGGTGGTGACCTGGTAATCGTCAATCAACTGCCACAACGCCTGTGGATCGCGATGGGCATCCGGCGGCGCCATCATCAGCTGTGCGCCGGTCATCAATGGCCAGAAGAACTCCCATACCGAAACATCAAAGCTGCACGGTGTTTTCTGCAACACCACGTCGTCGCTACGCAATGGATAGCTGGCTTGCATCCAGCGCAAGCGGTTAACGATGGCGCGCTGATTGACCACCACACCTTTTGGCTTGCCGGTCGAACCTGAGGTGTAAAGCACATAAGCCGGTCGCTGCGCGTCAGGTTTAGGCAACGTATTACGCGCCACACTCTGCTCACTGGCAAGGCGATCGAACATCATCAGAGTGCCAAAGCCAGCAAAACGATTTTCCAGCGCCGACTCGGTGATCACCACCCACGGTCGTGCATCGTCCACCATGTACGCCAGACGTTCATCGGGATAGCCAATGTCCAGCGGTAACCAGGCTGCGCCCGCCTGCAAGATGGCAGTGAGGGCAATACTCAGACGAACCGAACGCGGCAAGGCAACGGCTACGATATCGCCTGGCATCACGCCCGCTTCGATCAGTCGATCGGCCAGCAATGTGGCCTGACGCTGCATCTCGCGGTAGCTGAGCTGATGCTCAACATCACACAGCGCCAGCGCGTCCGGTGTGCGTGCGGCTTGCTGGGCGATGGCTTGTTGTAGGGTTTCATTTTCCAGCTGCACGCCGGTGTTATTCACCCACTCGAGCAGCGATTGCTCGGCGAGGGTTTGCAAACGCCACTGCGTTAACGGCAGATCCGGTGTGGTCACCAGCTGCTGTAACAGCAGCAACAGGCGTTCAGCCAGACGCTCGGCATCGGTGACGCAGGCGCGGTATTCCATTAATAGCGTCAACTGTTCACCCGGCAGCACCAGCAGCGTTAACGGGTAGTGGGTATAGCCGCGGTTGTGGATCGCGTCGCAGCGCACCTTCGCGTTGGCGTCGAGTAATGTCTGATTATCAGGGTAGTTCTCCACCACCAGCAGGGTATCAAATAGCGTACTCGCACCCGCCAGCTGTTGGATTTCAGCCAGTCCAAGGCAATCCTGCTCAATCAGCTGGATCTGATGATTTTGGTGCGCGGCTAACTGCTCCAGCAACGGGCGTTGAGTATCAAACCGCACGCGCACCGGCAGCGTGTTACTGAACAGACCGACATGTTGATCGATCCCTTCAATCTGGCCGAAACGACCTGAAACCGGCGCGCCAAATATCACGTCCTGCTGACCACTGGCAATCGACAACATCATGCCCCACAGGCCCTGCATCACGGTGTTGAGGGTCAATCCGCGAGTGCGGCACAGCGCATAGAGTTCGCGCTCCAGCGTGGCGTCCAGCGTAATGCGTTTTTCCTGAACAGCACTCTCGGCGGCATTGGGATACAGCAATGTGGGCCGCACGTCGCGCAGACATTCTTGCCACTGCTGGCGAGACTGATGCTCATCACGCTGGCTAAGCTGGCGCACGATGTCGGCATAATGGGTGCGTTGGGCGGCCAGCGGCTGTTGACGCAATGCGCTAAGTAAATCGTTTAAAATCACCGGCGTTGACCAGCCATCCACCACCAGATGATGCGCATTGAGCAGCAGCGTCCAGCGTGCTTCATGGCGATGTGGGATCAGCGTCGCCTGCAACATCACCGGCTGCCGGAACAGATCCTGTGACAGCGCCTGATGTTCAGTGGCGTCAATATCCTCGACTTTCAGCACCTGTAGCGGCCAATGCAGATCGCCTTCCGGCAGCAACTGCAAGGGTTGCAGACTGAGTTCGCTATCAAACCTGGCGGCGAGCTGCGGATGGCGCTGCAACACCTGGTTGAGCGCCTGCTGCACCGATGCTACCGACACATCACCGCTAAGGGTTAATCGCGTCAGTGAGTTATAGCTGCCTTGCGCGCCACTGGTCTGCGCGTGGAACAGTAATCCTTTCTGCAACGGCAGCAGCGGCAAGACGTGGCTAAACGCCCCGTGACGTGCGCGCAAACGTTGCAGCAGCGCATCATCAACGCCTTCAAGATTGATTTCCGCCGCGACCAGCGTGTTGGCGGCCTGCTGTGGCTGTTGCTCTGCGAAGTGGCAAAGCTGTTGCGCACCCAGAGCGATGGCCTGATGCAGTTGCTCAATCTGATCGGCATGCAAGACGCCCTCCGCCCAGCTCCAGTTCAGCGCCAGCTGCTGGTCATCAACAAACACGTTGAGTTCCAGTGCGTGCTGTAACGGCATAGCATCGTCCTGGATCACCGCAAAAGTGTCGCGGAACTGCTGCGCGGTCCGCTGGGGCTGCCAGTGGCCGGCGGATTGGGTAAAGCGGCCAAGATAGTTAAACAGCACCTGTGGCGCATGGTCGGTGGACAGTTTCGCCAGGGTGATGCCGCGATGGGCATCCAGCCAGCGCAGCTGGCCATAACCGATGCCACGATCCGGCACGGCACGCAGCGCGGATTTCACCGCGCGCACGCTGTCATTGAGGTCGGCCGAAGCAGGCAGGGCGAGCAGCAGAGGAAACTCCGCTGTCAGCCAGCCCACCGTGCGCGCCAGATCCTGATGATCGTGCAACTCGGCACGGCCGTGTGACTCCAGCGTCACGCGTTGTAACGCACTGCCGTTCATGCTGCGCAGCGCCAGTGAGAGCAGCGTCAGCAGTAACTCTTCGCTGGTGGCACGGAATTGCTGCGGCAGGGTATGTAGCAAGGCAGAGCTGGTGGCCACATCCAGCAGGGTGCGCTGATGCAAGACACGCTCGCTGCTAGTTAAGGCACGCTCACCCAGCGCCGGCAGCGGCTGTTCCAGCATGCGTTGCCAGAACGGCATTTCGCTGGCGCGTGATGCCAGGTTAGCCAGCAGCGTAGCGGACCAGTCATGCAGCGAGGTCTCTTCGGCAGGCAACGTGATCGGTGTACCGCTTAGCAGTGCATCACCGGCCTGTTGCAGTTCATCCAGTAATACTCGCCATGACACGCCATCCACCACCAGATGGTGCAGCGTTAACACTAATCCGCAGCTTGCCCCTTGTGTCTGAAGCAGGGTTGCCTGTAGCAATGATCCTGTCGCCGGATCGAGGCGTGCTGCATCGTCACGGAAGGCCAGATCGGCGGCCTGGTCACGTGCTGACACTTCGATAACACGACAACGTGCAGGACGCGCAGGCAGCGGTTCGCCCACCACCAACAGTGTATTACGCGTGAAAGCGTTGAGCGCCGGATGCGCGCTGGCGAGCTGCTCAATCAATTGTTCCAGCTGCGAAAGTTGCAGCTCAGGTGGCACCGATAGCAGCACGCCGTGAGCGAAGCGCGCGTTAATGCCCGCCTGCGCATGGAACCAGTGCAGAATCGGCAGACCACCAATCGCGCCCTTTTGCGACACGCGGGCATGTTGAGTGTGTTGCGTTAGAGGGGCGAGATCTTGCGCCATACGTGCGGCGGTGCGTTCGGCAAAAATGTCACGTGGGCGAAGCATATAACCAGCGCGGCGAGCGGCGGTGCTGAGGCCCATTGCCGAAATACTGTCACCACCGAGTGAGAAGAAGTCATCTTCTGCGCCGACGCTCTCCAGCCCGAGCAGGCTGGCCATCGCCTGACAAATCAACGCTTCCTGCGGGGTGCGCGCCGCGCGGCTTTGCTGTTGCTGAGCCTGATGAGGTTTCGGCAGAGCCTGGCGGTCTATTTTGCCATTCACATTCAGTGGTAGGTCATCCAGCACCATCAGCACGGCTGGCAGCATATAGTCCGGCAACTGGCTACCCAACTGCGCCAGCAAGCGGTTGCTGAGTTGCGGATCGGCGCGCAGGACATCATCCTGCACTGAGCAGTAACCAATCAGACGGTGCGTGGCGCCCATCACTTCGGCAATCACCACTGCGGTACTGACTTCGGGCAGCGCCACCAGCGCGTTTTCAATTTCACCCAGTTCGACGCGGAACCCGCGCACTTTGATCTGGTGATCCACGCGTCCGATAAACGCCAGTTGACCATCCTGACGCCAGCGCATCACATCGCCGCTGCGATACATCACCTCGCCTTCGCGGAAGGGGTTAGCCACAAAGCGGGCGGCTGTCAGATCCGGGCGGCGCAGATACCCGCGCGCGATGCCGGTTCCGGAAATATAGAGTTCGCCGGTGCAGCCAATCGGCACCGGACGCAACTGGCTGTCGAGCAGATAAACCTGGCTGTTGCCCACCGGGCGACCAATCACCGGCTGCGGGGAAGCCAGCACGCTGGCACCGAGGGTATCAATGGTGTACTCAGACGGGCCGTAGTAATTGTGGATTTCCATCTGCTGCTGTTGCTGCATCAGTCTCCACAACGTCGGCGTGGCCGCTTCACCGCCAATCATGACAAACGCAGGGCGGTGGTTTTCCGCTTCCAGTAATCCGCTGTCGATCATCTGAGAGAAGAATGACGGCGTGATGTCCAGCAGATCGACCGGCACCGCGTTCATCTGCTGAATCAAACCCCAGGCATCGCGACGTAGCTCTTCGTCGAAGATATTCAGCTCGCAGCCCATCAGCATGCAGAACAGCGGTTCCCACGAAGAGTCGAATGAGAACGACGCGGTATGACCGGCGCGCATGCGGCGCGGGTTACTGGCGTGGAAGCGGTCAATCGCCGGTCCAAACAGATGTTCGCGATGTGACAGGAACAGATTCAGCAATCCCTGGTGCGTGCTCATTACCCCTTTTGGCCGGCCGGTTGAACCGGAGGTATAAATCATGTAGGCGAGATCGTCACCGCACAGCAGGGTGCTCGGTATGCTGGTCGGCTGTGCCGCCAGTTCGCTCTCCAGCTGATCGATGCACAGCGCGGGAAGGGCCGGCATCTGCGCCAGTGTCGTGGAGTGAGTCAGCAATAATGCGGGTTGCGCATCGTCGCACATCAGTGCCAGACGTTCACGTGGATAGTCGAGGTCTAGCGGCATGTAGGCCGCGCCGCTCGCCAGCACACCAAAGATGGCGACCAGCGAATCCACCGAGCGCGGAATACCGATCGCCACCACGTCCTCTGCTTGTAAGCCACGCGCCATCAAGGCATGTGCCAGTTGCATGGCGCGGTCGGTCAGCTGGCGATACGTCAGTGACTGTGTGCCGCAGACGACTGCCGTCAGGTCAGCGCTTTGTGCCGTGCGTTGCAGCAGCATATCCACGATGGTGGTCGCCCCCGCAGGCGGGATAAATTCTGGGCCAGTGGACCAGCGCTGTAAATCAGCCTGTTCGTCCGGAGCAATGATCGAAAGCGTATCGAGGGTGGATTGTGGTTCTGCAGCGAACTGCATGAGAAGATGACGAATGCGATCGGCGTGACGCTGTAACATTTGCGCGTCGTAGCGCGTCGGGTTAGCCACCAGCGTTAACTGCAATGCGCCATCACGGAAGCCCACTTCAAACTCGATATCGTCAACCGGGCCCATGGCTAAGGTGTGGGTCGCCGCCGGAATGCCATCGAATCGCAGATCATCATGGTAGACCTTGACGTTAATCACCGGCCCGTAAAGCTGTTGGCTGCTGCCGACCAAACCCAGATCGCGACGCAGTTGTTCAGCTTCGTAGCGCTGATGACGGCGGGCTTTGCGGATTTCCGCCTGCACCTGCTGCACCAGCGCGGTTAAGTCTGTCTGTTGAGGAATATCGAAAATCAGCGGCAGCACGTTGACCACCGGCCCCAACGTCGTCAGTGCCGCTGAGCCCATGCGGCGCATAAACGGAAAGCCAATCGCTAAGCGCGAGTTGTCGCTAATGCGCGCCAGATAAGCCACCAGAAGGGCACTGACAATATCGCCTTCGCTGCAATCCTGGAACGCCACGTGCTGGCGCAACGTTGTCAACTCCGGCAGCGCGACGTGGCAGCTGATCGGACGATCGCCAGCATCCGTTACGCTTTCACTGGAGAGCGTTAAAGTTTCGGGCAGGTCAGCCGCATAGGTCTGCCAGTGGCTGGCGGAACGGGAAAAAGCCGGGGATGCCTGCCACTGCTGATACTCATCAATCACCTCGCTAAACGGCGTGAAGGGTGAAAGCGAGGGTTCGTCGCCACGGCACAGTTCGGCATAGATGGCCGCCACGCGCTGCGTCAGTGCTTCGAAACTGAAACCATCAACCAGCAGATGGTGATAACGCTGGTACCACCACCAGTTGCCATCACCCACGCGCATTAATACGTGGCGATAGAGCGGTTTATCACCGTCGGCCGCCAGTTCGGCGCGCAGATCGGTCTGCATCAATTTATGCGCCTGACCGGTGGCGTCCGCGCGCTGGCTGAAGTCATGCCACTCCGGCAGCACCAGTGCCTGCGCGCCAAACCATTGCGCGGGATTCCCGTTTTCATCGAGGCCAAAGCGTGCCTGCACCGTATCGGCTTCCGCCATCGTCTGGCGGATGGCGCTGTCCAGGGCGGCGCGGTTGATGTCGCCGTGCAGCACGCTGTAGTGCGCCACGGTAAATTGATTGCGCTGCTGCGCAATAGCGTCAGCGATCCAGATGCCGGGCTGAGCCGCCACCAAAGGATACGCAGGTGAATGCGTGATTAACGATGCCAAAGGAATGTTCCCGTCTAAAAAAATCGAAAAAGGAAAAGTTAAAAAGCGAAAAATTAATGTGCGCTGGACGACGTCTGTTGCGTCGCTGGTCGCATGTCCTGCCAGTGTGTTTCGATGTACTCAATCGCTGCGGCACGCGGCAGCGGACCCGCCACGTTTTGCCAGCCCGCAGGCACCTGAGCAAATGCGGGCCACAGGCTGTACTGCTGGCGCGCGTTGATCAGCACCAGAAAATCGAGCGCGTCGTTATCAAACGGATTTTGTTGTTCAGACATGGTGGTTACCTTTTGAGGTTGGATCAGAGAGAAGATCGGCCAGCAGCCAGCGGCAGCCGTCGATCAAGCCGCCGCGCCAGCACAGCGCGTCGTGCCCTCCGGCGTAGCAGCGGAAAAACAGTTCATGTCCGGCGGCTTCCAGCGCGGGACGTATTTGTTGATTCACGAACAACATGTCCTGCTCGCGATCGCCGACTTCCTGGAAAATCTTCAACTTGCCAGCGGGCAGGGCGTTGTCCTGTAAGCGCTGCAACAGCAGACCCGGAGCGTGACGTTCACGGTTAGCGTAATCGCGGATGTATTGCAGGTGCGGCCACCAGAACGAGCCGGATTGCGTGAGGATGCGGCCAAAGCGCTCTGGCCAATGCAGACCGGCGTACAGCGCAGCGAGGCCACCGTAGCTTTGACCCGCCACCAACGTGCGGCTGGCATCGCTGCTGAAAGCGGCATGCTGGCGCGCCAGCGGCAACAGTTCCTGTTGCACCGCCTGCCAAAAGGTTTCGTTGCAGGGCAGCTCCACCTCGCGATGCTGACTATCGATCACGTCGATAAATAACCAGCAGGCAGGCGGCAGTTCACCTGCTGCGGTGCTCTGAACGAGGGCGCTGAAAATCGGCTGCCCGTATACCCAATTCTGCCCATCCAGCAGAATCGCCAGCGGGCGCTGATCCGGTTGCGCAGTCTGTCCGGTGGTGTAAAGCCAGACGTGACGCGTGACGTTGAGCAGATCGCTGTGCCACTGCAAAGTTTGCAGGCCATCCGGCCAGGTGTCGGCCAATCCGGCATCCAACTGTTGCCAGGCAGATTGATCCGGCGCGTCGGGCATATGCGCATTACTCAGCGCAAAACGGCGGCTGCTCAGAAACGGGGGCGAAGGATTAAGCATGTCGGGGATCGCCAGTGGCATCAGCGAAATCCACCATTTGCGTTGCAGCACCCGGCAGGTTTTGTCACTGCCGCAGAACAGCGGGGGCAAATGCTCAGCGGTCACCGGGATCAGGCTATAGCTGCCACGCCAGTCAGATTCGATCTGCGTCGACCAATGCCAGACATCACTGTTGCCGACGCGAACAAGGGATTCAGGCGCCTGGCTGTGATGATCGGTGACGCCGTTTATATCGATATAAACCTTTTTGGTAGACGATAACTCGGAACGGCCTTCTGGATCGCGCCAGAAGAAATGCATGCGCGTTTCGCCATCTGCCTCATGCTCAATCACCGGCGTACCCGCCCGATGAAGCTGTTCCCACCAGCGATGGCTGCCGAGATCGTCCTGCTGTAACCACTGGGTAACTGTTCCAGTGGGCAACCAGATTTGCGTCATTTGTTCTGGGTCACTGAGAAACATCCTGCAATCTCTCTCCACATTTTCTTCAAAGACTTTACATTAACAAACGTAATGCAAATGCTATTGATAACGATTTACATTTGCAATATTATTTTTTCGCCGAATAAATCCCCTATTTTTCAGATGATTATTCTGAAATAGGCTTTTAAGGGGGATTCAGGGCCGCGTTTTACCAGAGGAAGTTATATTTCAATCCGTTACAGCTTTCGCCATTGGGTGAAGGGGAATGGACGGATTATTTCATCGACAAGGCAGTTTGAAATAGAGATGGCAACTATGTCCGTTAAAGCAAAAAATTTAGCAATACCTGCTGTGGCACTTCCGTTCAGATTCTCCCGTCTTCACCTGTCACTGGCCTCAATTCTGCTGGTGGCGCCTGCCACTTTCAGCGTCGCGGCGGAAGAAACCATCACCGTGAATGCAGATACGCGTGAAAGCGTGACGTCTCCGCTGCAAGGCTATGTGGCGAAAGAGAGCGCTGCTGGAACGAAAACCTCGACCCCACTGCGTAAAACCCCGCAATCGATTTCGGTGATTACGCGTGAGCAGATGGACGATCAGGCAGCGCCGTCGGTAGCGGATGCTCTGAGCTACACCAGCGGCGTGCTGACCAACTACCGTGGCAACTCGAACCGTAACGATGAAATCATTGCGCGTGGTTTCCGCTATGCACCGAAATTCCTCGATGGCTTGAGCTATGGCTTATCCGGCCAGGCTGGCGCGGCAGGACAGATCGACCCATGGTTGCTGGAGCGTGTGGAGATGATTCATGGCCCGGCATCGGTGTTGTACGGCCAGGTTAACCCCGGCGGTGTCATCACGATGACCAGCAAGCGCCCAACCGCGCAGAGCATTCATAAAGTTCAGCTCAGCACCGGTAATCAGCATCTGGGCGAAGCGGCGTTTGATTTCGGCGGCAAACTGAATGACGACAACACGCTGTTTTATCGTCTCAACGGTATTGCCAGCACCAAACATGAGTTCGTGAAAGATAACAAACAGCAGCGCATGGCCATTGCCCCGGCGCTGACCTGGCTGCCCAACGCGGACACCAGTTTCACCCTACTGACCATGTACCAGAACGAGCCAAAGGCCGGATATCGTAACTTCCTGCCTGCCAACGGCACACTGTTTAATACCAGCGCGGGCTACATTCCTTACGATTTCAACGTCAGCGACCCGAGCTTTAACGAAGCGAAACGCGAGCAGACTTCGGTTGGCTACATCTTCGAGCATAACTTTAACGACAACATCAGCTTCACGCAGAATATGCGTTACAGCAACATGGATGAGTCGTACAAATACCTGGTCTATACCTTCGATGTGGATGGCAGTGACCATCAGATCAACCGTCGTCCGCAGCATGACAAAATCAAGTCCAAAGAACTGGGCATTGATAACCAGGTGAAAGCAACGTTCGATACTGGCAACGTTGCGCATACCGTGCTGGGCGGGTTGGATTACAAATGGAGCGATGTCGATAACAAACTGTGGCGCGATAGCGGTGATCAGTACATTCTCGACTGGGCGAATCCGACCAGCGTAACAATCAACGAGAGCGATCTGGCGTTAAACACCAGCACGCGCAAAAAGCTCGATCAGGTTGGCGTGTATTTGCAGGATCAGCTGGAATGGAATCAATGGAATCTGCTGCTGTCCGGTCGCCAGGACTGGTCAGAAGTGCGCACGCAGGATCGCATTGAGAACACCACCACCCAGCAAAATGACAGCAAGTTCACCGGCCGTGCCGGTCTGTTGTATGCCTTCGATAATGGCCTGTCGCCGTATGTCAGCTACAGCACCTCATTCGAACCTAACCTGAGCACCGGTGCGCCGGGTAGCGATCCGTTCGCACCAACTACAGGTGAGCAGACGGAAATTGGTATCAAATATCAGCCAGTGGGTTGGGATGCGGTGTTCACCGTTTCCGCGTTTGATATCACACAGAAAAACATCACCTCTTACAACAGTGAACTGGGTTACAACGAACAGATCGGTAAGGTGAAGTCCAAAGGGATCGAGACGGAAGCGCACGCGCAAATCACCCCGGAAATTAAGGTGATGGCGGCTTATACCTTTACCGATGCGGAAACCAAGGAGAGCAACACCGCGGCGCAGGTTGGCAAAACGCCTTCCAGCATTCCGCGCCATGCCGCATCTGCCTGGGGCAGCTACAGCTTCCTGAGTGGTGCGCTGAACGGTCTGACGCTCGGCAGCGGTGTGCGTTACACCGGCACCGCCTGGGCGGATTCCATCGGTCAGGACAAGGTTCCGCACTACACGCTGTATGACGTGATGGCGAAATATGAGCTGGGCGAAGCGGCTAACTCACTGCGTGGCACCACGCTGCAGTTGAACGTCAACAACGTGGCCGACAAGCACTATGTTGCCTCATGCAGCAACACCAGCGCATGCTTCTACGGCAGCGGTCGTTCGATTGTGGCGTCTGTCAGCTACAGCTGGTAAGCGTGATAAGGCAGGGCGTCCTTGCGGGTGCCCTGGTTTTACCCATTTGCATTCCGTGCTGTGTTCCTGCAGATGAAACACCTGGAGACAGGTTTTCGGATAATACTGGATTTGTGTGACTGTCATCACTCCGCGAGGCACGCTAAAATAATCGCTTCTCATTTAGCAAAAGGTTTTTCGTCACGATGTTTTCGCGTTTCACTTTGGCCGCTCTGACGGCCGCACTCATGCTTACCGGTTGTGCACGTCACGCCGCAGACAGCAACGCTACCGCGCAAGCTGACGCTCCAGCTGCTGCGCCCATCGAGAATGACAACATTCCTTCCCAGTTTGATAGCGGCCCGACCGTGATCAACGTTTCTCATCTGATCACGCGTACCGATGACGGGTCTTCCGTTTACGTGACGGTAGATGGTCAGGATGCCGGGCTGCTGCAAAAAGGCGAGAATAAAGAGATCCGCGTCAGTGAAGGCAAACACCAGGTCGGTGGTTACGTGCAGACGCTGTTCGGATTTGGCAGGGTGACCATCGCGTCGGTGGATGTGACCACCGACACCAAAGGCCCGAAAAACGTGGTCTATTCGGTGACGCGCCAGAAGCCGACCTTTAGCGAAACACAGGCCGCCGCGCCAAACAACTCCTGATGAGTTAAGCGGTGCTGCTGTGTTGTCAGCACCGCTCACGGTTAACTCCGGCTGAACACCAGTTTTAATCCCGCAACGGCGAAGCAGCAGGCCAGCAGCGCATCCAGCCCACGGCGGATACGGCGATAAAAGGCTGCCATCACCGCAGTGGAGAACAACAGCGCATAGCCGCAAAACACCAGCACGCAGATCGTGGCACATCCGGCGATGATCATCGGTAAGGTTGAAGTCGCTGCATCCGGTTTCAGTGCCACCGACATGATCGCCACCCAGGTGAGAATCGCCTTAGGATTGCCAACGTGCATCAAAATACCCTGACGAAACAGCCTGATAAAGGCGACTTTGTCGCCACTGGCGCTGAATTCATTCGCATCAGGACGGCGTAAAGCCGATTTGCCCGCCTTATAGGCCAGCCACAGCAGATATAAGCCACCGCCGATTTTCAGCACAATCAAGAGCTGAGCAAAGGTTGCCAGTACGGTTAACACGCCGCAGGCTGCCAGCAGCGCCCACATCATCGAACCGCTGATCACACCACTTGCCAGCGCCAGTGCGGCACCGCGTCCTTTCTTCATCGCCGTGCCCATGATCGCCATATTGCTCGGGCCAGGGCTGGCGGTGGCAACAAAATAGGTGGTGTAGATCAGAATCAATTCGTGTGAAAGCGCCATGTCGTCCTCTGCGATGAGATTGTCCTGCTTTTGTTATATCGCCTGCATCGCAGAATGACTACTGCTGATTCCGTCTTAAGAAGGAATCGCTTTGGCGTAACCGCGACGCTTCACTTTATAAAGCGTGAAAATGATCGAAAGCGTGGCAATCACCACCAAAATCAATCCGGGGCCAATCAGCGACCCGAAGCCTAAAGCATTGAAGATTAGCAGGCCGACAATGCCACCGGTCAGGAAGGAGAAAATGGTCACCAGATGGGTATTCAGCTGCTGTTTAAAGGCACGGATGTTTTTGGAGGGATCGCGGCGTAATAATGCAACAAATACCGAACCGATTGAAATGCCTGCATCTGTCAGCGTGCCGGTAATATGGGTAGAACGAACGCGACCGTTCGAAAGTTGCGTCGAGGTGGAATTGTGCACACCCATTAAAAATGCCAGTAGTAATAATATTTCTGCGTTATTATTCGATGAGAAATAATAGATCTCGAACAGCGACGTCAATATTAATAACACGCCTTCAACTAATAGAATGCAGCTAAATATGGTGCGTAGCCCATTAATCACGCCAAGCACCACCGAAATCCTTGCCACCACCGCACCGGTGACAAAGGCACCAATCATGGCAATGAAGACTTTAAGATTACGTATATCCATCTCATTCAAATCGCTGGATATTTGTGCGATGTTGCCGGACATATGCGAGGGGAAAAAGCCAAAAGCGGCTAACGCCATGGCGTTCAATAATCCCGCTGATGTGGCCAGGCACAGGGCGAGATTACGATCTTCAACGTGTGTTCTGGTGCGCTTCAGTTTTATCAGCATAATTCACCCTTGCTCATTGAGAGTATTGTGATAACGCAATGCGTCAAATCTGGTGTTCGCCAGTGAATAAGTGAAGCACAAAAATCTTAAGGGGATCTTAATAACTTTCAGATATAGATAAATCTTATTATGGGTGTAAAGATATCTAAGGAAGATTGCCAGTTGCGTTATCTCTGTTTACTTTGGCCTGATGCATTTAATTTCAGGGAAATATCGCAATGACCCATTCTGGTGCTCAACCTGAGCAGCGGCGCGCGCTACTGCTGGTCAATCGTCGGGCACGCCGTGGTGCGCAGTGGGCGGATCTGGCACATCAGCAATTATCGGCAGCAGGCTATTCCCTGATTACCCCGCACGAAGATGATGAACGCAGTTACAGTGAATTGATTCTGGCGCATCAGCATCAGGTGGATGTGGTGATTGTCGGCGGCGGCGATGGCACGCTGAATGCAGCGGCACCAGGGCTGATGCAATCCCGCTTGCCGCTGGGCATTTTACCGCTCGGCACGGCGAATGACTTTGCCCGTACATTAGGCATTCCTTTTAATGTGGATGCAGCAATCAACATCATCGTCACAGGTCACACGCGGCGTATCGATCTGGGTGAAGTCAACGGCCATCTGTTTTTGAACGTGTCCAGCGTAGGCTTCTCCGCCAGTCTGGCACGCAATCTCACCGCAGCAGCCAAGAAAAAGTGGGGCACAGCAGGTTATGCGCTGGCCGCATTACGTCTGCTGCGGCAAAGCCGCCCGTTCAGCGCCATGCTGCATTATGATGGCCACCAGGAAGCAATTAAAACGGTGCAATTTTCGGTGGGCAACGGCCGCTTTTACGGCGGTGGGATGACGATAGAGAAGGATGCTGCCCCCGATGATGGTCGTCTGGATGCTTATAGCCTGGAAGTGCGCCACTGGTGGCAAATTCTGGCGCTTTTTCCTTCCTTGCGCCGTGGCACGCATGGTCGCTGGGGCAGCGTGCGTACGCTGAGCGGCACTCAATTTAGCCTGCACACCCGGCGTACGCATGACATTAATGCTGATGGGGAAATTATTGGCCGCACGCCTGCGCACTATCGTTTAATTGAGGGGGCGATTGCGGTGTTAGCACCAGATAAACCTTAACAATTCACTATGCTGGAACGTTAATATCGGCTGATGAGAGTGTGCCACTATTCTGAATATCCTGAACTCATTTCATTTAAGTCAATAATCAGTTCGTTAAGGTGTTCCTCTTTTTACCTCTGACAACCTGATGATAATTCGAGGTGTCATTCGATCACCTTGAGATAAATCATCGGGTGCACAGTTCCATTTCTCGTATGATGGCGATGAAATGACAGACCTTTCATCGATTGCCGCGCCTTATCACAATCTTTACATTATCCTGAAAACCTCTTTCAGGGATCATCCCAATGAATTTCCGCTCTGACATAAACGGGCTGCGTGCCTATGCGGTTATGTTAGTCATCCTCTACCACTTTGGTTTTACCCAGGTGAGTGGGGGATTCCTCGGTGTGGATGTGTTCTTTGTTATTTCTGGTTATTTAATGACGGGAATTATTCTCTCGCGACTAAATCATCAGAAATTTTCACTGATGGCTTTCTATGCCGCGCGCTGCAGGCGAATTATCCCGCCATTAATGGTGCTGTGCGCCATATTAATGTTGATGGGTTATTTCCTGATGCCACCCGAAGAGTATCGGCGCATGGCGGAGCACGCAGTCTCCAGCCTCAGTTTTATCTCTAATGTAGTCTATTTCAAACAGGGCGGATATTTTGATACCGGTTCGGTGTATAAATGGCTGCTGCATACCTGGTCGTTAAGCGTTGAGTGGCAGTTTTATTTGTTATTACCTTTGGCGTTGATGTTCACCGCGCGTTTCCTGCGCCAGCAATTTGCCTGGGTGATGAGCATAGCGGCGCTGTTGTCGTTTGGCCTGGTGCTGGCGATGGTTGCCACTGATTATCATCTCACCGCCACGTATTATTTGTTGCCCACACGCGCGTGGGAAATGCTGGTTGGCGGATTAGTGTATCTGGCACCTAAAACCCGACTGAGCGGGCAGGGCTGGATTCCACCACTGAGTATTCTGGCGCTGATTTTGTGTGCGCTAATGTTTGATGAGAACATCGCGTGGCCCGGCATTATGACGCTGATACCGGTGTTGTTCACCGCGCTGATCCTTCATGCGGGGGTACAGAACAGTAGGTGGTTAAATCATCGCGTGATGCAGCACATCGGTAAAACGTCTTATTCGATCTATCTATGGCACTGGCCCTTGTGGGTGTTCTGGCATCTGGCGGACTGGCCGGTCACGTTCGTCAGCCAGGTATTACTGATCCTACTGTCACTGGCTGCCGGTTGGGCTTCTTACGTATGGGTTGAGAACAGGCAAAGCTGGTTCAGCCGGAAAACCTATATCGCGCTGGGACAGGCTGCTGTGGTGATGTTGTTCGGTGTGACGATCGTTGCGAGGGCGGGAATCCCTTCGCGCGCGCCCGCCGTGGTGGCCTCAATCGATCACTATTCACAGCAACGCTTTGCGCTGGCTAAAAATTGCTTTGTACTCAGCGGCATCACATCACCACAGTGCGTATTTGGCGATGCCAGAAGGGTGAATCTGGTGGTGCTGGGTGATAGCCACGCCGCCGCCATGTTGTCCTCAATTGTGGCAAGCGCGAGAACGCAGGATGGCGTGGTGTTCATCGCGCAGTCTGGCTGCCCTTCGGTGCCGGATATTCAACGCAGCGCCAGCCCAGATTGCGGTGGCTTTGTGAAGGCGGCATTGGCCGATATCGAACGAAAATATCCCAATGCATCGGTATTGATCATCAATCGCATGTCGTTTTATCTGCACGGCGAGTATGGCAGCGGCAGCAGCGCACCGACCTATAGCTTCAGGCAGGACGGCAGTTCTGTTGCCGCCTATCAACAGCATTTTGGCGCGGCGGTGAAACAACTCGCCAGCCATCATCGTGTTTTTATCATGACGCCGGTGCCGGAATTCGGTTATGACGTGATTTATCGCATGTCACGCGATGCGATGCGCGGCAAAACGCTATCAATTCAGCAATCTCGTGCCGAGTATCAATCACGTCATCAGGACGCACTGGCAATGCTCAACAATATCGCGGCGCTCTCACCTAACATCACCTTGCTGGATGCCGCGCAGGGATTGTGTGACAGCCGTTTCTGCTACGGAGCGAAAGAGAATGTGCCGCTGTATCGCGATGACAACCACCTTTCGGAAGTGGGAAACAAAAGTCTGAGCGGGGTGTTTGCAGGGATGTGGGGGATGATTGAGGGGCGGTGAGTCGTTAAGCAAAGTCATCAACGTGGGGCAAAGCCGTCTCTTTTTCGGATATGTATCTGAAATTTTTGAAACAACTCGACAAGAATGCGCAAAACTAATGAAGCGTGCTCTCGTTTATAGCACTTGACTGCTATGTAGTCAGGAATGGCCCAATATAGATTGTAATATATATATCCTTGTATAGACTCTAATCTATAAGGATGTATTGTGTGGAGTGTTAGGACAAATACAAAAGGCATATAAAATGAAAACGTTAGAAGACCTGATGGCGGATTTAACGCCTGAGGAGCTCGTTCAGGTCAATGATAAAGTGGTGGCAATGCGCCTGGACTCCCAACTTTATAAGTTACGCGAGGCGCTGCAAAAAACGCAAAAACAACAAGCGGAAGCCATGGGTATCGCTCAACCGTCAGTTGCAGCAATTGAAGCGCGCGGCGAAGATCTGAAAATTGCCACTTTAAAGCGTTATGTTGAGGCGCTGGGCGGGCAATTAACGATTGGCGTAAATATGCCTGGCGGCCAGCACGTCGATTTTGCGCTTTAAGCAGTTTTGTTTTTCTGAGCCAGCCACACCGTCCTGCCACCGCAGGTGGCATCTTCGGTGACCTGATTAACCACGCTGAAACTGTTATCCGACAGCAGTTGGCGGAATTCATCGTGATCCAGACTGGCATGATAGAGTGGGCGTTCAAGGAAAGTGCCCATTGCTTCGCCGTCGCCGTGCCCGCTGGTGAACATCAATGCCGCGCCGTTCTGGGCATGCTGAGCAAAACGTGGAAACATCGCGCGTTGATGATCGCGCGTCAGGTGGAAGAAGCTGTCCCATGCGATGATGCCGTTGAAAGCCTTCGCGAGTGCCAGCGTGCGCATGTCGGCAATATGCCATTGCGCCTGTGGGAACCTTTCCCGACAGCGGGCAATCATCGGCTCGGAAGCATCCACCCCCGTGACCTTGAATTGCTGCTGCAAAAAGTACTGCGCAATAGGAATACCCGCGCCGCAGCCCACATCCAGGATCTCACCGCCAGCGGGAATCAGATCCAGAAAACGCGCCAACCAGTGCTGCTCGATAAAGTGCTTAATGCGATGGTTATCCCAGACTTCGGCACCTTCCCGATACAGGTCAATAATATGGTCAGCTTCTTTTTCGTGATTCATGGCCTGCCTTCATTGGGGTTGAGGGTTCATTATCGTTGAAACTCAGCATGCTGAAAGATCAGTACGGTCCCCTCGTGGCGTTGGATGGGAGATCACAAGAAATTCCACTGGAGATTCACTATCGTTTCTTGCTTGATGCCTTGCGCCGGGGGCGATCTCCAGTCCCTGCTGGGCCATGATGTCGTGTTTCTCACCTTCCAGTTCCATCGTCAGGACGCCCTGCAGAACGAAAAAGAATTGTCTGGATACGGAGTGAAAGTGACGTGTTTCACAGGTGCCAGGAGGCATTTTCTCATGAATAATCAACATGTCCTGACGATTGACTAAATACCAACCGTCGCAGTTATCACCCCAGACATAATGCTCAGCATTCTCTTGCGAAATCATCTCGTTTCCTTATCTGAATATTTTTCTAACTCACGCTTAACGGCGCTCAACGTTCTGCGTCGAATCAACCCACTTCCCGCTCTGATCGCCAGCCAATAAGCTGCCATCTTAAAATGAGAGGCTTTGTCGGGGCAGTGGATGAACGTTTCCGTAATAAGTTCGGACTGGCTGTCATTAATGATATTAACTTGATAGCGCAGCAACAGCTTTGCAGCACCCGGCCGCGCGGGCTGCTGATACTCTTCAGCGTCTGAAATCTTTTCCAGGCCAAAGTCGGCGCGCCAAAACTCGCCTCTTAACCCATAGCAAAGTTCTAAAGCAGAGGCGTGAAGAAGCGTGAAGGTTTGCAGACCGAATTGATCATCCTGGGATACAGGGGCCTTTCTTTGCAGTTTACGCGGCAACTGTCGAATCGACATCAATGCCCGGATCACCGCATCCTGCTCAAGATCGAAGGCCTTGATAAGCGGCATGATCTTTTCCGGGCTGGTGGTTTGGATTACCGCACTGTGTTTTTCGTGGAACTGGAAATCAGGCAGGTAGGGCGGAACGTCACCCCAACTAGTCAGCATTTTCTTTGACACAAAACCCAGTGAAATCATCCTTAACCTCGTTTTGGGGTGTTAATGCATTCGGCATATGTTCACTAACATAGTCAGGTTGCCTGCGAAATACATCACTTATTGATTGTCTTCACATGCGATTGACTCATCATCACTCTTCACGTCCCCAATAAGCCAGTCATGGAACATTCTGACTTCACTTCGCATAGTCTGATGTTGCGGTGTCACCAGATAATAAGCCCATTTCAGCGGCCAGCGTTGCTCAGGGTGGAGCTGCACGAGTTGACCGGTTTCAATAAGTTGTTTAACCAGCGCATGGCGAACAATGGCAACACCCCGGCCGCTCAGCGCTGATAAAATCACTGCTGCAGTGGAGTTGATATGCAGCCCGCTCTCATGTGCTTCAGGAGCATTTACCGCCTTAAGAACATCCTCCCATGAAGGAAAGTCTGCACCGGGATGTGGCGTGTCATCATGAATCAACTTTTGCGTGGCGAGCCATTTACCACAGGCCATTTTTTGCGGCGGGGAAAGCCGTGGACTGCATACTAATACCGCCTCCTCATCCATCAGCCATGTTTTGTTCACGCCAGGCCAGTCTCCCAGCCCACAACGAATGCCGATATCCGCTTCACCGTGTGACACATCCATCAGCTTGTCCGTCACGTTGAGGCGCAAATCTGTATTTTCATGCACTTCAGAGAACCGGTTCAGGCGCTCCATCAGCCAGTTCATCATCAAAACCTGTGACGCAGTGACAACAATGGCTGAGCGCGCACGGCGGCCACGCAGTTTAGTCAGGCCGGTTTCGAGCTTGTCCAATCCCTGAGTGATGTCCTCAAGGGCTTCCTGAGCTTCATCGACCAGTGTCAGACGCGCTTTGCCGGTGCGTGTGCGGTGAAGCAGCGGGTGCCCAACCCAATCTTCGAGCGATCGGACGAGTTGACCAACCGCTGCTGACGTGACACCCAACTCTTGCGCTGCGCCGGTAAAGCTTCCGTGTCGCGCGGTTGCCTCAAAAGCATGCAGCCATTTCAGTCGGTTTAGCGATCGCATAGAAATATTCCTGATCAACGCTAACAGAGTTAACGAAAAAGATTTTCTTTCTTGTGACACAACTTCTTCTCATTCGTCAACCTGAAGCCGTGGTGGCACTCTGCGTGCACACAATGAAGCGCTCTACTCTTCATTTATGATAATCAACGATTTATGAGGTTAGTGATGAACACATCTTTTGCCGGAAAAAAACTATTAGTGGTCGGCGGTACCAGCGGCATGGGTTTCGAAACGGCGAAACTGATTTTAGAAAACGGAGGCCGTGTTGTGCTGGTGGGTAGCCGTCAGGATAAAGCTGAACAGGCTCGTCAGGCATTGGCTGCGGACAGCAAGGTATCTGTGATTGTGGCCGACCTGACAAAAGAGGAAGGGCTGCAGAAAGTGGTTAAAACCATCAATGCTGAACATAAAGACATTAGTCTGCTGGTGAATGCAGCAGGCGTATTCTTCCCTAAACCGTTTATCGAACATGAAGCGTCTGACTATGACATTTACATGAGCATCAACCGCGCTACCTTCTTTATCACCCGCGACGTGGTGCGCAATATGGTGGCGGCCGGAATTAAAGGTTCAATCGTCAACATTGGTTCTATGTGGGCGCAGCAGGCAATCGGTGCCACGCCGTCCTCTGCCTATTCAATGGCAAAAGCGGGGCTGCACGCGATGACCAAAAACCTGGCTATCGAGCTGGCTGAAAAGGGCATCCGCGTGAATGCTGTCTCACCGGCGGTTGTGCATACACCAATTTACGAAGGTTTTATCCCAAAAGACGACGTGAAAGACGTGATGAACAGCTTTGACAGCTTCCATCCGATTGGCCGCGTGGGCACGCAGGCAGACATTGCTGAGACCGTGGCTTTTCTGCTTTCAGACAAGACTGGCTGGGTGACCGGCGCAATTTGGGACATTGATGGTGGCGTGATGGCAGGACGTAACGCATGATGGCGATGCTGTTCATCCGTTCGGGTTTGTAAGCACTCCGGCGCAGACAGAACAACATTATGTTTCAGTCGCCTCTTTGTGGTTCCTGCCATCATCGAGGCGATGCCGTTTGAATAGGCAAACGAGGCGTAAGGAAAAGCACGTTATGGGATCGTGCTTACAATCACAAAGGATGATCGATCAGATGATCGCAGAACACACACTTTCCGTCGCAGAGCAAAAAAATAATATTCTCCGTTTGTCCGCGTGCCAGGCGCTTGCCGGCGCGAATGCCGTGGTGTTCTATGCCACTGGCGCCATCGTGGGTAATAACATTGCGCCCAGCCCAACACTCGCCACATTACCAGTCACCATGTTTGTCCTGGGGATGGCTGCATGCATCCTGCCTCTCGGCGCATTGGCTAAAAAAAGGGGCCGTAAAACCGTCTTTATGGTGGGAACCGGTGCAGGGGTGTTAACCGGTCTGGTAGCCGCTCTGGCCGTTGTGATCAGCTCCTTCCTGCTATTTTGTCTCGCTGGATTTCTTGGCGGGGCCTACGCCGCGGTTGCGCTAAGTTTTCGTTTTGCAGCAACAGACGGCGTCAACCCGGAACGCCGCGCGCGTGCTTTGTCTCTGGTCATGGGAGGCGGTGTTTTAGCAGGTGTCATCGGTCCGATGCTGGTGACAACGACGATGAATCTCTGGCCGCTTCATCCGTTCGCCATGACCTTTCTTGCCCAGTCGTGTGTAGCTGCTATTGCCGCCGTTATCCTGAAAGGCGTCACACCTGCTGAACCTCCTGTGGCAATACAGTCGAAAGGGCGTCCTCTGCGCGATATTGTGCGTCAGCCTGGATTTACCCTGACCGTGTTCTGCGGTGCGGTAACCTATATGGTTATGAACTTTCTGATGACTGCCGCACCGCTTTCCATGCACATGCACGCTATCTCTCAGCAGGCTTCGAATCTGGGCATTCAGTGGCATGTTATTGCCATGTACGGGCCAGGATTCTTTACGGGCAGGCTGATTAACCGTTTCGGCTCCATGCGAGTGACGGCCGCTGGATTAGTGATTACCGTTGCATCGGTTGCTGCAGGCCTAAGCGGAACAGACATTTTTCATTACTGGCTTTCGTTAATTTTGCTGGGCATCGGCTGGAATTTTGGCTTCACTGGCGCATCAGCAAAAATTGTTGAGTACCACCGGGCAGAAGAAAAAACGCAGGTTCAGTCTCTGAACGATTTTGTGGTATTCGGTGTGATGCTGGTAGGGTCATTTTCTTCCGGCGCTCTGCTAAACCTCTATGGCTGGAATGCTGTCTTGTGGGGATCACTTATCCCGGTAGGTCTTGCCTTTGTGAGCATCATTAAAGGTTGGCATGCTTACTCGCAGGGGAAGGGGGTTCTGTAGGGGGGCATCCTGTGTAAGAAATGCACCAGGGCGGCGCATTTTTTCATTGTGGCGCAGCGGGCCAAATAAACGTTGGATAATGTTGGGTTCGCATCGAGGGTGCCGAGTGATTTGTTTCCGCTTCTATCAACAAATGGTCGTCTGAAATTCGGTTGTGCCGTTTTTATTGAATGCTTAGATTCATCTTCAACTTGATTGTGAGGATATGAATATGAATTTTGCAGAACTCCACAGCCAACATGAGCCGTTGCTTATCGCTAATGTTTGGGATGCAGCCAGTGCTGTTGCCGCGCAAAAAGCAGGTTATCAGGCTTTAGGAACGTCCAGCGCAGCAATAGCGGCCACATTAGGATATGAAGACGACCAGAGGATGCCATTTGAAGAATTATTTTATTTGGTCACCCGCATACGGAAAGTCATCACTTTGCCATTAAGCGTAGACATGGAAGCCGGATATGGTGATTCAGTTGAAGAGATTACAACTAATCTCAAACGCCTTGCTCATATAGGTGTATCTGGGGTAAACCTCGAAGACAGCAGGATTATCAATCACGTTCGTCAGCTTGATGATGCGTCTGAATTCTCCTCCACGCTGAGAGCGATTTGCAGTGGTCTGAAAAGTGAGAACTATGATCTCTTTGTAAACGTCCGGACTGACACCTACTTGCTTGCCCATGAAAACGCGTTACAAGAGACGTTAATACGCGGTCAGCTATATAAAGCCGCAGGTGCTGACGGCCTGTTCGTTCCCTGCGTGACGTCAGAGAAAGAGATTACCCTCATTGCGGATGCCATTGATCTGCCTCTGAATGTCATGTGCATGCCAAATCTTCCGCCGTTCAGCAGGCTTAAACTTGCAGGGGTCAGCCGCATATCGATGGGTAACTTTGTTCATTCAGCCCTCCAGTCAAAGCTTGATGATGTGATGAAGGCAATCCGCTGTCACCAAACGTTTGAAGGACTTTTTGCTAATGAAAATTGTCGATGATGATTTGTGTGATATCTGGTATCAGGCATTGCTTGAACGTGCTTCAGAATATACGGGGGTATTTTTTGTCGGTGTCATAACGACAGGCGTATTTTGCATCTCGGTATGCCGTGCGAGAAAGCCTAAACGTGAAAATGTTGAATTCTATAGAGATGCTAAGTCAGCTCTGGCTGCGGGCTTTCGTCCATGTAAAGTCTGCAGACCAGCGGAAAATGCTCACAGCGCGCCATTGTTTGTTGAGGAAGCGCTTGCACTTGTCAGGCAGGATCTCAAAACCCGTATAACAGACGCGGATCTTCGTCGGCATGGGATCAGCCCGGAACGCGTACGGCGCTGGTTCATGCAAAATCACAGCATTACGTTTCAGGCATTCCAGCGAATGCAGCGGGTAAATATTGCCATTCAGGAGCTTAAAAGCGGGCGTGCGGCGACTGATGTCGCGCTGGACAATGGCTATGAATCACTGAGCGGTTTTGGTTATACATACAAGCGGCTCACTGGCGCAGCCCCAACTCAGCGGGCTGAGGTGATTGTCATTCACCGGTTTACTACTCCGCTGGGGCCAATGTTTGTCTGTGCCACAGAGCGAGGCGTGTGCCTGCTGGAGTTTACCGATCGAAGGTTTTTAGAAACGGAATTTCGCGACATTCAGCGTTTAATGAACGCCAGAATTGTCACAGGAGAAAACAATCATACCCGGCAGACGGTAAAAGAAATCAGCGAATATTTTGCCGGAACGCGCCGACAGTTTGATCTGGTACTCGATGCCCCGGGCAGTGATTTTCAACGATCTGTCTGGCAGGCACTGCGTGCTGTGCCGTATGGTCAAACTTCCTGTTATCAGACTATTTCGCTGCTTCTTAACAAACCCGATGCTGCAAGCGCAATTGGCGCTGCGCATGGTGCAAACCGGATAGCAATTGTTATTCCCTGCCACAGAATATCCGCAAATGATGGAGCTATTACCGGATATGGTGGAGGCATCGCACGCAAAGAGTGGTTAATCGAACATGAAAAGAATATGTCTTAGTTAAACCAATGCGTTGCATGTATCGGTCGAACTCTCAGATTTTTGCAAACGCTGGTTGGGATATAACTCCGCTTCGTGTCTGGAGATGAATTAGCCAACACTCAGAGAAAACACAAGCAACTATTTTCTATGATTTTTTAATCAAGAGCCTGACTAAGATTGCAGAAAGTACAACAGAAATAGCAATGTTCGCTGCCATCATAAAATCGACAACCGATTCTGATCCCGTGATATTTATTGCATGCGCCATGGTAAAGAACACTGTAGTCGGGATTAAAACAGCGATCCCTTTTGAAATGGCCACAGAGCAACCGATAAATAGCAAGCCAAGCAAAATAATTCTCATCATCAGTAAACCTTCACCGTCCCATAAGCCATCAGGTTACTTCCCGGAATTTTTAAGGTTGGGCCATCATTCAAAAATCTATCGCGCATGTAATTGAACTGAATAGGGTGTGCTAACGTAATACAGCCTTCACTGATACCTAATGGGCCAATGGGGTGCAGTCGGAATTGACCTCGCTTGACGCCATTTACAAACGTGTTGTCATCAATTTTCCCGTCATCACGATAAAGGGCAAACCATGTTGAACGGTCTGTGCCATAAACTTCTTTGAGAAAACGCTCTCTGAATGGCCCCAACCTGCCCCCTGTTGGACGCTCAACGATATAGTAACGGCCCCGAACAAGTGGACCAATGTCCGCAACGGCAGTCATATCAGGATTATTGCGCCCCATATTTTGGCCGGAAAACGCAGGAAAACTCCCAATGCCAGGACAGTTTAAGTTGGTCATTTCTCGACGGTTTAACAGAAGATAACAGCTGAATGGCATAACGATTCCCTTTATCAAGTATGACTATTCTAGATCCAATCAATAATCAGTTGATTAGGAATATTGCTTAAAATTAAGCAAAAGTGCTCTGTTTGGTTGGTATCACTGATAATTAAGCAGATCGTTATTAATCATAATAATCAACATGTTAAATAATTACGCGCCGGTCAGCAGGCTCAAGATACATAAACGCGAGTCGGCGGAGTAGGCTAGTTTCGCACGTGAGCGTAATCGGGCTGTCGAACCGATAACATCGAACAGCTTAGTGGTAAATAATTTTTTTGAAGGGAAGGGTAGAAAATGCCAGAAGCGGACTTAGATGGAAGCGGGAGATGATAACCAATCTAAGTCTGCCCATTCAGGTGGAAAATTTTTCAGGGCGACTTCAGACCCAACCAGGGATATCCTGCACTGAACAAAAATTACCCACTCAAACTTCGGAGAAGAAAATCGATGAAAAGCGCAACCGCAAAGTCCTTAAAAAAAGCGAACGAGTTGTTGAAAAGTGGTGAGTTCAGGGAGGTTGTGCTGGATTTCAATATCAGTGCCGATGAGTTTTTTGAGCTTGCGGATCGCTGGGCAGAACGAGGAGCCAAAATCAAAAAAGAAGATGGCTCGTTTGTTATCAGGCTAGCTAAATGATTGCCAGCAAAGGCTAAACTTCAAGTCCGACAACGCTTTCCGGGTCGAGTATAAGTCCAAAATCAATTTCGGAATCCCGCACCTGCTGTGTGATTACGGCGCTGCTTTCAACATTTAGCTGGAGATCCAGCCAGCTATGCTCTTGAGCAATGGCAGAAATCTCGTCACAGAGTTGCCCCTCCGTTAAAGCCTGAACCCGCCCGATACTTACCGTTCCACGCCTCAGTCCCTTAATTTCATCAAATCGTTATTTTGTCAGGTTGAAATCACGTTGCCAGCGGAGTAGGTCGGTGTAGAGAAGTTCACCTGCCGTTGTCATACGCATGCCTCCCGGCAGTCGCTCAAACAATGGTATACCCAGATCTTCTTTCGCCTGGAGGATCTGCCGATTAATGGCTGACGCGGAAACGTGCAGCCTTTCCGCTGTTTTTCGAAGACTTCCATGGCGCGCAACCTCCATAAAGTAGGCTGCAAAGCGGGAAAACGGACTCATAGGGATCCTGTACAGTTTTATGCAACAGGGTCGTGCATTTATGCTGATGGATTAGTACACCTTAAATTACCCATACTGCGATGGCAATGCACAGGCTAATCATCCAGGCGATGAGATCGCGCTTTGGGACAGTAAAAATAAAAGGTGACGTTATGACACAAAAAAAGCTTCATTTAGCCTTGTTTCTCTTCCCGGGATATCACCTCGGAGCCTGGAGATTGCCGGATGCCATTCCAGAGATAGATCTGGACATCGACCATCTGGTGCACGCCGCACAGCTTGCAGAAGCCGCCAAACTGGATGCCATTTTTTTCGAAGACCAGGCCGCCGTGCGTCGCAGTAATGACATCCTCGCGGGTGACAAATACGGCGCGGCTAACCCCCGTTCAATTCACTTTGACCCTACGATGGTGCTACCGCTTCTCGCAGCCCATACCTCACGATTAGGTCTGGCTGCCACAGCCACGACGACATTTAACGAACCGTTCAACATTGCGCGTCGGTTCTCAACGCTCGATTTTATTAGCAAGGGGCGCGCGGGATGGAATTTAGTCACTTCCTTTAACGAAGATGAAGCGCAAAACTATGGCCTGGATGCCCATGTTGGCCACGCAGACCGTTATGGAAGGGCGGAAGAGTTCGTTGATGTTGTTAACGGCCTCTGGGAGTCATGGGATGAGGATGCAATCACGCGGGATAAGCAGAGCGGTGTTTACTTCGATGTTGATAAGATGCATTTTCTACAGCATCAGGGGACGCATTTTAAGGTTCGTGGTCCACTTCCGATGGGGCGCAGCCCACAAGGGCGACCTGTTATTTTTCAGGCCGGTGCATCAGAGCCCGGTCGGGCGCTGGCGGCACGAACAGCTGATGTGGTATTTACACTGCAATCCACCATCGAAGGCGGGCGCGCATTTCGTGATGACATTCGTCGGCGCGCTCAGGCATTCGGGCGCTCACCCGATTCAATCAAAATCATGGTGGGGCTTACTCCCATCATTGCCGAAACAGACCAGAAGGCCAGAGAACTGGCCGATCAAATGCTAGCCCTGATTCCAGATGACATTGCCCTAAGTAATCTGAAACCACTGGCAGGTGGGGTCGATTTTCGCCAGTTCGACCTTAATGAACTGGTACCAGAACTGCCTGAATCAAACGCGGGAAAATCGCACCGGGACGCAATTATGGCCATTTCCCGTGATAAAAATCTCTCCGTCCTTGAAACTGCCCGCTACTTCGCGGAAGGCAGTTATCTGAAAGCCATCGGTTCCCCGGCCACGGTTGCCGATCAGATGCAAACGTGGCTTGATGCCGATGCCTGTGATGGATTCCTAGCGGTACCGACTCATTTCCCAACAGGGGTAGAGGCATTAACTGGACTTCTAGTGCCGGAACTGCAACGACGAGGCATCTTTCGTACCGAATATGAAGGAACCCATCTGCGGGACCACCTCGGACTGACTAAATATTGATTGATAACAGAGTGTAACAAGATAACAGTGCTGACCTGCTCCCCATTTATTCACACTGAATGCTGTTAGCAATGCCGGCAGATAGTCGTAGTGGCTTAGGTCGGCTCTCGACAAAGCTATACTGGGGCGGTTCAGCTTTGAAACTGAAGGAACTAAAGGATCCAGATATGTAGCAGGTGAAATGTTCAGTTCCAGTATTCATATTTTGCCGTCATTACGGCGTTATGTTTGACCACATACTGTTTACCATTCCGATCAGTTGGGGTGACCGTGATATCTATATTGGCGCGTGTGCATTCTCCATGTGAGTTCCACTCATCGCAGGTGGTCAGTTTTTTTTCGATGGTGAAATACGTCTGGGTCCTGCTCAGGGTCAACTCACGGCCCTCGTTATCATAGCCATACTCTTCTATGGTTGAGGGTGATTGGGTATTGATCAGGCGATGATTGCCATCATAGCTATATACAGTCGTATTATTATCTATCGCCATGCTTCCTTTGCTTGCCGCGCTTGCCAGTAATCCTGATGAATTGAAGGCGTAGTCGATTGAACTCACTGCGGTTTTGTCTTTATCTTTCGGTTTCGTGCCCGCGATAACCGAACGACTAACCGCGCGGCTGATAACTCCTTTATCGTTAAGCAGGTACATTCCTTCAAGAGTCTGCCGATATGCCTCAGTGGTTTTCTGACTGTTTTTATCTGCTACGACCCCATTTGAGTTCAGCTGAATGCTCCAGCCAAATTCCGTTCTATTCAACTCAATTTCAGTGGTTGCCGTGAAAACTGTTTTCTGGCCTGCGGAGGTTGTGACCTCTTTTGCTCGGCCGTCAATTAGCTCACCGCATTGACTGAAGTTGCTTTGAACAGATGTGCGGAGATACCCATCAGGACTATCAATAACGATGGTTACAGATTTGGGAATTCCATTTCTGGTCTGCTGGCTCATAAGGACGAAGTTGTTCAGTTTGTTTTTGGCAAATGTTTCTGCAGTGCATTGTGCTGCATAAGTCTGAAATGTGCAGAGTGAAAATAGAGCAATGAACAGGTTATTTTTATTGAATGGCATTATTTGTTGTCCTTATACACCGAACAGTTATTCAGATTTGGTTAAGTTGGCAAAGTTTTTTGGCTGCTCGTTTGGTTCGACTCAGTTTTCAATAAGTGGCTTCTCTGTAATCTGGCTACATGCTTTGTACAATAAGGTCAGCTCTTCAATCACAACGCACCTTGCCCAGATGCGGATCTGATCCGTATCAGCAAGAAACAGTCAGTCTGATTTTTTTACGGGTTCGTTTTTCAGGCCAGGATGCGTCACAGAGTAGGCGATTGAAACGAGTTCAAGAACCTGACCATAATTGTAATATTTGACACTGCTATCAATCAGTGATTTTAAGAAGATTGACAGATTATCGCGGTCATAAGTATCTACAAACGCCGGGGAGCCATCCGGAAAGTATCGATACTCAATATGTCTCTGACGCATCAAGGGTTGCAGGTTGTAGGAGAGCCTCTGCTTTTCTTGATCTGGCCCGGTAACCTTAGCCCAACGCAAAAAGTCCACTAATGGCCTCATGCTTTCCCCCACGTTGTCCTTATCAAAAGAATCAACGCCAGCGACGAACAGAAAAAGTCGTCCTTCATCGGTGATGTAGCTGTAATTTCCATAAATGCTTTTAGCTAATATGACCGTTTGCTTATAAGGCAACATCTGGTGTTTAGTTTCGTTGTATTCCTGCCCCTTTACTCCTGAATCATAGAGCGTGCTGCCCAAAGTTCCGCATCCGGACAACAGGCAGGCAAGGGTGAACAAAACGACGGATTTTATGGCAGAGAATTTCATGCAGATTCCTTTCAGTGGAAAGGAGTATCATCGGCACTCCTCAGCCTGACATTAGCGACATTTCCTTTAAAATTTGGACAACATGCGTTGCCATTCATTCTAAGCTATCACGCTTATCCCATTACCTGAGCTCCGTCACCGAACTGACTTGACTGAACTCATGAGTTTTGCAAACTTCTGCTTTGTGCCAGGAGCGGACTTTAATCAGACGATTCACTATCAATGAGTAACTGATTGTTTTAATTAAGCATGTGAACTGATGTTATTCTGTAGAGCTCACACCCAACAACATATCAGGAGAGAACGTGCGCACAGAAATGAAGGAAAAAATAATCAGGACGTGTGAGGAAAAAATTGCGTCTAAGGGCAGCAATGTAGGGCTTTCGTTCTATGCTTTTTTTGCTAATAAAAACAATGATCCTGAACTACTGATGGAAGTGGCACATTGGTGGATTATGGAGATGAAACTGGATCACTTTGAAAAGGCTGAAAAGATAAAACGCCTCGTATTATCTATATAACGCTTTCTGAGGCGATAACTTATTCTGAACAGCTATCGCGATTCGTCTGGCTCAAAAGTATGCCATGATCCTCCACTCCTCGCTCATGGCTGACCTTCAATCTCACATGAACGTTATCGATGTCCACAGACATCAACTTTTTCGCCATTAAGTCTCTCAACCGCCTCTATTGCGTCTGGATCACCATGCCAAGCCATGCAACTTAAACAATCTCCGCCACAGTCTAAATTCAATGTGTCTGGGGTTTTACTCATTGGCTGATTACAGGTCTGGCAATTGTTTTCTTTCACTGGAAGTGGCATCAGTTTTTTGATTTTCATTTCTATATTTCCTAACATATCACTCTTATGTTCGCAGTTCGCCCACAGCAGATCATCTGCTCAGTTAGTTTGCCCGCTCCGTGCCATAAGCGGAAGTTCTTGAGTTTTATCATGACGGCCATGGTCTACAGGATACGAAGTCACAACTCGCTATATTAATCGCTGTTTCGAATTGGGCAAGTTCCTGAATTATGAAAGCAAGTCAAAATTAACATTTTTTTAAAATTTTATGTGCTTTTTATCAAAGACAGTAAATTCTTTAAAATCGGTGAAGTGTTAGATTTCAGATAAGCAGCACTGATGCCAATTTTTATCATAGCTGCATCCTCCTTTATTTCCCTAAAGACCACTCCCTTTCGTTTGATATTTTTCAATGAGGCAGGTATTAACGCGAACCCCTGCCCCTCAGAAATAAGCCCCAGTAAAATATGATGATCTGTAGGCTCAGGGAGAGTGGCTGGCCGAAAACCTATATCTTCGAAAAAGTTCTTACAGTAATCATAAAAGCCAGGATTCATATGCCTCTCAAACCAAAACATCATTTCGCTGTTGAGTGAGGTGAAGCTGATGCTGCGCTTAAGAGCAAGGGGATGGTTCGCAGGCAGGGCAACGACCATTGATTCCTCATGAATGACTACAGATTCAAGACCAGACGTTTCTGTATGCAAACCAATGAATGCAACATCTACCTTCCCTTTCCTGATGTCTCTGACAAGATTGACCGAGTGGTCACCTTTAGTGATTAATTTCCAACCGGAGAATTGCGATTGAAAATGAGCAGCAACTTCAGGAAAAACGCTTCTATCAAAGACTGTTGTATAGCCAATAACGAATGTCCCTTGTTCCATTTCTCTTGCTGACCTTGCCACTTCGATCGCTTTTTCAGCCTGCGACAATGCACGTTTGACCTCGGGTAAGAATGCTTCACCAGCACTGGTGAGCAAAACCCCGCTGCCTGTTCGGATAAATAGTTGTACCCCTAGCTGCTCTTCAAGTTGGCGGATCTGCCGGCTCAAAGGTGGCTGAGATATGTTCAAGCGCTTTGCGGCGCGCCCAAAGTTAAGCTCATCACACACAGCAACGAAGTAGCGAAATTGTCGAAGGTCGATTGAAGTGTTCATACCGAAAAGGTATCACAAAAATGGTATTCGAATTAACTCTGATTAGATTTTAAAGTTCACCTACTCAACAAGTAATGGAGAAAATGATGCCTACTTCTATACGCTTCGATTCAGGATTAGAAATTCTTAAAACAGTGGGAGGCGCCAATTATGATGGCCCTCTAAATCAGTTAATGACCATTGCACCAGACCTTGCTCGTTGCACAGTTGAATTCTGTTATGGAGACATTATGTCTCGTAAAGAATTGGATTTGCCGACTCGGCAGCTGTGCACTGTTGCAGCACTAACAGGGATGGGGAATGCCATACCTCAATTGAAATACCATATCCATGGCGCCCTCAATGCAGGATGCACTCCAGCGGCTATTGTCGAGGTGATTTTGGTATGTGCCGTTTTCGCAGGCTTTCCCACTGCGGGTAATGCCTTAATGCTCACAAAAGAAATCTTTACTGAATGCGGTATCAAGTTTAACCCTGAAGTCTTGGCACCCACCGACGATCGGTATGAAAAAGGCATGGTAGCGCTTGAAGAAATCAGTGCTGGTGCTGGCAGACAAGTTACTCAGCAGTTAATGGAGATTTCTCCTGACCTTGCGCGATTCGTTATTGAGTTTTCATATGGGGATATCTTATCTAGACCGATAATTGATAATCGTACTAAAGAACTGGCAATTATTAGTTTGCTAACGGCATTAGGAACCGCCAAACCTCAATTGAAAGTGCATATCAGCGCTGCTTTGAATGTAGGCGTCACAGAAGTTGAGATTATCGAGGCTATCCAGCAGATGGCTATTTATGCAGGTTTCCCGGCAGCGTTGAATGGTGTTTTCTCCGCTAGAGAAACTTTCGATGATCGAAACCTGATTTAATTAGGTTTCGCCAGTTAGCATCAGTTTTTTTGTTGCGGGGAAGGCCTGAAGGTCCGCTTCACGCCCTGAGACATTCGACAAGCTTTTATGGCTACAGTAAGGGCGAGTGTCGCGCTTCAAGAGCCAGCAAATACTTCGCTTCATCGTACTGGGTTCTGGTCTTCCAGCAGCGGTAAATGATCCTTATCCATTTGAAGGCAAGAGCCCGGATTGCAGACTGGTGAGATTTTCCTCTTTCTCGCAGTCCCTGATAATACAGCTTGGCCCAGTATGATGAGTTAACCGTTTTTGCAGCCCATTCAACAAAGGTCTGCCTGACGAACTTGGCACACTGCCATCTCCAGTGAACCCAGGATTTCTGTCCACTTCTTTCTGTCACCGGTGCAATACCTGCGTAGTTTTGAATTTCTTCAGCGCTGTTAAACCGGTCACGGTTATCACCAAGCGCAGCAAGCATACGTGGGGCCATACACGGCCCCATGCCCGGAAGCGATTTGAACAGAGTTGCATCTGGCAATGTGTCAAACAGCGTTTCGATTCGTTCGTCATAGGTTTTGATGATTTCACTCACGACTTTAATTTGTGTCGCCAGTGCTGTTGCCATCAAAGCATTAGCCTCTATAACACTCGGGTCTGTCGTCAATGGGATCGCGTTATCAATACTCACCACACGCTGCTCGGTAAGGGCCATTGCGCGGCCACCTTTGGCATTGAGAAAGTTGCGGATCGTCTCGCGCCTGGCTCGTTTCAGTTGTTGCAGACTGGGCCACCGTATAATCAGTTCACACAACAGTAAGCTACCCCGATGTGAGAACCATTCCAGTGGCTGAGGATAATACTGTTTAAGCGTGTTGATTATCCGGTTCACAAAACGTCGTTTATCTTCAACCAGCTGACGACGTTGCTCAACCAGTTGCTGGAGTAACCGGATATCCGAATTGTCGGGTTCAATAGCTTTTATCTTCTGGGGGTAACGCAACATTAACTCTAATGCCAACTCGGCATCCTGCGGATCATCTTTAGCGCCGCTAGGCGAGAAGGCTTGCCGGTAACGAGCCAGGGACAAAGCGTGGACGGGGAAAACGGTGATAAAGGGATATTTTTGAAGTGCATATACCACGGGGCCTTTCTTCAGTTCGAGAGCCACTGCGATTCTGCCTTTAACCTTCTGGTGTAACTCAGTAAGCCAAGCATCAAGCGCTTCTGCAGTATGTTCAATCACATGGAACACGCGTTCACCGTTTTTGAACTGAACGCAGACATCGTGTTTTTTATCTGCCCAGTCCAGACCAACATGTGCAGCAAACTGATTAATCGCAGTCATCACCAACTCCTTTTCACCGGGGATTGGTATGCATTCCACGCTCTTCGAAAGAAATATAGCCAGCAGTTTATCTGCATGCCCTGAGTATTCGTTAGCGAACGTGGAGCACCTACTGGTTCGAAAGAAAAGCGGCGATCATCACATGATTCTCGCTCAATATTCGTAACCAGTAAGCGCATACCCTGAATCACTTCAAAGTGTAATTCTCAGGGTGCGAATGACTATACCTCGCTCACAGCGGACATTGGCTGTTGTGGATGTCTGCTGCGTGCCAGAAGCAGACGTTGCAAACGAATTTCTATATTAAATATTGGAAGCCGTCACTGATGGAACATTATGTTAGATTCATTAGTTAAAAATGAATCGAGGATAGCGAATGTTCAGCATTTCAGAAGTAGATACAAGTAATTCTGATCTGGCCTTGCTGGTCAGCGAGCTCGATGCCTTTCAAAGCCAGCTGTATCCGGCAGAAAGTAATCACTGTCTGGATTTTTCAACAGTCAGTAACGAGCAGCTCCGGTGCATTATTGTAAACGACCATGATGGCCTACCTGCGGGTTGTGGTGCTTTACTATTTCAGGCTGACGGCTCAGCCGAGATTAAGCGGGTTTATATTCGGCCGGAATACCGGGGCAGGAAGCTCGGAGAGCAAATAGTCAGTGCAATCGAGTCGATTGCTTCAGAAAGGAGTACGCGCGTACTACGTCTTGAAACAGGGATTTACCAGCAGCCGGCTATAAGACTTTATCGTAGATGCGGTTACGAGATATGCGATGCATTCCCTCCGTATGCGCCAGATCCGTTGAGTATTTTTATGTACAAAGAGCTTACGTAACTTCAGTTTGCTATAGCTCCAGGAGAGGCCGAGTCAGCACTGTTATGATAAAAGAGAGTGTCCGGGCTGTTGTGCCTAAAACCTGACGGAGCAGAAATGAGAACGCAAAAGCGATGCATGGGATACGTAGCGATAGTGGTCGATGACTACGACCGCGCGATTGAGTATTACACCGAAAAGCTGGGCTTTACCTAGGTTAAGGACACGCAGCAGCCAGGCAAACGCTGGGATCTCTACCAGAACGCGCAGCCCTGACATCTCTGAGGCTGCGCAAGTCCGGCGCGTAGCCGAACTCTTATGATAATCAGAATGCCCGCGCATTAATGATAGCAAACCTGTAAAACACTCAGTTACAGGCTCTTTGGTTTATCGGAGAGGCTTTTTCATTGAAGGTGAAGTGTGAGCCACAAAACCATTACGTTCATAAAATGGTATCGCCTGCTGTCGGGCATCAAGAAACACGAAATTCATATCCCTGCTTTCTGATTCAGTGGTGGCAAAATCCAGCAGTTTTTTCCCTATCCCCGAACTTCTTGATGCCTCATCTACGACCAAATCATCAATATGGAGATGTGATCCTCTGGCCAGAGTATGAACGGGGCGGAAGCCCATCAGGCCAAGCATTTTCTCATCGCCAAATGCGCCAACAAGCTCATAACCGTTCATGGTCTGAATTCTAACGCTTTCAATAAACTTCTCTTTGGAAATATTCCGGAGCTGTGAAATCAGACTGTAAGCATGATCCCATTCAAGCGGCAGTAATTTTCTGATAGAGATGTACATAGTGCCCCCATTTCCAATTAGGTTTCTGATTATATAGGCGTATGGGGCATGATTAGCAACAAGGGGTGATGTCTAATGTGGCAGAACTTTCCGGTCGCCATCATTTTGACGTCCGCTTCACGCCCTGTGACATTCATTCCTCCTTAATCGAATTTGCTTCCCATAGGGCAGGTTGAGATAAAAAATTAATAGCAGTTTCTCACTATTTTCTACCGAGAGACACCGTAAGCTCAATTTCGTAAGCCACGATAGTAGAAATGGATAAAAGAGTCCGATCCTCTTTCAAAGTGGATCCCCAGCCCCATGAATCCAAATCCCCAAACCCGCCCCCAACATCCACAATCCCCCTCACTCAACAAACTGGCTAAAACGCAAAAGATAGCCATCCGGATCCTGAACGAGAAACTCTCTCTGGCAAGCCTTGGTTTCTCCAATCCTATAGGTGTTTTCACGCAGCTCCCGATACAGCGGCACACCATGTTTCCTCACCCGCGCCAGCACACACGCAATATCATCCACCTCAATCTGGAAATTCACGCCGCGCCCGAGCGGTTTGACGAGTTTTGCGGTATTCCAGCCTTCGGCGTGAAACTGCTCAAGCATCAGCTGTGCTTCGCCGAGGTTGATGTAAGCAAATTCGGGATCGCTTCGTTTGACCATAATCTGGAACCCCAATACTTCAGTGTAAAAATGCAGTGAGGCAGTGAAGTCCGTCACGGTCAGTTCGGGCACCATTCGGTTCCAGTAGAGTTCATGCTGAACGGTCATTGCTTATGTCCTTTTAAATAACATCACTCAAATCTGATGGTGCTTAACCGGCTCGCTAATATCGCAACAGATGATATACGAGTGAGGATGTGCGTTACGATAATCCGAGCGGGCATTTCCTTAACCCCATATCCCCAAGGCTCTGCCACCCAAAACAGCAGCTGAATAGATCGCTATCGCTACGATACTGATACAAGTCCCACATGAAATCGCCCGCGCTGAATTTCCAGTGCCCAGGTAATGCGTCTCTAGCACGATAATATTGGCTGCCGGGGGAAGCAGGCAGAAAAGATACAGCGTTGCCGGATTTTGTGTAATAAGTGGCGAGTTGAACTGATTGGCTATTAGCAGCAGCAACGAAATCAGCACAGCGAAAACTATTGAGCGAGTGATAAACGGACGCAGTTCGAGTCGAAAATCGCGCATCGATATTGTTGTCTTTGAAAGCCAAATTCCTAAAACGGCCATGCCAAGAAAACTCATCATAAATTTGGCAATTTGATACAGGCTATCAAAGTGAAGAGCCACCGAATCACTCAGCGGAATCAATGCTACGCCGATCATCAGAGCGATGACGGGCGGGGTGCGCATCAACGTGATTGGATTAAAACTCTCGCTGGAGAGCATGCCTGCGCCCAGCGAGTTTCCGACAATTGAGCTGCCGACGTAGGCGGCAATGATAATGGTCGCAGCATCATTGCCGAATAGCACGCTGGCGACGGGCAGACCCAGCCAGCCGATATTAAGATAGCTGAAACAGAGGTTTTTAATGGGGTCAGCAAAAACATAGCGGCCAGCCAGCAATAGCAACATCATGCATATCGCGGTGGCAGTAATAATGGTGCTCATGCTGTGGAAGCGGGTCGATATATTAAAAATGACCACGATGGGAATAGCGATGCGCGTCAATATCCATGACGCAGCCGTTTTGCAATCCCAGGCGGTTTTGCCCAGCAACCATCCGGCAAACAGATAGATAAGCGGAAAGAAAATCGTCACGAAACGTCCCTGATTAGCGTGTCGACCACTCCCTGAAGTAGGGAGTGGTTAAAAATACACGCTATCAGAGGTCGTTCAGTCAGTGCAACGATGCAACGCGAGTTTATGCGGTGGTATTGATGTTGCGGCCAACTGCCGGATTGGCAGGCAGTTGCGGAATCGAATTAAGAATTCCTGCTGCCATCGACTGCTGATTATCCAGGGTCTTTTTCAGTACCAGGGTGCTCACTTTACTGCTGAGGTCCATATTATCCAGACCGATAGCCAGTGAAGTAATCTGTGATACATCCATCTTGCTCTCCTTTAATACGACTAATAGGGGGCGGAAACGGCTTTGAGAAAGCCTGATACGTCTATCGGCATCCAGGGGCAAAGCTTCACTGCTATCTTCGAACATCCCCGACGCCAACTGGCTTAATCAGATTATTCTCTGGCAGGGCGGCTATTTCGCCTGCGGCTGCCAGGTGCCCACATCCTGCGCATCAATCGCTTTCGGCAGCAGCTTCGCCTGATAAAACGCATCTGCAATCTTCTGCTGCTCAGCCAAATCGCTCTTGTTCACTGGCTCGATCTGATAGCTGCGTTGCTGGTTCGCTTGTTCCACCGTGGCGAGCGGCAAATTACCCCACAATGGAGAGAGAATCTTGGCTGCATCCGTTGGATGTGCTTTCAGCCATTGAGCTTCCTGATCCAGCGTCTTATACACAATGCCCAGCACCTCAGGGTGCTTCTGCGCATAAGGCGTCGATACCAGATAGTAGCGCTGGTAACTGGCGAGACCTTTACCGCTAACCAGCACGCGCGTGTGCTGCTCGACTTTCGAGCTGGTGACAAAGGGTTCCCAGGTCACCCACGCATCAACGCTGCCATGTTCCAGCGCGGCACGCCCATCGGCAGGTGTCAGCCATGCAGGTGTGACATCACTGAATTTCAGTCCCGCCTTTTGCAACGCGGTGATCAGCAGATAATGGCTGCCAGCCGCTTTGGTAACGGCAATCTTTTTACCTTTTAAATCCTGCAGTGATTTGATGCTGGAGTTGGCGGGCACCAGAATGGCCTGAGCTTCAGGAGAGGGCGTCTCGCGTGCGTAATATGTGAGGTCGGCGCCTGCCGCTTGCGCGAACACCGGCACGGTATCGGCGACATCAGCAGAGAGGTCAACGTTGTTGAGATTCAGCGCCTCCAGCAGCGGTAAGCCGCTGGTGAACTCGTGCCATGTCACTTTAATGCCGCGCTCGGCGAGCGCCTTATCCAGATCGCCACGCTGCTTTATCAACGTCAGCAAGGTGGAAGATTTTTGATAGCCGATGCGAAGTGTCTCTTCGGCATTGGCGCTGGCAAGCAGTGAGGAGAAAAGCAGTGAAGCAAGTATTGTCTTTGTGATGTTGCGCATGTGAGTCCCTGAAGGTGTTATCAATTTTTTAAAATGATAAAGCCGCTCAGGAGGCAATCAAAACCGCAAGTTCGCATAAGCTCTGCACATTTACAGCTATCAAAGTTGCGCGGTCATCGCACGCAAATGCGCCCGCAATACGCCATGCAGCGCCCGAATTGCGGGGGAAAACTGTTTACGATGCGGGCAGATTAAATGCAGCGGCGTGCTTTCGCCGGGGATCTCAGGCAGCACCCGTTCCAGGCGGTGCTGCCTAATGTCTTCACAGACGTCAATCCAGGATTTATACGCGATGCCCATGCCATTGATAGCCCAACGACGCGCCACTTCGGCGTCATCACACAGCAGGCGACTTTTCACCGTGATTTGGCGGCGCATACCTTCCTGCGGGAACGTCCACTTGTCATAGACATGGCCGCCCATCACAAACGGCAGGCAGTGATGCTGGGCCAAATCCTCCAGCTTCTGCGGGCGTCCATGTTGGTCGAGATAGGCTGGCGATGCCACCATAATGCGGCGATTGTCTTCGGCCAGCGGCAATGCCACGTAACTGCTGTCTTCGAGTTTGCCGTAACGAATGGCGATATCTACCGGATCGCGGAACACATCACTTATTTGATCAGATAACGATAACCGAACCGACAAGGCAGGGTGCTCACAGCAAAATTCGGTAATCAGCGGCAAGAGGATATTGCGGCCAATATCCGAGGGCATCGCGATTTTAAGCTCGCCGCTGAGTGCGTCTTCGTGGCTTTGCAGGCTATCGGCACCCGCTTGCATCAGGGCCAGCATCTCCTGTGCGTAAGGCAGATATTTTTCCCCTTCGGCGGTTAAGCGCAGGCTACGCGTGGATCGTGCAAACAGGCGACGATCCAGTTCTCGCTCCAGACGCTGAATGGCGGCGCTCACTTGCCCTGGCAGCAAATTCACTTCACGAGCCGCGCGCGAAAAGCTGCCCAGTGCTGCCGAACGCACAAACAGCGTGACATCTTCCAGTCGGATCATTTTCTTACTCATCGTCAAAACAGGCAGGGATTTTCACTCTAAGAGTGAAAGTGTTGCTGTGCAATCGGCATTTTTCCTCAGCGTGCAGGCCGCTATGCTGAGTACAACTGACCTAACACCCTGATGAATTGAGGAACGGCTTGATGAAAGCGATTGTTTATAGCCAAAACGGTTTACCGATTTCCGATGAAAATGCGTTGTACGAATTGGATGTCGCTCAACCGCAGCCGGGTGCGCGCGATTTGCTGGTAAAGATCCACGCAATTGCCGTGAACCCGGTAGATACCAAAGTGCGTAACGGCGCGCCAACCGATAAACCGCGCATTCTCGGTTGGGATGCGGTCGGCGTGGTGGAGGCGGTGGGCGAGGAAGTCACGCTGTTCCAGCCGGGCGATGAAGTGTTTTACGCCGGCGATATTACGCGCGCGGGCAGTTATGCCGAGTATGGTCTGGTGGATGAACGCATTGCCGGACATAAACCCCGTACGCTGAATGATGCCGATGCCGCCGCGTTGCCGCTGACATCACTCACCGCATGGGAATTGCTGTTTGATCGTCTGGAAGTGCAGGCGGATGACAATGCCGCATTGCTGATAATTGGAGCAGGCGGCGGTGTGGGATCGATCCTGACGCAGCTGGCACGCAAGTTGACCAACCTCACGGTGATTGGCACCGCATCGCGCTCTGAAACCGCGGATTGGGTGCGTTCTCTGGGTGCACATCATGTGGTTAATCATCAGCAGCCGCTGGGCGAACAACTGGCGGCCATTGGTCACCCTCAGGTGCGCTATGTGGCTTCATTGACGCACACCGACAGCTATTACTCCCAGCTGGTGGATGTGCTGGCCCCACAGGGCAAACTGGCCCTGATCGACGATCCTGAAACGCTGGACGTGGTGCCGCTGAAGCGCAAAGCCATCTCGCTGCACTGGGAGCTGATGTTCACCCGCTCACTGTTCCAGACCCGCGATATGCAGCGTCAGCACGATATTTTAGAGCGCGTAAGCCAGCTGATTGATGACCAGACGCTGCAAACCACGGCAGGCGAACATCACGGCACTATTAATGCGGCGAATCTACGCAAAGCCCATGCGCTTATCGAAAGTGGTCGCGCACGCGGCAAGATCGTGCTCAGCGGCTTTTAACCCTTTGAAACACAATTCGTTAACCGCTGCGTCAACGCGGCGGTTAAGGTAACGGCACTTTTAAAATAATCGATTCAGGAGATTGCCATGACACTTAATGACGCAGTGGCTCGTCGCCACACCGTTAAAGCCTTCGCCAGTGGTAAAAGCTTGCCGCAGGAAGAGATCGAAACGCTGCTGAACGTGCTGCGTAACAGCCCGTCTTCCGTCAACTCTCAGCCGTGGCATTTTGTGGTGGCTTCCACGCCAGAAGGTCGTGAGCAGATCGCGCAATCCACTACCGGCGCGTTTGTTTATAACGGCCCGAAAGTACTGAATGCTTCCCATGTGATCGCGCTGTGCATGCGCACCGATCTGGATGACGCGCATCTGCAAAACGTGCTGGCGCAGGAAGAGCAGGATGGGCGTTTTGCCAAACCAGAAGGCAAAGCCGGTCAGGATAAGAGCCGCCGTGGCTATGTCGATATGCACCGTTATGAGCAGCGTGATATCCCGCAGTGGATGGAAAAACAGGTTTACCTGGCGCTCGGTGGTCTGCTGCTAGGTGCCGCGATGTTAGGGATTGATGCAACGCCGATGGAAGGTTTCGATCAGCGTGCGCTGGATCAGGCGTTAGGCCTGCGTGAGAAAGGCTTTACCAGCGTGGTACTGGTGTCGCTGGGCTATCGCAGCGAAGAAGATTTCAATGCGGCATTGCCAAAATCACGTTTGCCGCGCGAAGAGATTTTCACCTTTGTTTAAGCGGTTGCGGCGCAATTTTTTGCGTGGTTTTAACCCCGCGCGATGAATCGCGCCGCTACACGTTTCATCGCGGAAACAGCAAACTGAACCGGTTCACCCCGTTCTCACTGCTCACCGCACAGCTACCGTGATGCAAACGCATGATGCTGCGCACAATCGATAATCCCAGTCCGCTACTGCTTTGATGCCGTGATGCATCAGCGCGCCAGAAGCGATCAAACATGCGTGACTGCTGTTCAGCACTCAACGCCGCGCCTTGATTCTCCACCACCAACTCGATTCCCTGATCGCGCACCGCACTTAACACCCGAATGGTGGTATCCCGCTCGCCATAGCGCAAGGCATTTGCCATCAGATTCGCCAGTGCACGCTGCAGCAGCTGTGGATCTGCGCGTAATTCTCCTTGCATGCGCATCTCCAACTGCATGTCGTGCTCTTCGGCCATACCATCAAAATAGTCCTGTAATTTCTCGCCGAGCTGTGCCAAATCGATTATCTGCCAATCCATTGCCTGACTGGCGTCTTCCGCTTTGGCGAGGAACAGCATGTTATCGATCATCTTCGCCAGTCGCTCCAGTTCCTCGTAGTTGGAGCCCAGCAGTGCCTGGTAATCACCCACGCTGCGCGGCTGGCTCAGCGCTACCTCGGTCTGACCGATCAAGGTGCCAATCGGCGTGCGCAGGTCGTGCGCCATGTCCGCAGAGACCTGGCTGAGTTGCTGGTAGCCCTGTTCAAGACGGCTGAGCATCTGGTTGAAAGCGGCGACCAGCGGTTGTAGCTCTGTCGGGGCATCACTGAACTGGATACGGTGCGATAAACGCCGCACGTCTATGGCATCAGTTTCCGCTGCCAGCCGACGTAATGGCAACAAGCCGCGACGCACCAGCCAGATACTGAGTGCCGCGACCAGCAGCGCAGCCAGTGCGGTCGAGACAATGATCTGATCGCGATAGCTGTTGAGAGTTTGGGTACGATCGCTCATCAGGCGGCCGGTGATGATCTCAATTTGCCCATTACCATCACGCGTCGGCGCTAATGCAGCGGCGGAAATAAAAGGCGTGCCGTCCTCTGCCTGCTGGTGATGCACTGAGGTCAGACTGAGTGGCTGATCGGCGGGCACCGGCGTGATGTCGGGCATCGGTCGTGCGCCGGGATTGACCACAATCAGCGGCGGCTGGCCAGGAAAGCGCAGCACTAACAAGGATTCTGTATTGCCCAGCATATTGGCAAACAGGCGCGGTTTTTGCTGAATCAGCGTAATGGCGTCTTCATCGCGTAGCAGCGTACGAATCTGATCAATGCGCGTCAGTAAAGCCGCGTCATCACGCACGCCAATTTGCTTCGCCAGGGACTGATACAGCGCAAAGCCGCTCAGGGCAAAAATCACAATCACTGCGGTGCTGAGCAGTAGTGATAAGCGAGTGGCAAGCGAGAGTTTTTTCATGTTTCAGCTTCGCAGCGATATCCGACGCCGTGCACCGTATGAATCAACGGTTGAGCAAAGGGGCCATCGATCTTCTGGCGCAGGCGTTTCACTGCCACGTCCACCACGTTGGTATCGCTATCGAAATTCATGTCCCATACGCGGGAGGCGATCACCGTGCGCGTCAACACCTCACCGGGATGCAGCATAAACAGATGCAGCAGGTTGAACTCTTTATTGGTGAGGTCGATGCGTTCTCCCGCGCGCTCCACCCGACGTTTAAGGATATCGAGTTGCAGATCGGCCAGGGTCAGCACATCGGGAAGTTTTTGCTGGCCGCCGCGCCGCAGTTGCGTGCGGACGCGTGCCAGCAGTTCCGCAAACGAGAAGGGCTTCACCAGGTAATCATCCGCGCCCAGTTCCAACCCCTTGATGCGATCTTCCAACGTGCCTTTAGCCGTGAGGAAAATTACCGGCGTCTGGATCTGTTTATCCAGCTCGGCCATGACTTCCCAGCCGCTCATGCCGGGCATCATCACATCGAGTAAAATCAGGTCGTAATGATGCTCCTGCGCATAGAACAAACCGTCTTGCCCATTTTCCGCTACATCCACGATGAATCCCGCTTCGGTTAATCCTTTGCGCATGTAATCGCGCGCTTTGGCTTCATCTTCAATCACCAAAATTTTCATGCGCATCTCCGGGCGGGATCAGTGGGTTAGGGCTGCGCCTGCTGAGCGGCCTGTTCAATCAGTTTCGCCACATCATCCGGATGAGATTCATACACCGAGTGGCTGGCGCCCGCGACTTCAACCGTGTGGCTATGCGCGCGTTTGGCGTACATCCGCTCCAGATCAGGGTTAATGATTTTGTCAGCTTTCGCCACCATGTACCAGCTAGGCTTGGTCTTCCACGCCGGGTCTGGAATGTTGGCGGTGAACACAGCGGCGTTGGTTGGCATCTGCGCATGCGCTTCAAAATCCGCCTGCGCCGCCGGTAAATCCGCAGCGAAATCGCTGTGATAATTTTCTGGCGCGATGGTCAGGTAGCCATCAGTCGATTTGGCAAACGGATGCGCGCTGTTCGGGAACTTCTTGCCGTTGATGGCTTCGGTTTCGCCGTTATCCAGCGCGTGTGCAGCGATATACACCAGACCCACCACCTTGCTGTCATTCCCGGCTTCGGTGATGATCGCGCCACCATAACTGTGGCCGATCAGAATCACCGGTCCATTCTGCTGATCGATGATGCGGCGTGTCGCCGTGACATCTTCCGGGAAACCGGTCAGCGGCTCCTGCACCAGCGTCACTTTATAGCCATCGTGCGTCAGGCGGTCATACACCGGACGCCATCCTGCACCACCCACAAATGCACCGTGTACTAACACAATATTCTTCACCGGTTGCGCTTGGGCGTGTGCCGCGCCGCCCGCCATCGCCAATAAAATGCCCGCCGCTAACGTCAGTTTTTTCAGTTTCATGATCGTGCTCCAGATAAGGAAGGTTCGGGCACAGGATATGAAAACGGCGCTGACAGCAGGGTGAGCGAGTTATGACAAAAGAATGACAGGGCTGTGCGCTGATCGATCGCAGGATTTCGTGAACGGCCTCGCAAATTGAAGCGATGCCGTATTGCTAAACAAATTGGCTTGTGTAATTTATGCCATAACTTCACAAATAATCGTGAAGAAGGAAAGTACATTACAACCAGCACTGAAGGATCCTTCCTCATGTCAGAATTAAAGTTTGCCACACGTTTGAACTCTTTCGCCTCTGGGGCGCACTTATACTGGCCAGATCTCCAGGGAAAACCTTCTGTATTACAGATGATTGCGCGCGCCGGTAAGGTGAATGGCCTGACGCATCTCGACCTTAACTATCCGCAGCACATGACCAGTGACATTCCCACTATGCGTCAGGCGATTGCTGATGCAGGTCTGGCGGTCAATGGCATGCAGATGCGCTGGGATGCTCCCCAATTCAAAATTGGCGCCTTTACTAACCCTGACGCCAAAATTCGTCGTGAAGCTATCGAACTGACCAAGCGCGGTATTGATGCGGGCCGCGAGTTTGGTTCACGCCTGATGACCTTGTGGATGGGCCAGGACGGTTTCGATTATTGCTTCCAGGCCGACTATAAAAAGATGTGGGAAGACGCCGTCAGCGCGGTGCGTGAAGTGGCTGCATATGCGCCGGAAATCGACGTCAGCATTGAATACAAACCGAATGAACCGCGTGCTTATAGCATCTTCCCCAATGCCACCACCTGTTTGCTGGCCGTGGAAGAAGCCGGATGCGCCAACCTCGGCATCACGCTGGACTTCGCTCACGTGCTGTTTGCCAATGAAGTGCCGGCGTTTGCGGCCGCCATGGTGGCCCGTCGTTCACGCTTGTTAGGACTGGACCTGAATGATGGCTGGGGCAAACGCGATGATGGCTTGATGGCGGGCTCAGTGAATCCGCGCGCCACGCTGGAATTCCTGTGGCAGATGCAGCGCGATGGCTATCAGGGTGCTTATTACTTCGACACCTTCCCGGATGCCAGCGGCCTCGACCCGATCCGTGAAGCGGAAATCAACATTGTGACTGTGAAGCGTCTGCTGAAGTTGAGCGAAAAACTCAACAATAACCCAGCACTGGAAGAAGCAATTAGCCGTCAGGATGCGGTGGCCTCACAGCAAATTGTGAATGACATCATGCTTGCACAATAAGCAAGCGCATAACCCTGCACCTCAAATAAAACGATAAAAAGGCTACCACCATGAAAAAGCTCTTACTCTCTGTACTGACCTCCGCACTGCTGTGTTCCAGCGTGCACGCTGCTACCTTAGCGCCGCTGAAATCTGACTCCGAGCCTGACCGCACAGACTGGACGCAGCTGGAAAGCAAATACGGCCCGATGCCGAAAGTCGACAGCAAGCTGAAAATTGGCGGCGTGTCGAAAACGCTGACCAATGAGTACTGGCGTTCACTCGGCGAGGGGTATCAGAACGTCGCGAAGAAGTATGGTTTCACCGTCGCTTACCAGGCCGCCGCCAATGAAGATGACCAAATGGGCCAGTTGTCCATCGCTGAAACCCTGATTGCGCAAGGCTTTAATGGCTTGCTGGTGTCACCTCAGACCGATATCAACCTTGAGCCAGCACTGGAAAGCGCCAGCAGCAAAGGCATTCCCGTGGTGAACGTCAACGATGCGGTGGTGCCAAGTGCCCAGTACTACGTTGGGAACGTGCAGAAAGACAACGGTGTGCGCGTCGCCAAATGGTTTATTCAGCACTATCCGCAGGGCGGCAAAGTGGCGGTGATTGAAGGCCAGCCTGGCGTGTACGCGGCGGGTCAGCGCACGGCTGGCTTCAAAGAGACGCTGCAGGCGAATGGTAAATTCAACATTGTTGCCAGCGTGCCCGCTAACTGGAGCCGCGAGCAGGCCTTTAACGCTGCATCGACCATTCTGCAACAGCATCCGGATCTGATTGGTTTCTATGCCAACAACGACACCATGGCGCTCGGCGTGGTGGAAGCGGTGCGTTCGCTGAATAAAGCGAAGCAGACCGCAGTATTTGGTACCGACGGTATTTCCGATGCCTATGCTTCTATTAAGCGCGGTGAACTGACCGGCACCGTCGATAGCTTCCCGATCCTGACCGGTGAAGTGGCGATGGAAGTGATGTTGCGTCTGGTGAACGGACAGAAACTGTCGCGTGTGATTGCCACGCCACAGGCGCTGATCACCAAAGAGAATGCCGATGCCTTCTCAACCAAAGACAACGACAAATTGCGTCAATTGCTGGCACAGCAGTAACACAGGCGGAGAGCGTATGGAACAGTATCGCTTAATGATGCGCGGCATCAATAAAACCTACGGTAGCGCCATCGCGCTGCAGGATGTGGACTTTATGGTGCGACCGGGCGAAGTGCACGCGCTGATCGGTGAGAATGGGGCAGGCAAATCCACGTTGCTGAACATTCTCTCTGGCGTGCGTCCGGCGGATAGCGGTGACATCCACGTCAACGGCGAGTCAGTGCAGATGAAAAATCCGCTCAGTGCGCGTCATGCGGGCATCGCGATGATTCATCAGGAGTTGCAGCATGTTCCTGAGCTCTCCGTCGCCCAGAATATGTTTCTGGGTCGCCCGATGACCACCCTGAACGGTTTGTTTGTCGATAAACGCGCTCAGCTGGCACGTGCTACGCATATTCTGAAACAGCTTGATCCCAGCATTAATCCCGCTGAGCCGATCAAGAACCTCAAGGTATCGCAGCAGCAGATCGTGGAGATTGCGCGCGCACTGCTGGATGAGGCGAAAATCATCGCCATGGATGAACCGACATCCAGCCTGACGCCGCGTGAGTTTGAGCGTCTGGCGGAACTGATTGCAGATCTGAAATCCACCGGCGTCTCATTGATTTATGTGTCGCACAAGATGAATGAAATTTTCCAGGTCTGCGATCGTGCCACCATCATGCGCGATGGCCGTCAGGTCGGGGTGGTGAACATTTGCGATGAGACTGAAGAGAGCATCGTCGCGAAAATGGTAGGGCGCAAAATCGATAAGCAGGCGCACCAGTCATGGGCCACCGATCGCGAAGTGCTGCAGGTTGAGAATGTGACGCGCGGAACGGAGATAAAACCGGCCAGTTTCAGCGTCTGCGCCGGGGAAGTATTGGGCGTGGCAGGTCTGGTCGGCGCAGGCCGCACCGAATTGCTGAAACTGATTGCCGGTATCGACAAACGTAGCGCGGGTGACGTACGCGTCAATGGTCAGTCGGTACGCAATCACAACGTCAGTGCGGCGATTCGTGCCGGTATTGGTCTGGTGCCGGAAGATCGTAAGAAAGAGGGCATCATCAAAGCGCGTGCAGTGAAAGTGAACATGGCGCTGCCGTCGATGCGCAACTTCACGCTCGCGGGCGTTATTCGTAAAGTGAAACTGGACGCGGTGGCGCAGCAGGTGATGTCCGACTTAAAACTGCGTCCGCTGAATATTGAAAAACCGATCGGCACACTGAGTGGTGGTAATCAGCAGAAAGTGATTATTGGCCGCTGGGTAGCCGCGGATGCCGAAGTGTTTTTATTTGATGAGCCAACCCGGGGAATTGATATCGGGGCTAAAGCTGAAATATATAACCTGATTGAAAAGCTGGCCCAGCAAGGTAAAGCGATTGTCGTGGTGTCGTCAGAAATGACCGAGATATTACGTGTATCCGACCGCGTCTTAGTGATGCGTGAAGGAAGAATTACGCGTGAATTAACCGGTGATGACATTACCGAAGAGAACATCGCGCGCTTTGCTATTAACGACATTAAAGAAGCTGTATAGCACTCAATCTGCACTCTATATAGGCACAATTATGATGACGCAAACAAATACACAGCCAGCGGCTGCGCCGTCGGCAAAATTTAAACTCAATCTGCGCGATGCCGGCACCTTAATCGGACTGCTCATTATCGTGGTGACATTTTCATTCCTGTCGCCGGTATTTTTTACCGTGCCAAATCTGCTGAATATTTTGCAGCAATCTTCCATTAATGCGCTGATCGCACTGGGGATGACGCTGGTGATTATTTCCGGCGGTATTGATTTATCAGTTGGGCCGACCGCTGCACTCTCTGCGGTATTGGGCGCCACTCTGATGGTGGCGGGTGTGCCGGTTCCGGTGGCGATTCTGGCCACGCTGGGTATCGGCGCATTATGTGGGGTGTTCAGCGGGATGCTGGTGGCCTATGCAGGACTGCAGCCGTTTATCGTCACGCTGGGGGGACTTTCGCTGTTCCGCGCCATTGCGCTGATCTATACCGGCGGGAATCCGGTGTTTGGCATCCCGATGGAGTTTCGCAGCCTAATTAACAGCGATCTATTCGGTATTCCAACCCCGATCATCATTGTTGCAGTGATAGCGTTGGTGTTGTGGCTGGTGATGAATAAAACCCCGTTGGGCGAATATATTCTGGCGGTGGGCGGTAACGAAGAAGCGGCGCGCGTGGCCGGTGTACCGGTTAAACGCACCAAAGTGACGGTGTTCATTATCTCAGGCACTTTAGCGTCACTGGCATCGTTGATTCTGATTGGGCGCTTAGGCGCAGCAGAACCCACTATCGGGAATTTGTGGGAGTTAGATGCGATTGCGGCAGCGGCGATTGGCGGTGCTTCACTGATGGGCGGCAAAGGCAGTATCGTCGGCACCATTATCGGCGCCATCATCCTCGGAGCATTACGTAATGGCTTGACTCTGCTGAATATTCAGGCCTTTTATCAATTGCTTGCCACTGGCCTAATCATTATCATAGCGATGTTGATTGACCGGGCGACAAGAGGCAGGTAATGAAGCAAGATCCGCGAGCCATTGGCGCTCAAATTCGTATGCGATTACCGCAGCTGACGCCGCTGGAGCGGCGTGTTGCCGAAGCCATCATCGCCAGAACCGACATTAGTGAACAGACTTCGCTGCAGGAAATTGCCGAAGAGAATAATGTCTCACAGGCGATGATTGTGAAAATTACTAAGAAGCTTAATTTTACTGGCTTCCGTCATTTTCGCACCGGACTGATTTATTATAATCAATCTGAAGTGGCTGGCTTGCATGCAGAAATTGAGCCGGAAGACTCGTCGGAACAATTACTGGCTAAAGTATTCAGAACCTCGATTCAGGCAATTGAAGAGTCATTATCGATTCTGGATATATCTGAGTTTAATCGTGCTGCCGATATTTTATTTAAAGCGCGCCATATCGATCTTTATGCGGTGGGCGGTTCAGCCACCGTGGCGCGGGATTTATCGCACAAGCTGCTGAAGATCGGGATCAAGTCCACGCCTTATGACGATGCGCATATTATGCTGATGTCAGCAGCGGTGTTATCCGACGATGACGTGGTGATCGCCATCAGTCATTCTGGGGCAACGCGGGCAGTAAACGATCCGATTAAACTGGCGGCACGAAATGGTGCAAAGATAATTGCTATTACCAATTATGCCGAGTCGCCTATTGCGCGTAATGCGCACGTGGTATTGACATCAACTTCTCAGGGATCGCATCTGCTTGGGGAAAATGCGGCAGCACGTATCGCGCAATTAAATATTCTCGATGCGCTGTTTGTGGCAATCGCCAAAAAAGATTTAAAGCTGGCGGAAAAGAATCTGATGAAAACCCAGCGTGCGGTTCAGGATCTGCGGGACTTTTAGTCATGAACAAAATTATTGTCGCCGGTAGCCTGCATTACGACATTATGCTGGCGGCCCACCATCGCCCGGAAAAGGGCGAAACCGTAATAGGCAGCGGCTGTAGCTATAAATTTGGTGGTAAAGGCGGCAACCAGGCGGTGGCGGCCGCACGTGCGGGTGGCGCGGTAAGTTTTATTGGCGCGGTGGGCGCCGATGCGCAGGGCGAATTCCTGCTCGCGGCGCTGCGCGATGCCAGCGTTAACACCGATGCGGTGGCGATTTTGCCGGATATGCCGTCAGGAATGAGCGTGGCGATCAGCGATGCGGAAGGCGATTACGGTGCGGTGGTGGTGTCCAACGCGAATCTGCATATTGATGTGACTACGCTGCCTGACTCGCTGTGGCAGGGGGCGGGCTTGCTGGTGTTGCAAAATGAAGTGCCCGCCAGTGTGAATCTGCAACTGGCGCAGCAGGCCCGGCAGAAGGGAATTGCGGTGTGTATTAACGCCGCACCGGCGCGCGAGATTGAAGGCGCGCTCGCCGCCTGCATTGATCTGCTGATCGTGAACGCAGTAGAAGCACGCGATATGTGTCAGATCGAAGTCACTGATTTGGCCTCTGCGGAGCGAGCGGCACAAAAACTGGCGGAAGATTTCGCGCAGGTGATTGTCACAGCGGGCGAGCACGGTTTGGCGGTGTGCCAGTCGGGTGAACCGGTGCAGAGTTTGCCCGCGATTCCGGTGAAGCTGATCAGCACTCACGGCGCAGGCGACTGCTTTGTCGGGGTGCTGAGTCAGGCGCTGGTATCCGGTTCCTCGCTGCCTGAGGCGGCGGAGAAAGCGAATCAGGCTGCCGCAGAGCACGTTTCTCGTCCTGCCATTGCTTAATAACCCACCTCACATTTCCGGCATTAAGATTCTCTTACTGCCGGAGATAAAATCGCTTAACTCCTTCTTTTTTATAAGAATTCCCTCTGCGTCAAATCCATTTTTTTAGTGGTGGTAATGTTTCCGTCATGTTATTAAATCTCCATGCCGTTGTGAATTTACCTGCCTGCTGGAGATAACAATGAAAAAGAGTTTGTCCTTCGCGTTACTGCTGTCACTTGGCGCATTCAGCCACCTCTCATTTGCTGAGCAGACGCTGCGCTTTGGTGTCGATCCGACTTTCCCTCCGTTTGAATCCAAAGCCAGCGATGGCTCGCTCAAAGGATTTGATATCGATTTGGGCAACGCCATTTGCGCCCAGGCAAAAGTAAAATGCCAGTGGGTGCAGATTGGTTTTGATGGCAGTATTCCGGCACTGCAGGCTAAAAAATTTGATGCGATTCTGTCGGCGATGTCGATGACGGAGAAACGCCGTGAGCAGGTGGATTTCAGCAACATGCTGTATATCACGCCGAGTGCGTTGCTGACGCCAAAAAGCAGCACCCTGACCGAAGATATCAGCACGCTGCGCGGTAAAAACATCGGCGTGGCGCAGGGCACCATTCAGGAAACCTACGCCAAAGCAAAATGGGCGGCACAGGGTGTCAATGTGGTTTCCTATCCGAACCAGATGGAGATCTATCCCGATCTGGTCGCGGGGCGACTGGATGGCACTCTGGCGAATGCGGTGTCTGCGGATCAGGGTTTCCTGAATACGCCGGAAGGCAAAGATTACGTCATCAAAGCCACGCTGGTGGATAAAGAGCTGCTGGGCAACGGTGTGGGAATTGGCCTGCGTAAGGGCGATACCGTGCATCTGAAACTGATCAATGATGCGCTGGCCGAACTGCACAACAATGGCACTTACGATCAGCTGGCGAAAAAATACTTCAAGTTTAAGGTTTATCCGTAAGCGCCCTTATTTACAGGAAACAGCATGTCAGATTTGCCGCATTACTCGTCCCAACGTGCCCGTTTTGTTGCGGCAGTCGAGCGCCAGCACGGCGCTTTGACTTCATACCCGCATCCGCTGCCGGGCCCACAAGGTGAAACGCTTTATACCGATGTCGCTGTGATCGGCGATCCCGGTGCCAGCAAGTTGATGATGATCATCTCGGGCACGCATGGGGTGGAGGGCTACTACGGGTCGGACAGCCAGATTGAGTGGCTTAATCGCTTTAGTCTGACTGCCTTGCCCGATGACACCGCGATTGTGTTGCTGCACCTGTTGAATCCCTGGGGCGCAGCCCATTTGCGGCGTGTCAACGAAGACAACATCGATCTTAATCGCAATTTTATCGATTTTACTCAGCCAGCCCCCGCCAATCCGGAATACCCGTCATGGCACGGGATTTACCACGGCGATCGGATACAAGCTGATGAGCTATTAGCTGAAACCCTTAACGGTGCAGGTTGGCTGGCGGTGAAACGGGTGGTGGAAGCCGGGCAATACCAATTCGCTGACGGCTTCTTATACGGTGGACAGCAACCGAGCTGGTCTTATCGCACCATGCAAACCATTATCACCGACCATTTATCGCAGGCAAAAACCATCCTGAGCTTCGATCTGCATACGGGAGCCGGAGCATGGGGGCATCCAATGTTGCTCTCGATTGCTGAGCAGCAGGTCGCTGCGCATCAGTGGGGAAAATCGTTGTATGGCGAGTGGTTGACGCTACTGTTTACCGGTGCAGGTCGTGACAGTGTCACCGGAGTGACCGCGACCGCAACGGGTTATCTGTCACAGTTCCTGCTGGAATCACTGCCGCAGACGCATATCTTGCCACTGGTGGTGGAGTGCGGAACCTATCCCGGCGAAGAGATGCATCGTCGCGTGCGTGACGATCATTGGCTGCATTTGCAGGGCGACCCGGCCAGTGAGTCAGGGCGTGCGCTCAAGCAACAACTGGTAGAGGGCTTCTGGCCAGCAGACCGCGACTGGCGCGATCTGGTGGCTTTTCGGACCCAGCAGATTTTTGTACGCGGCTGGCAGGGTTTGTTAAACGCCGATCACAACCGACCATAAAAGGTCATGCGCGCCGTTTCCGACAGGGCGATGCCCGGCTGCGTGTTGTACGCCAGCACCGCCAGCATGCGTGTGATGTCGCCTTCGGTTGGCGTCACTCGATGCATTGAGTTGCGGCCACGGAACAGCACTAAGTCACCCGCTTCAATCGCCAGCGCGTCCACCGGCTGGCGCTGATCCAAAACCGCCGCCACGCCATCAAAGTTCATCTCACCGGCATCGGCATCGCGCAGATCCTTCACATACTGGAATACACCACCCGCGCGGGGTTTCTGCACCAGCAGGGTGATGGCGAAGGAGGAGTTATCGAAGTGCCAGCCTAGCTCCTGACCATCAGGCGCGTAATGCAGATTGATGGAAGAGAGCGGATCGGCGTAAGGATAGAGCGCGGTTTCACCCAGCACGTCGCACAGGAAACTTTTAAACAGTTCGTCGTTGTACAGCTGGCGCAGCGGCGATTCGGCGGCGATCACGTCGTCGGTAATACAGCCTTTAGTGCTGATCACATCGCGATTGCGCGGATGGTCAGCGTCGAACGCCTCGTCTTTCTTCATCAGATAGACGTTATGCTTGCTGAGGGTGTGATAGGCCAGATGGCGCTGAGCGTTTCCTTCGGCAATGATGCTTTGCAGCGCGTCGGGTTGTAAAAACTGGCGCAGAACCAGCGCGCCATGCTGGTTGAGCTGTTCACGGCATTCACGTCGCCAGTCGGCGTCGGCCAGGGGATGCAAGTCGAAACGAATCAATGCAGACATAGCAACAGTTCTCATTGTGACAGGTGTGTTATCACAGTAACTCACTGATATGTTAGTGCGTAACGATATAAATTTAATGCCCTGCTAAGGAAACTTTAATGCCCGCACAGTCACCACGTTTACCGAAAATCAGCGTTATCCAGTCATTTAAGGTGGCGGCGGAATTAGGCAGTTTAGCAAAAGCCGCCGCGCAACTGGCCCTGACGCCTGCGGCGGTAAGTCAGCAGATCCGCCAGCTGGAAGAACAGCTGGGCAGCGCGCTGTTTGTGCGTACGCAGAGCGGGGTAATGCTCACTGAAACCGGTAAAGAGTATCTGCGCTATGTCACGGAAGCTTTTGATATTTTGCATCTCGGTCAGCAAAACCTGCGTCATGTGGCGGCGATGCCCAAGCTCACGCTCTATTCATTGCCCGCGCTAGCCTCGAAGTGGCTGCTGCCCAATATTGCGCAGTGGCGCGTTCACTGTCCTGGCATTGATTTATCGCTGCACGGCACTCATGCGCAGGTGGATTTTAATGCCACCCCAGCAGACTTTGTTATCTGCTTTGGTGAAGATCGCTATCCTCAGCTTGATAAGCAGCGTCTGTTTTTGGATGAAGTGGTGCCGGTGGCGAGTCCCGCGCTGCTCACACAATATCCGCTGGAGAGTGTGTTGCAACAGGCTCCATTGATTCATCTTGACTGGGGTAATGAAGGGCGATTTTTGCCGGACTGGCGCAGCTGGTATCAGGCGAAAGGGATGGCGGAACCTGCGCCTCAACCCGCGTTAAGCTTCAATCTCACCTCCCTGGCGATAGATGCTGCGGTGGCAGGGGCGGGTTTGCTGTTAGGGCAGAAAAGACTGATTGCCGCTGAGCTGGCGCGAGGGGATTTGGTTATGGTTGATGCGTTAAGCCTGCCATTAAGTAAACCCTATTTTCTTGCCTGGCCGCAGCGTTCGCGCAGCCAGCCGGGCAGTGAAGCGTTAATAAACTGGCTCGGACAGCTGGCAATTTAACAAACTGTTAACTGACTCAGCATTGCAAATCGTGGATTGCACTATGCTTATCCGCTTTGTGCGACGGATCGTAGACAGGGAGTTCAGTCAGTGACTTTAGATATGCATTTCTGGCTTACCACGTTGGTCATAGCCATCACCATTTTGCTGTGGGCAAGTGCACGCCTGCCGGAATATCTCACCGCGCTGCTGTTTTTTGCCGCCGCCACGCTGCTTAACATCGCCCCGACCAGCACCATCTTCAGCGGATTTGCCTCTTCAGCCTTCTGGCTGGTATTGAGCGGTTTTGTGCTCGGCGCGGCGATCCGCAAAGTCGGGCTTGCACAACGCTGGGCTAACTATCTGGTGGTGCCGTTTAGCCAGAGCTGGCCGCGCATGGTGGTGGGGACTCTGGTGCTGACCTATCTGTTGGCGCTGGTGATGCCATCGAATATGGGACGTATTGCGCTGTTAATGCCTGTGGTGCTGGCGATGGGTGAGCGTGCAGGCATTAAAGCGGGGAGTCGCGGCAGCATTGGTCTGGCATTAGCCGTGGGATTTGGCACTTTCCAGCTCTCCGCCAGCATCTTACCGGCTAACGTGCCCAATCTGGTGCTGAGCGGTGCTGCCGAAAACGCTTACCAGATCCATCTTCAGTGGCTGCCCTGGTGGCTGTTGCATATGCCGGTGGTGGGGATCGGCAAGGGAATGATACTCGCAGCCGCTATTCTGTTCCTGTTCCGCGCGCAACCTCAGCCCGTGCGCCATCGCGATCAACTTGAGCCGCTCAGCCGCAGCGAATGGCGGTTGATGGGCCTGTTGGCTATCACTCTGTTGCTGTGGATGACCGATAGCCTGCACGGCTTGCCTGCCGCATGGGTTGGGCTGGCGGCGGCCTGTATTTGTCTGCTGCCGCGCATTGGCTTTCTTTCAGGAGATGATTTCGCCAGCGGGGTTAATTTCCGCACCTGTATCTATATCGCCGGTATTCTCGGGGTGGCGACAGTGGTGGTGGATTCAGGACTTGGCCGACTGATTGCCAATTTGCTGCTCAGCGTGCTGCCTCTGCAGGATCACGCTTCGTTTGGTAATTTCGCGGTGCTTAACTCGCTGGTCTCGCTGCTCAACTTTGTGCTGACTGCGAACGGCGTGCCAGCGATGGTGACGCCGATCGCGCAAGAGTTGGCAAACCCATCCGGCTTTTCTCTGATGAGCGTCGTCATGATGCAGGTGTTTGCCTACGCGACGCCGCTGTTGCCTTATCAGGCTTCGCCAGTGGTGGTGGCGATGGGGCTGGGTAATGTGCCTGCCAAAGCGGGCCTGCAACTGTGCGTGCTGGTGTTTATCTTCAGCGTGCTGCTGCTGTTACCACTGGATTATCTCTGGTTCAGGCTGCTAGGCTATGCCTGACTTTCCCTCACTGCCTGAGCACGCCGTTATGTCAGCCAATAATGATTGGGTCGATTTTCGTCGCGATGACGAAACCGGTATCGAAAGCGTCAACGCGCATTTTCGCGGACACGCCTACGATCCGCACGATCACGACGAATTATTGGTGGGCGTGACGCAGCAAGGCTTACAGCGTTTTAATTGTCATCGCGCATTGCACACCAGCACGCCGGGCCGCGCCATTTTGATTGAGCCGGGCGCGGTGCATGACGGCCACGCGCCTAACGAAGAGGGTTTCACCTACACCATGCTTTATCTGCCGCAGCGCTGGGTGGCAGAGATGATGCAGCGACGCGGTCTGGGCGATGTATCCAACATCGAAGGTGCGTTTCGCCACACGTTAAATGATGATGCGCTGTTGGCCAGTGCCATCCAGCAGGCGTGGTTTTCAGTGCATCACAGTGAAGGGCGACTGGCGCGCGACCAAAGCCTCGATCATCTGATGACGATGCTTTCCCGCCATCTTGAAACCAAACCCAATGCGCAATCAGGCGCAGCGATGCAGCATATGCAACTTTTACGCGACTATCTGCACGATTTTATGGCGCAGGATATAGGGCTGGATGAGCTGTCACGGCTGGCGGGCATCGATCGCTTTAAGCTGACGCGTCAGTTTAAGCAGGCGTTTGGTCAGTCACCGCATGCCTACCTGGTACGACTGAGGTTGCGCAGCGCACGTGTGCTGCTGGCGCAGGGCATTGAGCCAGTGCAGGTTGCCGCTCAGGTTGGTTTTGCCGATCAGAGCCATTTAGGGCGTTGGTTCCAACGCGCCTACCGCATGACACCGGCCTCCTATCAACGACAGTGCACAAACGTTCTATATTCCACCCCCGCGACTCTTAGATGATGCTGTTTTAGACCCCATCGGAGAGTAGTGACAGATGTTTGATACCAAAATCGCCCTGATTGTTCGTGATGATTTAGCCACCTGGCAGCGCCTGAATGTGGTGGCCTTTCTCGCCACCGGCATTGCTTCTGCCGCGCCTGACATGATGGGCGAACCATACGTGGATGCGAAGGGGCGCCAATACGGCAATATGGCAGGCCAGCCGATGCTGGTGTTTGCGGGTGATGTCACGGGATTACAACGGGCGCATCGCCAGGGTTTGGAACGGGAGTTGACGGTGATCCCGTATGTGGAAGCGATGTTCGCCACCGGACATGATGCCGCCAACCGCGAGGTATTCATGGCTGAAGATGCCGACAACCTGAACCTGGTCGGCATCGCGATTCGTGGGCCAAAGAAAGCGGTGGATAAGGCGATTAAAGGGCTGTCACTGCACGGATAAACGCGGTCGCCAACTGTGGCGACGCTTTTATTTATTTAGCGAAATGCGCAGCTCGAAAGCTTCAGCCGCGCGCAACAGCAAATCTTCCCGGCCACGCAGCGCCAGCAATTCGACGCCAATCGGCAATCCGTCTTGACTGAGGCCTGCGGGAATCGAAATGGCTGGCGCACCAGTCACCGCTGAAACCAGCGCATTGCTGCCTTCCTGCATCTCGCCGTGTTTGACTGGCGCACGGCGCACCACCGGGTAGGCCAGCAGGTTAATGTTGTGCTGGTCAAACATCGCCACCAGCTGCTGGTAAAGATCATGTTGGCGCTGCTGCACCCGTGCATAACCTTCGCTGGCTGTGCCAGGATGAACCGCGCGGGTCTTAAATACCGTTTCGAGCTGAGGATGATACAGCCCGGACGCAGCGATATCCGGCAGGGTATGGAACTGCGCCTGCGGCTTATCGGCTAAATACTCTGCCAGCGCTTCAGCAAATTCATAGCCGATAATATTCGCCTCTGCCGCCAGCGCCTCCAGTTCAGGCCAACTCAGGATGGATGGCGCGAATCCGGCCACGGCAGTCTGCACCGCCTGGTTAATCTCATCTTCATCAGCGGCAAATCCTTCCTGCCAGATGCCAACCCGTAATGCTTCTCCCGCAGTAGCAAATGTCTTGCCGGTAAGCACTTCGCTGGCGATACGCAGATCGGCCGCGCTGCGCACCAGCGGGCCGGGGATATCCTGCGTCGGCGACAGCGGCACAATGCCCGATGTGCTAAGTGCACCTCGTGTCATGCGTAAGCCGAACAGGCCATTAAACGCGGCGGGTATACGCACCGAACCTGCTGTGTCGCTGCCAATGGCGAGCGGCACATAACCGGCGGCAACGGCAACTGCAGAGCCGCTGCTCGATCCGCCCGGTGAACGTCCTTCCCGCCAGGCATTGTGGGTGAAGCCGGTCAGCGACGAGGCGCCGGTAATGCCCGCTGCCAATTCATGCATCGCGGTTTTACCGATAATAACCGCGCCCTGGTGGCGCAGTGTGGTGACCAGCGGGGCATCGGTTTGGGCGATGACGTCACGCAACATCACCGAACCCGCGCTGGTGGGCCAGCCTTGTACTTCAATATTGTCTTTAATCAGCACCGGGATGCCGTCCAGCTGACCCAACGCCTCACCGCGTTGACGGCGTGTATCACTCAGTTCTGCTGCCGCACGCGCGTCATCCGCAAACAGCCAGGTGATGGCGTTGTAGCGCGGCTGGTCTGCCTCACTTATGCGCTGCAGTGCGAAGTCGGTCAGCTGGCGCGCGGTAACATCACCGCGTTGCAGTGCCAGGGATAAGTCGCTCAGCGACGCGGTGAGATAATCAGCGTATTGCATCCGGTCAATCCTCGATTGGACTCCATTGCCCATCAGGCGTAACACGGCCCAAAGAGCTGCTGTGGAAATGGGAACTGAACCAGATTGCCTGATGTTGCTGGCACCAGTCTATAACGCGTTGACGTGAAGTCATCGCGAGCGGAAGGTCTTCACAGAACAGCGAGTTCCAGTGCGGGTGTTGAAATTGCACCGGATGGTGCATCACATCACCCGGGAAAATCGCATACTCGCCCTGGCTTTCCAGCACAATCGATGCGTGATCGATGCTGTGACCCGGCGTGGAAATATAGCGCAGCACGCCGGCGAACAGAGGAGATTCCTGCACATTGATGGTCTGCAGCTGGTCGCGTTCGATCAGCGGCAGAATACTGTCGCGATACAGTTCCTGACTGGCGGGATCGTCCTGACAGTGCTGCAATTCAATCGCCGAGCAGACATAACGCGCGTTGGGGAACAATGGCTGCCATTTACCGTCCACCCAGTGCGTATTCCAGCCAACATGATCGGTATGGATATGCGTCATCAATACCAGCGTGACTTCAGCAGGATCCACGCCCGCCCGTGCCAGATTTTCGACATAAGGCGTATTCAGCTGATGGAATAATGGTTTGTTATCCCGATTGCGCCCATTGCCGGTTGCGGTATCAATCAGAATCGTGTGATCAGCGGCACGCACCACCCAGCTGTGTATCGACACTTCAGCCGGCTGTTCGGCAAAGGCGTCACTCATCTCAGAACGATGTGCCTTAAACAACACCCCAAACGGAAAAGCGGCGCGCTGCTCAGTGATTTTTTCAACCCGGCATTCTCCTATCTGAATGTTCATGCTGTGCTCCACTTGATAGAGGACGCGTTTAACAGCGCCCGTGACAGTAAGTTGAAAGTCACTATACTGAGGCGGAAAAAATTATTTAAATCGATTAAAATCATGAACAACATCAATGAAAATGATTTCTCTCGTATCGACCTCAATCTGCTGGTGGTGTTGATGGTGATGTACGAGGTACGCAGCGTCACGCAGGCCGCCAATCGCCTTTACCTCGGCCAGCCAGCGGTGAGTGCCGCTTTGAAAAGGTTGCGTGAAATGTTCGATGATGCGCTGTTTATTCGCACGTCATACGGCATGACACCGACGCCGCGTGCCGAGCAATTAGTGCAGCAGTTCGCACCGCTGATGCAGGGGCTGCATCGGGTGATCTTCACGCCCGATGCATTTGATCCACAGCGTGATACCCGCCGTTTTCGCATCGGCATGAGCGACTGGCTGGAACAGTGGCTGATGGCTGATTTGTTATCGGAGTTGGCAAGCCACGCACCGGGTATCGATATTCATGTGGTGGCTGCCGATCCCTGGCAGGCGATTCCGTTGATGGAGCAGCAGCAGGCGGATGTGGTAATCACCGTCGGAAATGAAGCCAGTCGTGACTTAACCCGCGAAAAAGTCGGCCCGGCGGGCTTTCGCACCTTGTGGAGCCAGCAGCAAATTGCGCTGAAAACGCTAACGCTGGCGCAGTTTGTGCGTCATCAGCATGCGCTGGTTTCTTATCGCGGCGCCAGTGAAAGTGCTCTTGACCATGCTCTGCAGCGCCTGGGGAAATCCAGACGTGTACGCTATGTCACGCCGCACTTTTCCAGCTTACCGCTGCTACTCCAGCAGTTGCCGCTGTTCGCCACTGTACCGCAGGGGCTGGCTCCCGCGTGGTGCCAACGCTATGGCTTAAAAGCAGCGCCCGTGCCGGTTGAAATGCCGGATTATGAACTGTCTTTGTTGTGGCACAACGCGCAGCAAGACGATCCGGCAAACCGCTGGCTGCGCGAGACATTGCGCAGTCTGCTGCAGCGGAAGATGTAGTTTGGGCTTCAGGCTCAGGCTTCAGGCTCAGGCTCAGGCTTCAGGCTTCAGGCTTTAGCGTCCTGCTCATCCCTTTGACTTCACCAGGGCACGACGCGACCCAGATAATCGAGATAATGCAGCCCGGTGCGACCCGCATAGGCTTCCATCGTGTTGAGCAGATTCGGGATACTTTCGTCGATGGTCAGGCGAGCTTCCGGCCCGCCCATATCGGTTTGCACCCAACCCGGCGCCATTAACAGCAGTGTGCGCGCATCCTGGTGGCGTGCGGCAAAGCTGCGCATAAACATATTCAGCGCTGCTTTACTCCCGCGATACACCTCGTAATTGCCATTGGTATTGTTGGTAAGACTGCCCTGACCGGAAGACATCACAGCAATCGTGCCGTTGGGGCTGACCCGATCTTTGAATGTCTCGATCACGCGTAATGGGCTGAGCGCGTTGGTCACCATCACACGGGTGAACTCCTCGGTCGAAACGTCGGCTATCGTTTCCCGATCGTCATTTTTCACCCCGGCATTGACGAACAGCATGTCAAACTCCGTGCCCGCCAGGCGTTGATGCAGAGCGCGAACTTGCTCGGGGTCTCTAATATCCACCGTTTCCACCGTCAGCTGTTGCGGATAGCGCTCAGCCAACTGCGACAGTTTATCGGTAGAATGGGCTCGCCCCGTCGCCACAACCTGATAGCCTCGCTGTAGCATGGTTTCTGCCAGTGCGAATCCCAACCCGCGTGACGCGCCAATCAATAATGTTTTCATCCTGTGTTCCTCAGTTGAGTTCTTAAGAAAAGTCTAGCGCGGAGTGAGGGGAGGCGGAACACGCAGCCTATGCAGTGATAACCTGCATCAAACGCCTTGTTATGCCGCTCGACATCCAGCAGGATAGTGTCCATGAACACCACCGATCTGAATTTACTCACGGCACTCGACGCGCTGCTCACCACGGGCAGCGTGGTGGGCGCGGCACGCCAGTTGAACCTGAGCGAATCCGCGATGAGCCGCACGCTGGGTCGCCTGCGCAATGTCACGGGCGATGCGTTATTGGTACGGGCCGGCCGCCAGATGGTGCTGACCCCTTATGCAGAAGCGATACGGGAACGGACGCAGCGTACGTTGCGGGAAGCACATGCAGTGCTCAGCCCGGATGCTGAAACGCTGGATTTAGCACAGCTGAATCGCTGTTTTAGGCTGCGCACCAACGAAGGCTTTGTCGAAGCGTTTGGCAGTACGTTGATTGCTGCTGTGACCGCGCAGGCACCGAAGGTCGAGTTGGTCTTTGTGGCAAAGCCGGAGAAAAGTGATCGTGAATTGCGTGATGGCAGCATTGATATAGAGATTGGCGTGCTCGGCAATATGGGGCCTGAAATCCGCTTGCAGGCGCTGTTTCGCGATCGTTTTGTCGGCGTGGTGCGCGCGGACCATCCTTTGACACAGCAGATGGACATCACCCAATTGGCCCGATTTGGCCATATTGTGGCGTCTCGTCGCGCAGAACGGGGTGGACCGATCCATGACGCCATCGAGCAAGCCGGATTGCAGCGCAAGGTTGTTGCTGTTGTGCCGGCTTTCTCTGCCGCTGTGGCGCTGGTGGTCGATTCGGATTGGGTGGCGCTGGTGCCCCGTTCGCTGGTTGCACATCACCCATTGATCGCTCACAGCCAGGCGTTAGCGATGGTTGAGTTGCCCTTTGCCACGCCGGAAATGACAGTGTCACAAATGTGGCATCCTCGACTGGAGAATGATGCCGCGCATCGCTGGTTGCGCGGCGTGGTGAAACAGGTTTGCGTTATGGCGCGAAACTGATCGGCGTAATGGCGGTAGGATCACGTTGCTGACCGAATTTCGCTAACGTGGATGCCATTGGACAAAGCGTACCCACCTCGGTGACCCGACAGTCAGGCGTTCGCCACTCTTCCCGCAACAGCGGATGCGCTTGATCGACAGACTGCAGATGACGAAGGTCATCGAGGCTTTGTGCCTGGAAGTAAACATGCAGCCATCGCTCGCCACTCTGCTTATCGCGCCAGCGTTCAAACACCAGGCTACTGCCGGGCGGAATATTCCCGCGCGTGTAACCCGGCAAAGTCCAGGTGAAGCCCATCAACGTGCGCACCATCGCGATGTTAGTGTCATGTGCGACAAACAGCAGCCAGCGTGCATCCGGCACGGCATCTGAAACGGGGCTGACACCCTGTTCAACACCCTGAATCATTTCATTCAGCAGAATGGAGCCACGCTTTTTCGCCGTATACAGCACGTCGTTACTGAGGTCGTAATTAGCGGTTAACAGCGGTAATACAGCGGTTATCTGTGTAGAGTGGGTGATATTGCCCCAGGCCAGTTGATCTGCCGGCAGGTTCTCACTCCAGCCCAGACGCAACGTCTCCACCATGCTGGCAAGAACACTCAATCCCTGCACATAGGTCTTGCCGCTCTTGCTCTGGTTGATCTGCCACGGTTTGCCAAAGACCGAGCAATCGCTGCCTGGCTGACAGACAGCACTTTTTAATGCCAGAACGGCAGGTTGTAGCGCCTGCTGACGTGCGACCAGATTCCCCGTCGTAGCGGTCACGGCGGCAAGTTGTTGTGCGGGATCGGTATCGGTAGCCGGAAACGCTTCGGTCTGAAACAGGGGATCATCCTCACCCGCCACGTGATGCACCGTAACGCCACAGCCTGGAAATGCACCATCCACCAGCGCCTGGGCAGTGGCGCGGGTGCGTTGCAACGGGCTGGCGCGAACATACACCTCTTGTGCCTGTGGGCAGCCTGACGTCAATAAACCCAACTGACGATAATGATCGCCTTCCCAGCGCCCCTTGTTCACCACGGCAGCGTAGCCATGCCCGGTCAACTCGCCATCGTGTGTGGTCCAGATGGTCCACGGGCGCTGAGTCGCCGCTTCAATCTCTTTACGGTTGCCAGACGTGGGTGGGCGAATACCATGTCGGCTTAGTTCCACGACCTTTTCCAGCTGATACTGCGCTTCAGCGTGTGCCGGTAGGGCGCTAAACCAGGACGCACCGGCAATCAACAGGCTGGCGGCAAAGTGATTTCTACGAAGGTTCATCGTGATCCTTATACGAAATAGGGCGTTTATGCAGAACCGGGTGGGATAACACGCTGTGTTTAGGCACCGCGCACGGACCCGCGCCACACCACATCGGCCTGGTACAGCAAGCTGTCATGCTGTTGTTCGGTTTGCGGAGTAAAGCCGGTCTCATCGGCCTCGGTTTGCATCAGCCAGTTCACGGCATCGCGCGCAAACAGCTCAACCGGTTGGGCAAAGGTGGTGAGATGGTAAGAAGACCAACCCGCTTGCGCGATATTGTCATAGCCGATCAGACACAAGTCCTCGGGTACGCGCAGGGCAAAGCGGTGGCGCACTTCATCCATAAATCCGCAAGCAACCAGGTCGGTCACGCAAAACACGGCGTCGGGTCGTTGATGCTGAGTCAGCAATCGGTGGGCCAGAATCTGCCCGCTTTCATAAGAGGTGGAGCCAAAGCGCTCAACGGTAACCGTCATCCCAACGCGCTGCGCTTCGGCAACGAATGCCGCTTCCCGTTTCATCAGACTGGGTGTGCCCGCCAGGGAGTTAGCAAAGGCGAGGTGGCGACAGCCAGCACGCTGAAACGCCATCACCGCTGTGGCAGCGGCTCGCTGTGCATCCAGATTGATGCTGAGTGAACCGGGTAGTGCTTCATCGCGGTTAATCAAAATGATGCGCTGACCATGCTGATAACACTGACGCGTGATGGTGCGATCCGGCATACCGGAAAGGATGATCGAGGCGTCCGCACGGAAGTTAATCGCCTGCTGTAACGCGGCTGACACGCTGTTGTCGGAACGATCCGTATTGATCAGCATGGCAATTTTTCCCGCTTCCTGCAGAAACTGGGTCAGCCAGCGCACCAGGCTGGCGCGATAGGGTGTGGCGATCTCCGAGACTATTAAGCACACAATCCCACTGCGATTACGCACCAGGCCGCGCGCCAGATGATTGACGTGATAACCCAATTCCTGTGCGGCTTTCATCACGCGGGCTCGCATGGCAGAGGACACGCTGGCACCCGGTGTAAACACGCGCGATACCGCAGAGCGCGATACACCAGCACGCTCTGCCACATCCTGGGCACTGACCACGGTTTTCTCACTCTGCATGCTCAACTCCTGGGCAAACATCGGTTGAAAAAGAGTCTGCCTCAAATTGCAAAGGTGTGCAAACCGTTCAGGATCTAATTTGTTGCATTTTTGTGACATAGGCTATCAATTGCGCAGCAAGCAAATTGACAGCTGTTTTTTTGTTCATTACTACTTTGCACAGATGTGCAAAAGGTGCCAGTGAAGCACCACCCTACAATCCAAGGAGAACACCATGCGAGCCACCTCAATCGCCGTCGCACTATCCCTCTCTTGTACTGCACTGCCTTTCGCTGCCTCTGCGGCGAGCAACCTCAACATGGTTTGTTCCGCTGACGTGGTGGTGTGTGAACACATGACACGTATCTTCAGCCAGAGCCATCCAGATATCAAAGTCAGTATGGTGCGTTTGTCGGCGGGGGAAGCGTATGCGCGTTTACGCAGTGAAGCGCGTAATCCGCGTACCGATATCTGGTGGGCCGGTACCGGCGATCCGCATATGCAGGCGGCCGATGAGGGGTTAACGCAAGTGTACAAATCTCCACTGCTTGACCAGCAGCAGGATTGGGCACAAAAACAGGCTGAAAACTCGGGCTATCGCACGGTGGGAATTTACGCGGGTGCACTGGGTTGGGGCTATAACACCAAACTGTTAGCCGATAAAAAACTGAAAGAACCCACTTGCTGGAAAGATCTGCTGGATCCCGGCTTTAAGGGGGAAATTCAAATCGCTAACCCTAACTCCTCCGGTACCGCCTACAACACACTGGCCACCCTGGTGCAAATCATGGGGGAAGATCAGGCCTTCGACTACCTGAAAAAACTTAATGCCAACATTTCGCAATACACCAAGTCTGGCTCTGCACCGGTGAAAGCCGCGGCGCGAGGTGAAACCACGGTCGGTATCGTGTTCATGCATGATGCCGTTGCAATGCAAGTGGATGGCTTCCCGATCAAAACCGTGGCGCCCTGTGAAGGCACAGGCTATGAAATCGGCTCAATGTCGATTGTGAAAGGGGCGCGCAACCTGGCGAATGCCAAAGTCTGGTACGACTGGGCGCTTAGCGCAGAGGCGCAGTCGCATATGAAGGAAGCGAAATCCTTCCAGCTGCCGTCAAATCGTAACGCAGAAATCTCGGAATACGCCCCACGCTTCGAAAACATCAAGCTGATTGATTACGACTTCAAAACTTATGGCGACTCCGCTAAACGCAAAGCGCTGCTCAGCCGCTGGGATAAAGAGATTGGTGCCAGCGCACAGTGATGGCCTGACTGCGTGAACCCGCGCCACATCCTGCGAGATCCTATCCTTGCCGTGGCGCCTTTCAACACATCATTCCACTGCGAGCCGGAGAGTGCGTCTCTCCCTCTTGAGGTGTTTCATGAATGCAAATAATCGTCGGCTCACCGGCGCACTGTTGATCGGCCTGTCATCTCTACTCGTACTGCCGTGGTACAGCCTGGAAGCCGGCTTTTTCGATGGCAGTTGGCTGCTCAATCTGTGGGGCGATCCTGCTAATGCGCCCGCCTTGTGGCAGGTCAGTACACATCCGTGGCTGGCCATTGCGTTAACCTTGTTCGCGCTCTGTGCCGCGTGCGGATTACTTCCACCTGGCGCGCGCAGCCGGCTGATGCTGTTATTTAGCGCGCTGGGCGTCATTTTTCTGGTGATTGAAGGGCATGCCATCGGCTACAGCGGCTGGAGCTGGTTATGGCTGGAAAATCGCTTCGGGGCACTGGAGCAGGGCCAACCGGCGATGGGCGCGGGTGCACTGCTGTTGATGACCACCTTTTTGCTGCTGTTTTCGTTTGCGCTGGCCGAGCGAGGCGTGTTGAAAGGCGATGCCTTTGTGGTGGCGTCCCTGGTATTACTGACCGCGCTGGTCAGTATTTTTGTGCTTTATCCGGTGCTGAGCATGTTTGTGGTCTCGGTGCAGGACGTTGATGGCAGTTTTAAACCCGACGGACTGATCAGCAATATTCAGGATCCTTCAATCTGGAGTCTGGCCTGTTTGCAAGGAGGCACCTGCGGTACGGCCTGGCGCACGCTGTGGCTGGCGCTGATGACGGCTTCTGGTTCTACGTTATTGGGGCTGGCCTTTGCGCTGGCCGCCACGCGCACGCCGCTGCCCTGTAAAAAAGCGCTGCGTATGCTGACCATTTTGCCGATTATCACGCCGCCGTTTGTGATTGGTCTGGCGCTGATTCTGCTGTTTGGCCGTTCAGGCGTGGTCACGGAATATCTGGCGGCGCTGTTTGGCATCGAACCTGGACGATGGCTGTATGGTTTAACCGGCATCTGGATTGCGCAGGTGCTGTCATTCACGCCTATCGCGTTTCTGGTGCTGATTGGTGTGGTCGAGGGGGTAAGCCCTTCACTGGAAGAAGCCTCACAAACGCTGCGCGCCAACCGCTGGCGCACCTTCAGCCGCATTTCCCTTCCTTTAATGGCGCCCGGTCTGGCCAACGCTTTCCTGATCAGCTTTATCGAAAGCATGGCTGATTTTGGTAACCCGATGGTGCTGGGCGGCAGTCACGGTGTGCTCTCCACCGAAATCTTCTTCTCGGTAGTCGGCGCGCAGAATGATCCCAGTCGGGCAGCGGTGTTGGCGATGATTTTACTCAGCTTCACCCTGGCGGCGTTCGTACTGCAGCGTTGGTGGTTGGGCGGCAAAAATTTCGCCACCGTCACCGGTAAGGGCGACGGCGGCAAACATGGTCAACTGCCCAGACTATTACGCTATGGCGTGTATGGCATGGTGATCCCGTGGGGGCTCTTCACGTTGGTGATTTACGGCATGATCGTCGTCGGTGGGTTTGTGCAGTCATGGGGGCTAAATGACGCCCTCACTGTCGAGCATTAGGTGCGAGCTTTCCGTGTTAGCAGCAGTGACGGGCATTTGCTTTGGACCGGCGTGGCGTGGAACTCGTTCTGGACCACGCTGGAGATAGCGCTGATTGCCGCGCCGCTCACCGCGATTGTCGGCTTGCTCACCGCCTGGCTGATTGTGCGACAGAAGTTTGCCGGCCGTCAGACGTTTGAATTCTTGTTGATGCTGAGTTTCGCTATTCCGGGCACGGTGATTGGTGTGAGTTATGTGATGGCGTACAACTTGCCGCCGCTGGAGATCACCGGTACGGCTCTCATCCTGATTGCCTGCTTTGTGTTTCGTAATATGCCGGTGGGGGTGCGCGGGGGCATTGCGGCGATGAGCCAACTGGATAAAAGCCTTGATGAAGCCTCATTGACGCTGGGTGCCAACAGTTTCCGCACGCTGCGCAAAGTGGTGCTGCCGTTGCTCAAACCGGCGATCAGCGCCGCGTTAGTGTATGCCTTCGTTCGCGCTATTACTTCCATTAGCGCCGTGATCTTCCTTGTCAGTGCGCAGTACAACATGGCGACCTCCTACATTGTCGGGCTGGTGGAAAACGGTGAGTACGGTGTGGCGATTGCTTACTCCACCGTATTGATTGTGGTGATGTTACTGATCATTGGCGTGTTTCAGTGGCTGGTGGGTGAGCGAAAATTGCGTCGTGTTGCCCGCCCCGCGGATATCGCTGTGCCGTCGACATCAACTTCGTTAACTCAGGAGAGAACCGTATGACCAGTATCAATGCGGGTTCCGTGGTATTTGAGCATGTCACTAAACGTTTTGCGGGCTTCAACGCCTTACCGGATCTGTCACTGACGGTGGAACCTGGCACGCTGGTTACGCTGCTGGGCCCCTCTGGTTGCGGCAAGACCACCACGCTGCGCTTGCTGGCGGGGCTGGAACATCCCACCTCCGGGCGCATTCTGATTGGCGGCAAAGACGTAACACATTTGCCTGCCAACGAGCGCGATGTGGCAATGGTGTTCCAATCTTACGCGCTGTTTCCCCATATGAGCGCGCTCGACAACATCATGTATGGGCTTCAGTCCTCGGGAATGAACAAGCGGGAAGCGCAAGACCGGGCGCGCGAAGGATTGAAACTGGTGGGACTGGAAAACCAGGGCCAGCGATTGCCGTCTGAGCTTTCGGGCGGTCAGCAACAGCGTATTGCAGTGGCGCGTGCGCTGGTGCTGGAACCGCAGGTGCTGCTGCTGGATGAACCCTTATCCAATCTTGATGAACGTCTGCGTCGCCGCGTGCGCACCGATATTCGCGAACTACAACAAAGACTTGGCTTTACCGCAGTCTATGTCACCCACGATCAGGAAGAAGCGCTGGCGGTATCTGATAAAATTATTGTCATGAAAGAGGGTGATATTGCCCAGCAGGGCGCACCTGAAAGCCTGTACCACTCCCCGAATTCGGTGTTCATCGCTGATTTTATGGGGGAAGCCAACATTCTGCCGTGCGAAGTCGAGCAAGTGGAGGGCAACGATGCGCTGGTGCGGCTGGGAAATCTGCGTTATCGCGTGCGCGGTAACGGCGTGCCAACCGGCTCGGCCCAATTGTCGGTGCGTCCGCAGTTTATTACGTTGCACAGCGATGGGCAGGGAGCCTTGCAAGGCGAAGTGACCCACAGCACATGGCTGGGTGATCACATCGAATATGAAGTGGCCACGCCGCTCGGTTCCTTGTTTATCGTTGATGCGCAGATGGAGCAGCGTCTGCCGCTGGCTTCTGCCGTGGCGATTGATTTTAAACCTCAGGGATTAGCCCTGATTGCCGGATAATTTAAGGACAGATAATGAGTGACACCGTGAATGACGCGCTGCTGGCACGTTTGATTTTGGCAGAGAAAGTGGCACGCGCAGGGGGCGAGAAGGCGCTGGAGTATTTCCATCATCGCGACACGCTGGTGGTCGAGACCAAGTATGATCTGCAGGATGTGGTGTCTCGTGCTGACCGCGAAGTCGAGCAGATGATCGACCAGCAGATTCGCGCTCAGTTTGCCGACGACGGTTTCCTGGGGGAAGAGTACGGATTGCAGGAAGGCACATCGGGATACACCTGGGTAGTCGATCCGATTGATGGCACCAGCCCGTTTTTGAACGGCATGCCTAACTGGTGCGTTTCCGTCGCGGTACTGCATGACGGCGTGCCGGTGATCGGGGTGATCTATGCGCCCACCTATCAGGAGTGCTATGTAGCGGCGCTGGGGCAAGGCGCGACTTTGAATGGTCGTCGCTTGCAGGTCGATCCAAACCGCACGCTGCAAAACCATGTCACTGGCTTTGGCGCTAACAGCCACGTTAGCCCCGCTGAAGTGGGTAAAATCCTGGCCTCATTGCTGGAAGCCGGGGGCAACTTCATCCGTATCGGCTCTGGTGCCTTGATGCTGGCATGGGTAGCCGCTGGCCGCGTGGTGGGCTATTACGAACCTTATATGCACGCATGGGATTGTCTGGCGGGCTACTGCCTGGTGAAAGAGGCGGGCGGCTGGTATCACCCGTTCAATACCGAAGGCGAACGTTTGCTGAAAGGCGCTCAGGTGCTGGCGGTGGCGCCTGGCGCAGAAGCTGATTTAAAACGGATTGCGGGAATTTAAGCCTTATCCTCGCTGCCGGAAGCCGTTGCAGCAGCGACTTCCGGCAATCGTTTTTTTCAAAATCGGCAAGGATGCGAATCAGCCTTCACACCCCAACAGCATTGCAATTCGACCCTGGCGATGCTGTTATAACCCATCACCATATTTACCGGGTAATCGCGTGTCGCTCTCCTCATCAGAATGGTTTAGCCGCAATGGCATTGAATGTTCGCGCGTGAACGCCACTGGCAGCCGCTTTCCACGTCATCTGCATGATGAATATGTAATTTGCGCTAACCTCAGCGGGCGCGAAGAGATTTGGCTCGATGGCAAAGTCTCTGACGTGTTTGCCGGGCAGGTGACGATTTATAATCCCTGCGCGATTCAGTCCTCCTTATTCAGCAATGATCCGGTGAGTTTTATCAGCATTCACTTGCCGCAGGTGATCTTATCCGAAATGTTTGGCACCACCGCTGCGCCCGCTTTGCGCGAAGGGGTGTTCCATGACGCGCGGTTGTTTCAGGCGATCACTGAATTCGACCAGGCCGCACGCGCAGGAGATGAGTTACTGCTGGAACAACAGTTGCTGTGGCTGTGTGGTGAACTGCTCGACGATAAAGAGTGTGCCGAGCAGGGGGAAGTGCAGATTATCGAACAGGTAAAGCAGTTTCTTGGTGAACACTTGCACGAGAAGCCGCAACTGGATGCGCTGGCGCAACGGGCCGGGCTGAGTAAATATCATCTGGTGCGTCGTTTCACCCAGCTCACCGGATTGCCACCGTTGCAATATCACATGCAATTGCGGCTACAGCAGGCGCGGGAACTGTTGCGCCGCCGGGTACATCCGCAGGAGGCCGCGCTGCAACTGGGTTTTTACGATCAGAGCCACTTCATTAACGCCTTTCGCAAAGTGATGGGCACCACGCCACACCATTACGCGCAGCAGATTGCCTCAGCCCAGTACAAACTCCCGATAGCCTGACACCATCACATAGGCGGCGAAATAGCAGAAGATCAGTGCGGAGGCGAGATAGGAGTATTTTAACAGGCGCTGCCCCAACAGCTTACCGCCCATGCTGCCCACCAGGCACAACACACAGGTCCAGACCACTCCCGCGATAAAGAACCCACCGAGGAAAGAAGAGGTGGCATTGACGCTGCCGTGCCCCATGCGAGCAATCAGTGCACCGCCCACGCTGGCAAACCACAAAATCGCCGTGGGAGATGACATCGCCAGCACCACGCCACGGCTGAACTCGCGCAGTAACGAACGATAAGGCTGTTGCTCCGTTGGGGGTAACGCCGCGTCTTTACGCAGTGCAGCGATCAACATTTTACCTGCGAACCACAGTAGTAATAATCCACCGCCAATCCACAACACCCAGCGTACCGCAGTAAACTGCAATACCACCGCCATGCCTGCCAGCGCCAGCAGCGCATAAATCAGGTCGCCAATGCAGGTGCCAATCCCTAACCAAAAGCCATGAAAATAGCCGCGCTGCATCGCGAGGGTAATCATGGCGATATTGGCAAGCCCAATATCAAGGCACAGCGATAAACTCAGCAGAAAACCATTTGAAAACTGCAGCATAACAACGAGCCTGTCCTTATTATTTTCCGTGGGCGTGATTAAACCACGGCACGGATCAAACTGTATTGGAAAGAATTGCGCCTCAGCGCCCGGAGCACCACGGCATTCGCTCCAGGATGAATCGTCTCTGCGTCTGGTTTTCTCGCCGTCGCAATTATGTTTATATGCATCCATCTGCCATCAACGACCAAACGCCATGAATCTTCGGGAAAAAATTGTCGGCCAGTTCAGTGAGCTGTCACCAGAACTGCAGCGCGCGGCTGAGTTCTCTCTGCAAAATGCCAATCAGCTGGTGGTGCAATCGATGCGCGCGTTTGCCGTTGAAGCCGGGGTGAAACCTGCCACGCTGCTGCGCCTGGCGCAGCGTTTGGGCTACAACGGCTGGGGCGAACTGAAAGATGCCTTCATTGATGACATTGGCCTGCGCAATGATACATACGTATCCAAGGCCGAAAAACTGATCGCCAAAGGAACACAGCCGCAGCTGTATGATGAGGTGTTTAGCGCGCATCAGGCCAATCTGGCCTTTACGCAAAACGAAAATCAGGCGGAAATGGAACAAGCTGTGACCCTGCTCGATGCGGCTGATAACGTCTATATCTGCGGCTTTCGCGCCAGTTTTCCCATCGCCTGGTCACTGTTTTATGTTTACCGACTCTTCAATCGTCAGGTCTCGTTGATTGATGGCCTCGCCAGTAATATCGAGGTGTTTACTCGTGAACTCACCGCCCAGGATTGTGTACTGCTGACCAGCTTTGCGCCTTATTCTCGCGAGTCACTGGATGTGCTGCACGCCGCGCAGCAGTCAGGCGCAAAGATCATCGCGATTACCGATTCACCGGTTTCCCCGCTGGCGCAGGCCGCCGACTGCACCCTGTTATTCTCTATCGACAGTCCGTCGTTCTTCCCCTCAGTGGTCTCTGGCATGGGGCTGGCAGAGTGCTTACTGGCAATGCTGGTGGCGCGCCATGGCCGTGATGCTGTGCATAAAATCGAAAATGCCGAACGCTATCTGATTGAATCTGGAGCATATGTGGTGCCTGGCAAATCCTGAGTAATGATTCATTTGTATCCGTCATAAGAAAATAGAATGCATGTGAATCATTATTGCATTGACGTGATCCAAATGAATCCTGCAAGATGCGCTTAATCACCGTAGCGTATTCAGGAGCAGTACCCAGTATGAGCCACATTATTCACCGCAGTTTGCGTAGCACGCCCGCCGTGGCTGCTCGCGCCGAAGGGGCGTACATCTTCGATAAACAAGGAAAGCAGTATCTCGACGCCTGCGGTGGTGCTGCCGTTTCCTGCTTAGGCCACGCGCATCCTGATGTGTTAGCCGCGATGCATCGTCAAATCGACCAACTGGCCTATGCTCACACCAGCTTTTTTACCAGCGACACCGTTGAGCAACTCGCTGAACAGTTGACGCGCACGGCGCCTGGCGATCTCAACTACGCCTATTTCGTTTCCGGTGGTTCGGAAGCCGTGGAAACCGCGCTGAAATTAGCGCGTCAATATTTCGTTGAAATCGGGCAGGCGTCACGTACCAAATTTATCGCGCGCAAGCAGAGCTATCACGGCAACACGCTGGGTGCATTGGCCGTCGGCGGCAATGAGTGGCGCCGTCGCCAGTTTGCCCCATTACTGATCGACGTGATTCGCGTGTCAGCCTGTAATGAATATCGCGATCGTCGTGCTGATGAAACGCAGCAGCAATACACCACGCGTCTGCTCAATGAACTGGAACAAGCAATTGTTGATGCCGGTCCGGAAACCATTATTGGTTTCTGCGCTGAAACGGTAGTGGGTGCCACCACCGGCGCGACTCCGCCGACGCCGGGTTATCTGAGAGGCGTGCGCGCACTGTGCGATAAATACGGCATCCTGTATATCGCCGATGAGGTGATGTGCGGTATGGGACGCACCGGGACGTTGCACGCGTTTGAACAAGATGATGTGGTGCCGGATCTGGTCACTATCGCCAAAGGGTTGGGTGGCGGGTATCAGCCGATTGGTGCCGTGCTGGCCAGCGAAAAGATCGTCTCCGCACTCCAGTCGGGCAGTGGTCTGTTCCAGCACGGTCATACTTATATTTGCCACGCTACGGCGGCTTCAGCGGCACTGGCGGTCCAGCAGGTGATTGAACGCGACAACCTGCTCGATGCGGTGAAGCAGCAGGGCGCGTATCTGCAAAATGCTTTGCGTGAAGTGATGGGCGCATTGCCGCATGTGGGCGACACGCGTGGGCGCGGCTTATTTGCCGGTGTGGAACTGGTGCGCGATAAAGAGAGCAAAACCCCGTTCGATCCTGCACTGAAACTACATGCTGGCATTAAAGCCAACTGTATGGCTCGTGGCCTGATGGTGTATCCGATGGGCGGCACCATTGACGGGCAGTATGGCGACCACATCCTGATTGCTCCACCATTTATTATTACGCCGAGCCAGCTCGATTTTGTGGTGGATACGCTGGCGACTGTGATTCGTGAAGAGACCGGTAAATTATGATTAATCGTTTGCCGCCGCTGGCGGAGCACGAGTGGGACGACCAGCAACGTCCACTGGCAGAAGAGATCATTAATGGGCCGCGCGGTGCATTGCTTCCGCCGTTTGAGCCTTTACTGCGCAGCCCGGAATTGATGGCGCACGCGCAGCGCATGGGAGAGTACCTGCGCTATCGCAGCGCGCTCGGTCAGCGCTTATCGGAACTGGCGATTCTCATGACGGCGCGTCATTGGTCGCAGCCGGTGGAGTGGGCGATTCATGCCCCGATAGCACGTGAGAAGGGTATCTCTGCCGCCGCCGTGCAGGCCATTAATGAGAAGCGCCTGCCGGATGACTTACAGCCGGATGAGTGGGTGATTTACCACTTTTGCCAGCAACTGCATCAACAGCAAAAAGTCACTGACACCACCTGGCAACAAGCCATCGATTTATGGGGCGAAAAGGGCGTGGTGGATCTGATTGGCATTAACGGTTATTACAGCTTCCTCTCGATGATCATGAACGGTGCGCAGACGCCCGCTCCTGATTCTTCAGATATTCTTTTGCAAAGTGCATCAACATGAAAAAACTCGCAATCCGGGGTTCCGTCTTTGAGATCGGTCAGCAACTGGGTGAATTTGGCCGTGATGCCTGGCACCAGAAACTGACGCAGACTTCGCTGTGGCAGACAGTGACAGCCATGAAAAACGAAGAGCAAACGCAGCGCATGCGCGCACTGGTTCAAGCGCGCTATCCATTGATCTGGCAAGAGCTGGAAGGGCTGGCCGCAGGATTACAGGCGCCGATTGAGGAGGTTTTTGCCTGGAACTGCCGTGGCGATTTAGTACGTTCAACCTCGGATGGATGTACCACCGTGGCGGGACAGCGTGCTGATGGCGTGTTAACTATCGCGCACAATGAAGATGGTTTTCCGCAATTACGCGATGACTGTGCCATCGTCAGCATCCGTCCGGATAGCGGCATGGCGTTTACCAGCTTTGCTTATCCGGGGTCAATTTGCGGTCATACCGTTGCCGTAAACGAGAAGGGCGTGGTGAATACGGTGAATAATATTCGTGCGCTGCATCGTCCGGAAGGAGTGCCGCGTCAAATCCTGGCCCGCGCCGCGTTGAATGCGGCCACGCTGGATGAGGCTATCGCTATTCTGACCACATCACCGCGCGCCGGATCGTTCCACCATACGCTCGGACAGATGGGTGATAGCCGTCTGTTTAGTATGGAAGCCACGGGTTCGGGTTGCTCCATAACGCCACTGACCGCAGTGTTCGCCCATGCCAATCACCTGATTCATCCGCAACTTGATGGCGTGGAACAGGTGATCACTGCCAGCTCCGGATCACGCCAGCAGCGGTTAATTGAGTGGCTGGAGACGCAAACGCAGCTGGATGGCGATGCAGCAAAAGCGATTCTCTCTGACCAGCATGATGCGGTGCTGCCCATTTATCGCCTTTCGCCGAACGATCCGGATGAAGAGAACACCCTGGCGACAGCGGTATTTACGCTGCATGCCAAACAAGTTGACTGGCAGATATTTACCTTGAATCGTGATGAGCCAGAATTTAAAGGCACGATTTCCTAAAAACTAATCTGCTATATTGTGAACCCGGTCACCCTGGCCGGGCGCTATTCAAATTAATCCCACTATAGTCGTTAAACATTCCGATTATGGTGGGGTACGAAAATGAATAGAAATAAAAAAGCCGCATTCAGCGGTTTAGCATCAAACATAACCATGGCATTATCCTTAGCTGTTTTTTCACTGGCGGGGAGCGCTATGGCAAATGCTGCGGAACATCAACAAATCGCTTTAGTGGGTACCTGGACGTCGATTCCAGATGCCCCATTAGAGCAGAAACCGGATCATCCTAGCGAAGGTTTATATCGTTTCAAGGTGAATGCGGATGGCACTTTAACGCCACTTGATGTGATCAAAATGAAAAGCCCGTCATGGATTGTAAAATCTCAGGATGGTCGCTTTGCCTATACCACCAACGAAGAAAACGCCGGGGCCGTTACCGCACTGTCCATTGATAAAAGCGGTCAGGTGAAAGTGCTAAATGCGGTGGATAGCCATGGGCAACAGCCGACGCACGCCACCATCAGCCCGGACGGTAAGTTCCTGTTTGTCGCTAACTACTCGGTGGCGAAAGGCGGCGCGGGCGTCTCGGTGTTCCCGATTCATCATGACGGTAAACTGGGTGAGCAGGTGCAGCACTTTGCTTTCGACCACGGCACGGGCGCGGTGAAAGGGCGTCAGGATGGCGGTCACGCACACTCGACCACCTTTACCCACGACGGTAAATATCTGTACGCTGCCGATCTCGGCGGTGACAAGCTCCATGCCTATCGTTATCACGCCAATAAGGCTGAGCCTCTGGAAGCGGATACCGCGCATGACGTGACCTTTACCGCTGGTTCTGGCCCGCGTCATATGGTGTTCTCACCAGATGGCAAACATGCCTATGTCACCACCGAAATGGCCGGTGAGATCGCGGTATTTACAGTGAAAGACGATCACCTGGATTTCAGCAATACCGTGAAGCTGAACACTGAAAATAACAGTGCTGAATACCGTAGCGGCGGCGGAATTATTCTCAGTCCGAACGGTAAATATGTGATTGCAGCGAATCGTGGTTCAGATAATAAGCTGTTGGTGTTTAAAATTGAGGCGGATGGCCAGTTAGGCAAGCCGGTCAGTTATAAAGCCAACGGCATTGAACCTCGGGCGTTCTCATTTGATGGCAGTGGAAAATATCTCTATGTCACTAACGTGTTCACCAACAATATTTCCCTGTTCCATTTCGATGAAAAGAGCGGTGAGCTGAAAGCAGCGGGCGATGCAGCAAAAATATCCACGCCCACTGATATAAAGTTCTTTAATTAAGCCGTTCGGTGGGCGCATTTTTTGCGCCTACTTCTCCTCGCTATTTTGCCTGTGACATTTCCAGCAGCGCCTCTTCCATTGATGCACCAAACATTTGTCCGTGGGACAGTCCCGGATAAAGTTGATAGCGTGCAGCTGTGCCGTTCTCTGCCATACCTTCGATAGTGGTGCGCACCGCGCGCAATACTTCAGGTTCCGCCGTGTTGCTATCGCTGCGGCGATCGCCATTCCCTTCCATCAAAGTGATCTGCTTATTACTGGCTTTGCGGGTCTGCATCTCACTCAACAGAGAGTTAAATCCCTGGCCGACCGATGGACTGGCAGCGAAATAGCGCGTAAACAGCTGAGAGGAGAGATAGCTGTCGAGTACAAACAATCCGCCGTAAGAGTGGCCCCACAGCGCGCGTTGTTGATGATCGACATGCACACCTTTCTCCGCTGCGGGCAAAATACGTTGCTCTAGCAAGGTTCGGAATGCGCTGCTGCCGCCGCCCTTGCGACCGCGACTAAAAGTGTATCCTGCATCGCCATGCTCTTTGTCAGGCGGGGTGTAATCGTAAGTTCGCGCGTTTACCTCAAACGGCAAAGTGGTTTGATACCCGACCACCACCAGAACCGGAGGGTTGCCTGCCGAGAGTTTTTGCAGCAGCGGATCGGTCAGCCTGTCCATTACCGCATTGCCATCCAGCATCGTGATCAACGGGTAGCCAGATGGCGGAGGCGCTTTATCTGGCACCGCAGTCCAAACTTTGTAATGCCGCTGGCCATCAGCCGAGTCATATTCACTGATGGAGAAGTGGTAATAAGCGGAGCCTTTGTCGGCGATATTCGGGCCGAGTGGCGTCATATTCGGGCGTGCAAAAACGCTGGTGGTGACACTGCTGAGCAACAACAGCAGCAGGCCAATGGGACGGTTTATTGCTGAAAATCTATAAAGCATTGAAATCCCGATACTCTGGTTGATAGGTGCACATCATGATGCACCCCAAAAATTAAGCGGCCATCACATCCGATAGCCGCTGGTTCACATCAGAAATGCATCCCCAATTCCATATAGTAGGTGCGTCCTGATTCGTTGTAAGTGTTCGCGCCCGCGCCCCAAAGATAGGCGCCGGTGGTGGCATTGCCGGTGCTCTGCGCATTACCCTCACGGAAGTGGCGTTTATCAAACAGGTTATCGATACCGGCGGTGACATCCAGATACTTCGTCACGTTATAAGTCGCACTCATGCCCACCAGAGCGTAGGGCGCCACCTGGCGGGTTTCGCTGCCCGATGTCGCTTCCCCTTTATAGTTCAGCTTCTTCGGTTTCTGACGACCATACCAGGTTAACGTTCCCTGAACCGAGAGATCGTTGGTGGCCTGCCAGTCCAGCGTTGAGTTAATGGTGTACTTCGGAATGATCGACAGATAATCGCCGGTGGTTTTATTCTCGTTATCAATGATGTAGGTGAAGTTATTGTTCATTTTCACCGAGTCAGTGATCGGGAAGTTCAGCGTGCCCTCCAGCCCCTGAACCACGGCTTTTGGCACGTTCTCCCACTTGTACACATCCGATGTGCCGTTGTTATAAACCGGGCTGTAGCCACCTTCGATTTTGTCGTGATAGTCATTGCGATACCAGGTCAGTCCGGCCTGAATATCGTCATGGTGATACTCAATACCAATCTCTTTGTTGACGCTGGTTTCAGCTTTTAAATCACTGTTACCCTGCAAATAGCAGTAACCGGAACTGGCATAGCACCCCTGGCCTTTACTGAACAGCAGATAGTTAGGGTTGGTTTGATAGAGATTCGGGGCTTTCCAGGCGCGTGCGATGCCCAACTTCAGCGTGAAGTCGTCACCCAGATCCTGCGAGAGGTTGAGCGCCGGGCTCCAGTTGCTGCCGCTGATGCTTTGATGATTGAAGCGGATGCCGGGCGTCAGGCGAGTGGAATCAGTTAGCTCGATGTTATCTTCGGCGTATACGCCATAGATATCTGCCGAGCTATACAGGCTGCGTCCATCGCTGGTGATGCCGTTGACCGTACCACCAGCAGTGGTGGTTTCGGTATTTGACGCCGGATCTTTCATCGCCTGATGATTGAATTCCGCCCCGAGGGTCAATGTCTGATTCACCCATGCTTCCAGCGGGATATTCACCTCAGAATGCAGATTGGTGTCATACAGCGAGATGGTGGAGAAACCTTCATTCGATGGGCTGAAAATTCCGGCTATGCCGCCCGACAGGCCTTCATTGAGACGGGTATTGCGCGTTTTTTCAAACTGCACATAGTTATTGGTGGTGACACCGCTATCCCACGCGCCGGTGTATTTCAAACTCAATGTCTGGCGATAGAGCACATTGGTCTCTTTGCCGTAATATTTCTGCACCAGCGCGTTGGTATTGGTGTTCTGCGTATCCCCGGCGTACAGGTTGCCCTGACGACTAAAGCCGGCATCCAGTTCCAAAGCCTGGCGCGGCATAAATTCCCAGCGCAGGGCAGAGTGGATATCTTTGTTTATCGAACCTTCACGGCCCGAAGGATAACTGCCGGCATAGGAACCAATACGCGGTGTGGTATGGCTCTCGTTAATGTCCTGCGCATCCGCCTGGGTTTTACTCCAGTTGCCGTACAGGCGCAAGGTGAGGTTATCGGCCAGTGCGCCGCTCAGGCTGGCGTTATAGCGTTTTGTGGCGCCTTCATCTTTGTGTTCCGGCGCATTGAAGTAGGTATTGAAATTGCCATGCCACTCGTCAGTGGTGGGCTTGGTGATGATATTGACCACACCCCCCATCGCACCATTACCGTAGAGTGCCGCCGCCGGGCCGCGAATCACTTCAATGCGGTCGATCATCTCGGGTGGCACCCAGTTGGTATCACCGCGCGTGTCACGCTCATCGCTCCAGCCATAGCGTACTGAATTGCGACTGCTGACCGGCATGCCATCGATCAATATCAATGTATTTTCCGGGCCCATGCCACGAATGTCGATTTGGCGGTTATTGCCGCGCTGGCCGCTATTGGAGTTCCCGGTGAGATTGACGCCGGGCTGAGTGCGAATAATCTCGGCCACATCGCGCTGGATAGGGTGTTTCTTAATGGCTTCGCTATCGATGGTGGAGACGCCCGGCGCCTGAAGAGTTTGTTCTCTGGCTGTCACCACCAGGGTGTTTTCAGCACTGCTTTTCTTATCGGAAATTGTCAGTGGTTTCTGCGGTGGGTTTTCTGCGGTTTGGCTGTCTTGTTTCGTGTTGTCATCGGCCTGAACCGCTGGAATCTGTAATGCTGCTGCAATAACGACACTGAGCAGCGAGCGAGCATAGATATGCTTTGCCATGATATTCAACCACTTCCTTGTAGGAGTAAAAAGAGAAAATACCTTAGTGAGAATGATTCTTAATTTCAATGATGAATTTGACTTTTGGTGGCATGTTTCGGGAAAGGCGTGTTTAACAGGATGTTTACTAACGCAGAGAGGATTTTACCTGAGCAGATTCTATCAACAGGGCGGCACAAAGCCGCCATTGTACTTACAGCGCCCGACGCTTAGCCCGCTGTGAAAACAGTAGCCATACACCAATGGACGTTATAATCAGCACCCAACCCATCTGACTGATGATTGCTTCCATCACGCCATCCAGCGCAGGGGAGATCAGCGTGTTGAGTTGTAACACCGTCGACACTTCGTAACAGCCAATCGCGAAGGCCACCACAATTGAGAGTGATGAAATGGCGAGGGTGTAATTGAGGCTGCGCAACGGATCGAATTGCGACCAGCGATACAGTTTCAACATCATGACGCCATCAGTGGTATCGATCAGCATCATGCCCGCAGTGAATAAAAGCGGCATCAACATGATGTGCAGCATCGCTTCGCCACCCGCTGCGTGGTTGGCGGACATACCGAAAATCGCCACTTCGGTTGCGGTATCAAAGCCAATGCCGAACAGGAAACCGATGAGGAACAGATGATGGCTTTTGCTCACCATGCGAAACAGTGGCGCGCATAGCCGGGTGAGCACGCCGTGGTGATGGCTCTCCTGCGGGACCCGCGTTGCATCGCCACGCATCAACCGCTGACGTTGGCGAAAACATTGCCACAAAGTGCGGGAGTTAGCCCAGGCGAGCAGCAGCAGAAAGGCACCGGAGATCAGTGTGCTGATCATGCCGCCAATCTCTTTCACGCCGGGAAACATCTGCTGCAAAGGTTGCGTGGTCAAAGCGAATATCAGGCAGGCGATCAGCACCACCGAAGCGTGGCCGAGTGAGAACCACATACCTGCGGTAAACGGGCTCTTGCCCTCATTACTCAACTTGCGCGTGGCATTATCAATGGCGGCGATATGATCGGCATCGACGGCGTGGCGCAAACCAAACAGATAGGCCAACAGTGCGACACTCAGCGCGGCCGGTGAATGCTGAAAAGTCACCAATGCCGTACCGATGACCAGCAAATTAAACAGCATGGCGCCACCAATCACCGCAGCGCCTTTTTGCTTATGACTCAGCACCTTCATAAAGACTCCTGAGAATTACCCGACGGCGGCAAAGACGCGTAGCGGCTGGATCAGCGGCTGTGCGGCGTGATGGTCGTGATGATGATGATGGTGGTGATGATGATGGTCATGATCATGCGGGTGGTCGGGCGGACAGCTGGCGGCAGCGAGATCCACCGGACTGCCATGTGGCGTGTTGAGGAAAGCCTGACGCCACTGCTCTTCACGAATCAGCAATTCGGACATCGGAATCAATTGAAGTTGTGACAGGATCTTTTCCAGGCAGCTCAGCCATTGGCGATAGTAGGCGGTGTGGGCGTTTTCATCGCTGCGCTGCGGGAAGTCGCTAATCTCCTGGGCAAATTGTTCCACCCACTGTGGCCAGCTAAAGTAGCCGCGTTGTGACAGCGCCACCGCGATGACAAACGCGTCGGCTTCCCAGGGTTGTGCAAAGGCGGGATCGGCCTCCTTCACCTGAGCAATAATCGCGTTTAACTCATCCATGCGCAGCATCCTCACATCTGCCCTGAATATAGTCGGACCAGACGCTCAGGTGGACGCTGAAATTCTCGCTATTCTCTCCCCACAAATCGGCGGCACTGAATTTCACCAGGTAGACGTACTGCGGTTTCTCCTGTTGCTCTGCGACCAGCGCATCGGGAAATACGCAGGCACCGTAGTTGGCAACAATCACGCCCTTTTTACCACGCGCATAGCGCGGCAGGCGTGTATGACTCAGCGGATTTAAATTATGCGTGATAATACTATCACCCGGTTGATATTGCGGTTCGACCTCAACATCACGATGGTAATTGGGCGGTGTAGTAATTAAATCCAGGTAGCCCTGCGGCGAATAAGTATTCATGTTGTATCCTCAGGCGGAGAGTTCGGTGAGACGCTGCTGCAATTCTTGTTCAGTGAATACGCCGGTTTTACACATCAACTGCTCAATGGCAAATAACCAGTGCTCGTAATAACTGGATTGCAGATATTCCGTTACGGACATTTTCTCGATTTCATAACGGAAATCATCAAGCACGATTTTTCCGCTCATAAAGAACACCAGCGTGGTGGCGAAAATATCTTTTTCCCATTGGCTGTGAAAATGAGGCTCATCGGCTTCAATCTCGATTGGACCTAAATTCTGCATGCCGCCGCAATCGTGGATATTATTCATGGGGTTCTCCGCTTAAAGCGTGCGTGTGCCGATCATGGAGTCGCGTGTGACCAATGCGGCCAACTCGCTCTCACTCTTGTTTTCACTGTCAGCAGGGGGCTGTGGCAGCACGAAGTAACGGATTTCGGCATTGCTGTCCCATACGCGAATCTCCTTATTGGCCGGGATTGCAGTGCCAAATTCAGCTAATACGCCACGGGGATCGATCACCACACGTGAGCGATAAGGTGTCGATTTAAACCAGATGGGCGGCAAGCCCAGCACCGGCCACGGGTAGCAGGAGCAAAGCGTGCACACCACCACGTTGTGCACGCTGTCGGTATTCTCCAGCACGTGCAGGGTAGCGGCTTCAAAACCGGAGAAGCCGAGTTCATTCACCGCCTCGCGGCCATTTTCCAGTAAGCGTGCTTTGAAGGCGGGATCGCGCCAGGCTTTCGCCACCACCTGCGCACCATTGCGGGGTCCGACTTTGGTTTCGAAATAATCCACGATGGTGTCAGTGACCTCCTGACTCAGAAATCCCTTTTCTGACAACAGGGATTGGATAGCACGGATCTTTAACGCGGCATCCGAAGGTAATACCGAAGGGTCCGACATAATGTCTCCTCCAAAGATTTTTACTGATGAGATGAATGAGTGTGTGAGAGACGTTAACGCTTCTGGTAATTACATCTTTGTTAATGCTGCCATTCGCTGTGTTTGAGCGGACAGCGCAGTGTTAAAAAATTTAATTGCACCCTTCTGGTGCTGATTGCTTTAATTAAGTGCAGAAAAGTGAGAGGGATAAAATTAATTAAAGGTGGGCGGGATTAAATGCAGTAATACTTCTCATCGCTTTCGCTTCTGCTGGCAGAGAATAAAGTTAATTTGAACGGCCACGTGGGTTTTGGCCCGCTTATTGCTAATCTAAAAAACGTGCCCCAATGTTGTGGCCCTTTTCTCGCATTAATGCAGACAGCGCTGTCTGTTTTATCCGCTTATCTCTTCCGGTTCCCGGAATACTTCATCTCTATTTATTCCAATAACTTCATTGCGAGGGTGCTATGGCTATTAGTCGTCGTTCATTTATTCAGGGGTCTGCCGTATCCGCATTGGGTCTGGCTGCAGGGGTTGCACCGAAATTCACCTTAGCCGCTGACAGCAAAGACGCCATTAAAGTGGCGAGCATTCTCGACCTGTCAGGCGGGCTGGATATTTATGGCAAGCCGATGTCCAACGCCATCAATTTAGCTGCAGATGAGATCAACGCAGCAGGGGGATTATTGGGCCGACCGCTGCAAATCATCAATTACGACGCGCAATCCAATATGCAACTCTACGCGCAATACGCCCAGCAGGCCGCGCTGAAAGACAAAGTGGCGGTGGTGCACGGCGGCATCACGTCTGCGTCGCGCGAGGTGATTCGTCCGGTATTGGATCGTTTCCGTTCGCTCTATTTCTATCCTGCGCAGTACGAAGGTGGCGTCTGCGATCGTAACTACTTCTCTTCAGGCTCCACGCCCGCACAAACCGTGGAGAAGCTGGTGCCGCACGCCATGAAGAAGTGGGGCAAGAAAGTCTATGTGCTGGCGGCGGATTACAACTACGGCCAGATTGTTTCGTCATGGGTGAAGAAGTCGGTGCGTGACAACGGCGGTGAAGTGATGACGGTGGAGTTCTTCCCGCTGGATGTTACGGACTTCGGTGCCGCCATTTCAAAAATCCAGAGCGCTAAACCAGACATGGTGTGGTCAGCGCTGGTGGGCGGGGCGCATATCTCCTTCTACCGCCAATGGCATGCGGCAGGCATGAGCGGCAAGATTCCCATCGCCTCTACCGTATTCGGCGGCGGTAATGAACACATCATCCTGTCGCCGGAAGAGAGCAACGGCATTCTGGTGGCGGCGAACTACATGCAGGAAATTCCGTCTGCCGAGAACAAAGCGTTTGTCGATAAATTCCATGCTCGTTACGGCGACATGTACATCAGCGATCTGGCGATGGGCGCGTATCAGGGCATGTTGATTTGGGCCGAAGGGGTGCGCAAGGCAGGTGATATCGACCGCATGAAAGTGATTGAAGCGCTGGAGTCGGGCGTTACGCTGACCTCGCCAAGCGGTCAGCTGAGTGTCGATCCCACCACGCATCACTGTTCGCTGGACGTACACATTGCCGAGGTGGAGAACCATCAGATGAAAATTCTGGAAACCTTCACCAACCAGGCACCGGTTGATACCGCCATGGTGTGCGACCTGAAGAAAAATCCACGTGATACCAAACAGTATCAGATTGAGCTGTAACGGGAGGCGCTAATGGATCTGTCGGTTATCTATGGCATCGAAGTGCTGAATGCCATCGCGGTGCTGGTGATCATGAGTCTGGGGCTGGCGGTGGTGTTTGGCATGATGAAAATCGTCAATATGGCGCACGGCGAATTTATGATGCTGGGCGGCTACAGCGCCATTATGGCCACTAACCATTTTGGCATGCCGATCTGGATCTCCATGCTGGTGGTTGCGCCGCTTTGTGTTGGCGTGTTTGGCATGGTGATTGAACGCGTCATTATTCGTCATCTGTACGGCCGGATGATCGACACCATGCTGGCCACCTGGGGATTGAGTCTGGCGTTGATCGGTGCCGCGACCATGCTGTTTGGCAACACCACGCTCGGCATCAGTTCGCCGCTGCCCAGTGTGAATGTGGGCAGTTACAGCACCAGCGGCTACTCGCTGTTTATGATTGTGTTTGCGCTGTGTCTGGTGGCGGCATTGTGGCTGCTGCTGCGCTTCACCACATTGGGATTGTGCGCGCGTGCCACCATGCAGAATGCGCGCATGGCAGCGGCGTTGGGCAGTAATCCCGGTAAAATCTACAGCCTGACCTTCGGTCTGGGAGCCGCGCTCTCCGGATTGGGTGGCGCGCTGCTGGCACCGATCACCGGCGTGATACCGACTATCGGCGTCAGCTTTATTGCCAAGGCCTTTATCACGGTGATTGGCGGCGGCAGCGCCATCATCGCCGGCACGCTGACCTCTTCCACGCTGTTTGGCACTATTTCACAACTGGTGACCTATCTCTCCACGCCGGTGTTTGGTGCGGTGGCGCTGCTGTTGAGTGCCATTGTGCTGCTGCGTCTGCTGCCGCAGGGCATCACCGGGCGCTTCTTCAGGAGATCGCTGTAATGAAACTGTTTTCGGAAAAAGTGCGCATTGTGCTCAGTGCGCTGATGCTGATCCTGCTGGCGTTTTGGCTCTCTGGCGTGATTGAGCTGTACACCTTGCTCTCTATTACGGTGTTTTTAGTGATGGGACTGTTGTCACTCAGCCTGGCGTTTATCTGGGGCTACGGCGGCATCCTCTGTTTTGGTCAGGCGGCATTTTTTGGACTGGGGGCCTATACCTACGCCATTTGCGCCATTAACTGGGGGGATTCCACCTGGGCGGTGGTGATGGCGATTCTCCTGCCCACGCTGTTCTCTCTGCTTCTCGGTTACGTGATCTTCTACGGTGGCGTCAGTGATGTGTACCTCGGCGCGATTACGCTGGCGGTGAGCCTGGTGTTGTTTAACTGGGTGAACTCCACTTCGGGCAGTGAATACCACATCGGCGAGGCGCTGCTGGGAGGCTTTAACGGCATCCCGTCGGTGCCTACGTTAAACATGCCGTTCCAGCCGGATGCGATTTTGTCGCCTGAAGCGATCTTTATGGTTACCGCCGGTGCGTTGGCGCTCTGCTATGCGTTGCTAAAATTCGTGCTGCTCAGCCGTTTTGGCAAAACCGTGGTGGCGATCCGGGAAAATGAACAGCGCGCAGGGCTGCTTGGCTATAACGTGCCCGCTCATAAACTGGTGACCTTTGCCATTGGCGCGGCGATTGCCGGATTAGCCGGTTGTCTTTATGTCAACTGGGGGGCGTTTGTCAGTCCTGGCGTGTTCAGCATCAGCCAGTCGGCGCAAATCATCATCTGGGTGATTGTCGGGGGTCGCGGCACGTTAATCGGCCCGGTGATCAGTTGTGTGCTGTTGCAGTGGATGGTGACACGGCTGGGCGCGCAGCAAACGGTGGATGTCAATCTGGTGCTCGGCGTGATTCTGGCAGTGTTTGTGCTGCTGATCCCCGGAGGCATTTTACCGACCTTACAACGGCTGTGGCGACGCAAGCGTCCGAACACGCTGCCTGCAACCCGCGCATCGGTGAGTGAGGTGAAACCATGACGGCAACAGTCCTGTTGGAAACCCGCAAAATGGGCGTCAGTTTTGGTGGTGTGCATGCGGTGAAGGAGGTGGATTTCACCCTGCATGAAGGTGAGCTTCGCTGTCTGATCGGCCCGAACGGTGCAGGGAAGAGCACCTTTTTCAAAATGCTCAGCGGTCAGATAACGCCCACACGCGGTGAATGCCGCTACCGCAATCAGGTGATCTCCGGCAAACGTCCGTGGGATATCGCCCGGATGGGTATCGGCATCAAAACTCAGGTGCCGAGCGTATTTGAAGGGTTGAGCGTACGGGAGAATCTGTGGCAGGCGGCAGCCAACAAGCTGGCGAAAGCGGCTCTGCCTGGCGCCATTGATCAGGTGCTGCACGATATCGGATTGCAAGATCATCAAGATGCCGTGCTCTCTGAACTGGCGCACGGGCAGCGACAGTGGGTGGAGTTAGGGATGATCCTGATTTCTCGTCCGCAACTGGTGTTGCTGGATGAACCCGCCGCAGGCATGACGCATCAGGAAGTGCGCAAAACCGCACAGCTGATTAAAGCGATCAATCAACAGAGCACCGTGGTGGTGGTGGAGCACGATATGGAGTTCATCAGCATGATCGCGCAGCAGGTCACGGTGTTTAATCAGGGCGCGGTGCTGGCGGAGGGGACTTTCCGCGAGGTGACGCAGAATCCTCTGGTGAAAGAGGCGTATCTCGGCAATCTGGAGATTAAACATGCTTGAAATAAAAGAGATGGTCTCGGGCTACAACAAAATTCCGGTCCTGCACTTGTCCGAGCTGTTTGTCGGGGCAAAATCCTTCACCGGTGTGTTAGGACGCAACGGCATGGGAAAAACCACGCTGCTGCGCACCATCATGGGAGAGCTGCCCGCCTGGCAGGGAACTATCGCGCTCAACGGCATTGATATCACCCGCTATCAGGCCCACCAACGGGCGGCGGCCGGCATCGGTTTTGTGCCGCAAGGGCGGCAAATCTTCCCGCTGCTGACGGTGGAAGAGAACCTGCGCATGGGCTGCGTGAAGCACTTTTCGCGCGCGGGCCAAATCATTGAGCAGATGCTGGAGATTTTCCCGCGCCTGAAACGTTTACTGGCTCAACCGGGCGGGGCGCTCTCGGGCGGCGAGCAGCAACTGCTGGCGTTGGCGCGCTGTCTCTGCGGGCAGCCACAGCTGGTGTTGCTGGATGAACCAACCGAAGGCATCCAACCGAATATCTGTGAGGAGATCATCGAGACGCTGCAGCGGCTGAGGCATGAAATGGATATCTCGATCATTCTGGTAGAGCAGGATATTGAGTTTCTGTATGCGCTGTCGGATCGGATTCATGTGATCGAAAAAGGGCAGATCGTGCAGCAGATTGATCCGCGCGCCCAGCCCAGTGCCAGTGTGGCGGAGCAGTTTTTAGGGTTTCACGCCTAAATCGGTCAAGCGGGACGGGGTGCATGCCCTGTCTCGCCTGACACAGCACCCGGCAGCAGCAACACAGCATCAATTGCCCGACTCCTCTAACGTGATGCTTCGAACTTCAGAATGCACACGGGTGAAACATGAATGAGCCATCTTTGCTGAAAACGCTTGCGGGTGTGCGGTTGCATATTTTCCATCCTGATTCGCAAAGCGTGCGGGCTTTTTGTGCTTCGTTGACGCAAATCGGTTGTCACGCACAACACAGCTGGCCGCCTGTCACCGAACGTCCGGCTGACGCGCAACTGCTGTTGGCGGCGATTGAAAATCACCACGAGGCGGTATTAACGCCGCTGTTTCGTTCATTGCAACAGCATCACACACCGGTGATTGCCCTGGCGAACTGCCACGATGCGCGCTTGTTTCCGCTGCTAATGAAACTGCAACCCGCTGCCATCGCCGAGCGAGAACTAAACCCCTTTGCCTTGATTGTGCAGATCATCGGCACCTGGCAATCCGCCCAGCAGAATGCCCAGTTGCGGGGTGAACTGCAGGCTCGCCAACAGCGTAAAATGAGAAATGAGCGACTGGCACAGGCTAAAGGCGTGTTGATGCAGACTTTCGGTCTGGATGAGTCGGGGGCATATCGCTTTATGCGTACCGAAGCGATGAACACGCGCAGCAGCCTGGAATTTACTGCTGAGCGTGTGATCAGTCAGTTGCAAAAAGGGTAAAACAAAACGCCGTTACACCTCGGTTTGCTTCAGCAAACTGCTCGGGGTGTAACCAAAGGCTTTGCGGAAAGCGAGACTGAAGTGCGACATATCGCTAAAGCCGTGATCCAGCGCCACCTGCGTGATATTACGCGCTTTACCTTCGGCCAGCGCTTTGCGACAAGCCTGCAAGCGCTCCTGCCAGACAAAATTCATCGGCGTGGTGCCGTGTGCAGCAAACACGCGGCTGATGGTGCGAGGGGAGACATGGTGGGCATTAGCGATCTGCGCCATGGTCAGATCCGCTTCCTGCAAATTCTGGCGCAAATAACTCACTACCCGCGAGTAGAGGTCCGGTTTTAGCGCGTCATCGCCTTTCTGCAAATTCACACTCACCGAGATCATGTTGATCAGCGTATTGGCAAACTGTTCTGCGAGATAGGTATTTTCACGCTCGGCGTTGAAGACAAACGCCTCTTCCAGCAGTTGCTTGAGTGAGGTCATTCCGGGACGACTAAGATCCAGTGTTTTCCCCGCGAGCCGGGCAATTGCTGGCGCCTCTTTTTCAATCATCTGGCGCGGCAAATGCACAATGTTGATGGCCACGTTATCCATGGCGAAATCAAAGGGCGTTGCGGCATCGTAAATCACCACATCCCCTGCGCTCACCCGTGACTGGTTATCGTTTTGCCGCAATGTCCCGATGCCGGAACGAACGTAGCCGAGATAAAAATCATGATTAGGATGGCGGCGAATGCACTCGGTGGTGCGTTGCCACACCAGCGCGGTTTGTGACACGTGGTGCGCAATATCGACGTGGCCCAGCATGGAATAACCAAAGCTGCCGGAAAATGCACCGGCATTAATTTGACGCGCCTCGGCATTAATCAAGCGCGAACAGACGGCATCGCGCCAGGCATCAAAGCGGTGGCGATTATCTAAGTGATCCGTGGTGAACGTTTCTTTCATGGCAACATCCCCTAAACCTGGCGAAAAGGGTGCAATCACAACAAACCAAGCAAGTTTCAAGCCATAACGACGTGAAAAGGCCGCACCCGTCATGCAGTGCGGCCAGAATAAGCAGCCTTAGAGAGCGGGATGTTTTTTATGCCATTCAGTGACTTGCTGATAAGCCCAGGCGCCCTGAATCATTGCGGTTTCATCGAAATGGGCCGCCACTAACTGGAAACCAATGGGTGCACCGGCGGAAGTCATGCCACATGGCAGGGTGATGGTCGGATGCCCGCTCGCGTCAAATGCACTGGTATAGCGCAATACGCCGTTAAACAGTGCCTGATCGGTACCAAAACGGGTCATGGTGTCCCAGGTTAATCCGGCATAAGCGGTGGCGGGTGCCAGAATCAAATCCACTTTGCTGAACAGGGCAGAAATATCGCCACGCAGTGCCGCACGGCTCAGCAGCAGGCGCTGATACTCCAGGGCAGTGACCTGATGGCCGAGATCCAGTAGGCCAGATAATCCTGGACCATATTGATCTTTCTGCGCGGGGTAGGTCTCTTCATGCGCCAGGGCGGTTTCCACTGCACAGAGCGCACTCCACTCGGCGGCGGCTTTTTCCGTGTCTGGCACGGTGATATCCACGAAGGTGGCTCCGAGCGATGCCAGGGTAGCTATCGCTGATTCCAGCGCGGCACGGGTTTCCGCATCCACCTTCTCTAACGCCCAGCCCGCATCCAGTCCGATGCGCATTTTGCTGACACCGCGCGTCATCAACGCTAGGTAGTCCGGCACCGGCTCGCTGCTGGAGGTCGGATCTTTATCATCGCGCCCGGCAATGGCTTGCAACATCGCAGCGGCATCGCCTGCAGAGCGTGCCATCGGTCCAATGTGATCGAGCGAAGCCGCCAGCTCACAGGCACCGTGGCGAGTGACGCGACCCCAGGTCGGTTTGATGCCGGTCAAGCCGTTGGCGTTGGAAGGAAAACGAATAGAACCACCGGTATCCGTTCCGATCGAACCAAAGCACAGGCCAGCGGCGGTTGCCACGCCAGAACCGCTGGAGGAGACACCGGTCCAGAGTGCGCTGCCCCAGGGGTTATTAGGGCGGGTGATTTCCGGATGGTGATCGGCAAAGGCGCTTTCAGTTTGCGTCAGCTTGCCGAGTATCACCGCACCAGCAGCGCGGAAACGATCAACCACCGTGGAGTCTTCCGCCGGATAGTGATCCTTGTGGATGATCATGCCGTGGCTGGTGGGCGCATCCTTGGTCCAGATCAGATCTTTTAAGGCGATCGGCACGCCGTGCAGCGGGCCACGCAGTTTACCTGCGGCGATTTCCTGATCCGCCTCTGCCGCCTGTTTTAACGCACTGTCGCGCATCACGTAGAAATAGCTGTGTAGATCGCTATCCAGTGTGTCGATGCGCGTTAACAGTGATTCGGTGACCGCTACCGAGGTGATGTCGCCAGACTGAATCAGGCGTCCAATTTCCAGCAAGCTTTTGTAATGCAGGTTGTTCATCGCGACCTTACCTCTGTTGAAGGGATGCTACCTGTGCGGTAGACAATGTGTTGATCAACAACGTAAATCAGACGCGCGGGTTCGGCTGTGTTTAAGCAGACAGATGCTGTGCCAGAAGTGCCAGCGGCCTATCAGGAGCTCACGTTAACCGGAGGGGAACGTTAAAGCATGGCGATATGATGCCGATAACCTTCAGGAATAGTTCACAAGAAGGATTATTTTGATGCTAAATGGGATTGGCAACAGCGTTCTACGCAACCTGATTTCTGCGGGTTCAAGCGTAATTACCACCGCAAACAGCAAGGCAGCACAAAGCCACTTACAGGCTGAAGCGTCCACCAAAGTGACCTTCAGTGAAGCAAGCGAGACCGTTGCGGCCATCTATAAAATTGTGCCAGCACAGGTACAGAGTAGCGGCACGATCAGCAGCAATTTACAGGCGCAAATCAACGCGGCAGCGCAGTCTGGCGGCGTTGGTATGAACGGTATCGGCAGTGGTTTGCTTAAGGGCCTGGTGCAGAGTGGTGACAATGTCACGTTAAGCGTGCCCGCAACCTCATCAGCCAACGGTACCAGCAACAGTCAGAGCGCGGTGGCGCTCACCGTGACCACACAATCGGGGATTGAAGTGAGTCTGCAAATGACACGCCAGCAGGGTGGACTGGTGGTGGAGCTGAATACCAGCGGGGGTAAACTCAACCGCGATGAAGCCGCAGCCATCAGTCAGCTCTCCGACGGTTTGCAAAAAGCGCTGGACGGTTTGGACGCAGGGACAACGCAGCTAGATATCAGCGACTTGATGGAGTTTGATACCTCGCAGCTGAAAAGTGTCGATTTGAAGACCGATCTGCGTAATGGCGACAATGTGACGCAGTCCCTCAACCTTCACGCAGATGATAAAGAGCGCTGGCTCGGTTTTCACAACGGGGATGTCAGTATCAAGCTCGGTACGGATGTGTCAAAGCTGACTCAGGCAGGCAGCGCCGAACAGCAGGCCGCCGCACTCGATCAGTGGTCTGCCAAAATGGATCAGGCCGCAACGCGTGGGCACGGCGATCGCGACATGCTGAATCTCTTCAAAGCCAGCTTCCGGGCGCTGAATACCATGCAAGGACAGGCAAGCCACAGCGTGAATACCCAGCGAGTGATCTCCATTGATGCTAATGCCGCTAAAAACGGTGCCATTAGTGGATTGGCCGATTTTTCCGCCAGCTATCAGCAGACGCCGCGCTCTGATAATCCTTATAAACCGGATGAGCAGGACACCTTCTCTTTAGAGGTCGCGCAGCAAACCCGCTCGCAACAGCACACTGATACCCAGGATTTGACACAGGATACGCTGTTCAAACTCAAAGCCAGTTTCCACACCGCACTGGATTCAGACGGGGCAGCGAAACTGACGGCACTTAAGTCATCTCAAAATTACCGCTATCATCTGATTGACGATGAAGAGCGTAGCCAGACCGTGGTTTCGCAGAACAAAAAAGGTGAGCTGACAGCACAGACTACGCAGCAACTCACTCAGCATGAAACGGTGAAAAGCTATCAGCAAGCCAAGCTTATCGATAGCGTGGAGATCCCGCACAGCGAGAAAAAGGTCTCATCTCAGAATTACGCCCGCGCACTGTTTGACCCTGAAAATTAAACAGGATCCCCGGTGCGATCCTGATAAGGGGACACTGGCCCGCTGAAAAACCTGCACGTCATTATGGTCGCGCTCGCGGTAGCAGGCGGCCTTCAGGGCGCCCACCTCAGCGAATCTGTAATTCCTCCAGCGCGGTCAATAGCGCATCGACTTTTGGCAACAGCTGCTTGCGGCGCGGCCATATCAGCGTCAAAGCCAATCCATCGGGCTGTTGCTCCGGCAAGATGATCTCCAGTTCACCGCGCGCCAGCGGCTCGCGCACCAGCCAGGAGGGCATCTGCGCCACGCCTAATCCGCCACACAGCGCCTGCACTTGTGCATCCACGTCACCCAGTGCCATCCGGTGTGGCACATTGCGCCAGTGCGGATGCCCATCGGCAGTAGTAAACAGCCAGGGCTTGCTGCTGCCATCCACGCGTTCATACATGATGGCCTGATGTTGCAATAGCTCACTTTCATTGTGAGGACGTCCATGGCGCGCCAGATAATCGGGTGCAGCGCAAAACACCATGCGCTCGCGACCCATCTGACGGCAGCCAAGCGAGGCCGGTACGTCCGGCGATCCGCCAATGCGTACTGCGACATCGATCCCCTCATCAAACAGATCGATAAAGCGATCGGAGAAGGTGAGATTGAGTTCGAGTTCCGGGTGCTGCTGACAAAATGGAATCAGCACCGGCATGACGCCCAGTCGGCCATAGGTATTGGGCACGGCTACGCGTAATCGCCCCGAAGGAATGGTGCGCTGCGCCGCCAGCACCGCTTCGGCTTCGGCCAGCTCCTCCATAATGCGCAGGCAGGTTTGATAATAGGCGTTGCCTGCATCGGTGAGCTTCAGACTGCGCGTGGTGCGTTCCAGCAAGCGTGAGCCGAGTCGCGTCTCAAGTCGCGTGACGCTTTTACTGACGGCCGAACCGGTCAGGTGTAAACGTTCTGCCGCTGCCGCGAAACTGCCGCTTTCGACGCTGGCCACAAAGGGAACGATATCTTTCAGGCGTTGATCGTGCATCTATTCGTGAATCCAGGTTATGAATGATGTGAATTAAAGCCAGAGATAGGAATTGAATTCTCTATTAGGCTAATGATTACCGAAACCGAGGAGAATTGAAATGCAAAAGCAGGCGTTAATTGTCGGCATTAGCGGCGTGATTGGGCGTGCGCTGGCGGAAAAACTGCAAAGTGAAGGATGGCAGGTGACCGGATTGTCACGCGGACGCGGCGCGATCCCCGAAGGGTGCCGCAGCCTGACCGCAGATCTGACCGATGCTGATGCGGTCAGCACTGCACTGTCACAAGAGAAGCCTGATGCGGTGTTCTTTAGCGTCTGGGCGCGTCAGGAGAACGAAAAAGAGAACATTCGCGTGAACGGCGGCATGGTGCGCAATGTGATTGAAGCGCTGGGTGAGCGCCTGAACGGTGCGCACGTGGCGCTGGTGACCGGGCTGAAACACTATCTGGGTCCATTTGAGGCGTATGGCAAAGGTGCTGTGCCGGTGACGCCGTTCCGTGAAGAACAGGGACGCCAGCCGGTCGATAACTTCTACTATGCGCAGGAAGATGAAATCTTTGCCGGTGCCGAGCAATATGGCTATCGCTGGAGCGTGCATCGCCCGCACACCATCATCGGTTATGCAGTGGGCAACGCCATGAATATGGGGCAGACGCTGGCGGTGTATGCCACGCTGTGTCGCGAGAAGGGCTGGCCGTTTATCTTTCCTGGCTCGCCGGAGCAGTGGAACGGTATTGCGGATGTGACCGACGCCGGTTTGCTGGCGAAGCAGTTGTTGTGGGCAGCGACGGCGGATGAAGCAGCAAATCAGGACTTCAACGCGGTCAACGGCGATGTATTCCGCTGGAACTGGCTGTGGCCACGACTGGCCGCTTACTTTAACGTTGAAGCCGCCGCGTATCCTGCACAGATGATGCCTCTGGAAGGGCGCATGCAGGAGGCCGCAGATGCATGGCATGAAATTGCCTCTCGCGAACAACTATGTGAGGCGGACATTAATAAGCTGGCTTCGTGGTGGCACACCGATGCGGACCTTGGGCGTCCGATGGAAGCATTCACCGACATGAGCAAAAGCCGCAAAGCGGGATTCACCGGATATCGTTCAACGCTGGATTCGTTTATTGCGCTTTTTGATCGGCTGAAAGCGGAGAAGGTGATTCCGCAGTAACTTTATTCATCGTGAATCGGTTTTCCAGGTGCGCATCAACGCGCACCTTCATCAACAACAACTCATACTATTTTGAGGCTGCAAAATCCGACATGAGGTATTCGAGCCCTTTAGCGAATCAAACCTTCACTGTCTTCCCGTTCCCGGATTTTACGCATTACAGGCTGGACGTCGTTACTCATAAATTCCATGGTGGTGAGAAACACCATGCGTTGCTTATCAAAATTCTTGCGATAAAACATAAAACGCATGCCGGGGGCAAGAACCAGTAACTCAGCTCCCTCGGCGATGAGCGTTTCAATATTTGATTCGGTGGTGTCACTGGTGAAGCGCCAGTGCAATTGGTGTTTATCAATTTCCTTTTGCACGGCGTGCATATATTTATCCTCGCGAAAGTGAGTGAATAAGCCGCCTACGCCAAATCCCGGTGCTCTCATTAATGTTGGGCTGGGCATAGAGATAAATATGATTTTCTTCATCTGCGATTATTCCTTAATCTCGATAGGGGTATTAGGGTGTTCAAGGGTTTTACGCACCCTTTACAGAAAATTGGCGCTATCTTGTTGATATGAAGGGATGATAACATGAGAATGATTATCAACAACAGGAGGTTGTTATGTTCAGGGTTATTCTCATCTCAATCACTCTCGCATTATTGGGTTGCAGTTCTAGCTCCCCACCCGCTCACCAAAATACAGTTATGATGCCTAAAGCGCTCAGGATAGATCGACCGCTGTATCCTTATTACGCATTTAAAAATCACATCGAAGGGCATGTTAAATTTGTTTTTGACGTTGATGCTGAGGGAAAGGTGAGTGAAATGCGTATCAGCGAATCAACGCCAGATGGTCTGTTTAATGACTCTGTCATTCGAGCGGTAAACCAATGGCGGTTCGAAAAGGGGCATCCAACAAAGAATTTGCCTATGAATGTAGTCATGCGCATTAATCGTAATCTGGAATAATCCATAACCATTCATTTAAAATTAGATTCTTAAATTGGGTAAGCAGCCATATCACAATGGCTGTTTACGCGTGGACAGAGATGATTCAGGCTAATTACTTACTCTTTCAAGCTGGTGATGATCACTCATCAGCGTGATATTTTGATGCACTACCAACGTTTCATACATGCGGGTTGCCAGACCAAAACCTTGCATGATCTCTTGTACAACAACCCCTTCAACCTGCAGCGCGGCAGCATCTTGCCAGAATGACTTTACGCTGAGCCCATCAAAATTTTCAACGCGAATCAGTTCCAACGTAGCAATGACGCGATGGCGTAAATCGTTCTCAATTAATGCTGGACCAGCATCGACGACTGCTGAAAAAGGTGTTTTGCGATCATAGATAATCCAGTAAGTAGAACTACCCATTTCAAACTCATCAATAATCTCAAAACGTCGTTGTAATGTATTGGGGCTGTATGACATTGGCATTATGGCCATATTTGAATCCCCCTTGTTAAGCACTGGCATGTGTATTCCTTCACTTGATTGCCTCTCTCCATTAATTAACTTAACACATCAAAGGATAGTGATGAGGTAGATTTAATGAGAGCCAGACTCCTGTTTTTTATTTTAATAGGGAGAATGACATCCTGTTATCACCTCAACCTAATCTTACCCAGCGGCGACCAAGTAGCACTGTCAGAACAATAATCACCGCAATCGCGGCCAGATGCATCACGAAATCCATGGCGTGCAGATGCACCGGATGGCAAAACGCCAGCATGGTGACGGCCATGCAGGATATGCCCAGTCCGGCCATCGCCAGGCTGCGTACCGGATGGAGTGCACTTGTCTTGCGTAAACTGGCAATCATCAGCACCATCATCGGTGTGCTCACCACTAACAGGAAGGTAAAACAGCGCGTGCTGTCATTATCATGTGCCTCCACTGCGGCGTGCGGGATACTGCTCAGGCTCAATACCAACCACAATAAACCCAGCGGCAACAACACTTTCCAACTGACACTGCGTCGGCCAGGGATGCTCATGTTGAACGCATTACGAATCGCAAACAGGCCGAGAACAAACGCCAACGCCAACTGAATGAGCGCGCGCATCGCGCCAGGTTGTGACCAGTCGGTGAGGGTGCGCTGCACCAGAAAACTGGCGGCGATGCCGCAGGGTAGTGCCAGCAGCAGCCACATCAAGACACGCCAATAAGTCGGCCGCATCGGTTGAACGGGCTGCATGTCGCGGCTGAGTTTTTCGATTAACAGGTCATGATTATTCATGGTGTGCTCCAAAGCGACGCAGATTACTCAGCGCGCGATGCAACAGCGATTTCACCGCTGCCACACTTAAATTGTTATGTTCTGCCGCTTCCGTCAGGCTCATTTCGCGTAGATGGACGTGTTCAACAATCTCACGTTGACGCGAGGGAAGCTGGCGCAAATAACCGGTCAGCTCCTCTTGCGTCTCCAGCGGTGGTGTTTCTGGCGCAATGGCGGCTTCAGTTAACTTTTCTTCATGAACTTCCCATTGCTGATGGCGTCCGCGCCGCCGCAGGGCATCCACGGCGCGAGCGGAGATGATGGCCATCAGCCAGGGTAAGAACGGATAGGCAGGATCATAGGTGTGACGCACCCGATGCACTGTTAACAGCACATCCTGAATCACATCTTCCACTAATGCCTGGTCGGTGAGTTGTTTGCGTATTTGTCCGCGTATCACCGGCACTAGCGCTTTGAGCAGTCGGGTGTAAGCGAGCTGATCGCCCGCCTGCGCCTGTTCCATTAGCGCGGGCCAACTTTCGCGCGCGCTATCACTTGCTTGCATAATCCGCCTTGAAACAATTACGCCTTGGTGCTGGCCGCTTGCAGCGCATTCACTACAATGCTCGGTGTCAGCACTTGCGGTAGCACTTTTGGCGGCCCGCCATCGGCGGGGTAAACCAGATACATCGGCAGTCCGCCCTGACCAAACTCGCTCATGGCGTCATCGACATCGGGATTAAACTTGGTGGAGTCCGCCACCATATACACCGTACCGGTTTTTGCCAACGCGTCTTTCACTGCCTGCGTCGAAAGGGAGGTTTTTTCATTCACCTGACAGGTAATACACCATGAGGCTGTGAAATCGACAAAGATGGCTTTACCGTGTCCACGTTGAGAGGCGACGGCTTGCGGTGTCCACTTCTCTTTAGTGAGCTGGCTGGCTACCTGGTCACCTGCCAGCGCTGCGCCCGGTTGAATTAACTGCGGCAGTGGGGCCAGCACGGCGATAACCAATACGGCGGTCACGGCGAACAGCACTTTATGGCCTTTACCGGCAAAGCGGCGATGTTGCGCCATCCCATATAGCCAGCCCGCGAATGCTACAACCACTGAGGCTGCTAACAGTGTAGCCAATGCCGCGCTGCCTGCCTGTTGCGCGAGCACCCACACCAGCCAGGCATAAGCGCCAAACATTGGGAAGGCTAAACCGCGCTTCAGTACATCCATCCATGCGCCTGGACGAGGCAAGAATCTCGCCAGCTGAGGGAAAAGAGAAATCAGTGTGAAAGGCGCTGCGAAACCGAGTGCCAGGGCGAAGAAGATCACCAGCGCCACAGCAGGGGGTTGCACCAGGGCATAGCCGATCGCACTAGCCATAAACGGTGCCGCACAAGGGGTGGCAACCAAAATCGCCAATACGCCAGTGAGTGCAGAACGTAAGAAGGCGCCGCGATTGATTTCAACGGATCCAACACGTTGTACCGACAGGCCCACTTCAAATACGCCAAGCAGATTGAGCGCAGCGGCGAGGATCACCAGTGACAGCAGTGCAATCACCAGGGGGGACTGTAACTGAAATCCCCAGCCTACAGCAGCACCGCCTGCACGCGCGGCCAGCAAAATACCCGCCAGCGCCATCATGGTAACGATCACGCCCAGTAAAAAGCCTAAACCTTCACGACGCGCGTTGGCGGCATTGTCAGTGTGGCGCAACAGGCCGAGCGCTTTCAGGGAGATGACCGGAAAGACGCAGGGCATTAAGTTCAGAATGATGCCGCCAATAAAGGCGGCCAGCATGGCGGTTAACATCGCTGGCCTCTTTGCTTAGTTAGTTTGCGGATGTGCAGCGTCGTACTGCTTCACGGCGGCGAGGGCTTTCTCGATGTGCGTATCCGGGTTTCTATCAGTGTAACTCAGCAGGATGTCGCCATCAGGCGCAATCACATAAGAGGTGCGATCGGAAAGGGTTTTGCCTTTCATCTGCATGGTGGTTTGATACTGAGCGGCCACTTTAGCACCTGGGTCGGCGGCAACAGCGAATTTGTCACGGCACTCCAGTTTAGAGAAATCGCTCACCTGATCGGTATTGCCTGCAGTCACACCAATAACTGTGGCGTGCATTTTGGTGAAGTTGTCGGTAGCTTCGGCGAAGTCATGCGCTTCAATCGTACAGCCCGCACTGAATGCGGCCGGGAAGAAGTAAAGCACCACTGGCCCTTTTTGCAGCGCTTTTTGCAGCGAGAAGGTCAATGGTTTGCCGGCTAATGCACCTTGCAGTTCAAAATTCGGCGCTTTGGCACCCACGGGCAGCGCGGCGCTGGCATTAAAAGCGGTGGCAGAGAGGCCCAATGCGGCGGTGATGCTCAGAGTACAAACGAGGGTTTTAAACGATTTCATTATCTGCTCCTGCGATGTAAGGGAGGTCCGGTTTTAGTGACTCAATACATCAGTTCGCTGGAGGGGGCGGAAAGGTTTCGGTGCCAGTAAAAAAAAGTTAAATTAGCGACGCAATGTGACTCATGGAAAAAGAGGCTAAGAGAGATGAATCGGAATTATTTCAGTAAAATCATTTTGTTAATTGGGTTATCTTGCTCGGCCACCGCGCTGGCGGCACCTGTCATTGATAGCGATGTGGCTTCCCTAATCAATCAACGCCTGTCCTATATGAAGGATGTGGCCGGTTATAAAGCCGCCAATCATCTTGCGATTGAAGATTTGCCGCAAGAAGAAAAAGTGCTGGCTAGTGCTGTGCAGCAAGCCGAAAAGCTGGGCTTAGCGGGCGAGTCTGTGAAACCCTTTGTGCAGGCTCAGATGGATGCAGCAAAAGCGATTCAATATCGCTATCGCGCAGATTGGCTCTCCACACCTGAACAAGGTTGGCAGCCTTTGCCGCTGGATCAGGTCAGAAGCAAAATTAATGTGCTGAGCGCCAGCATTCTGAGTGGTATCCGTGCGCAGTTAGCGCAGGGCAAACCCTTCACCGATAAAGCCGCCTTTCTGCACACGCTTGATCAAGCGAATCTGGAACAGGGTGATAAAACGCGGCTGTGGGAAGCCCTGCAGAAAATTAGTCTGAAGAAGTAACGGTTATTCATAAGAGGCGTAATAAGATTACGCCTCCCTAATATGTCATTTACCTCTCAAACTGCAATATTATCCACGATATCCCCACCTGGGGATAAAATTCAGATGACCAACGATCCACTCCGCCACCTTTTCCTTATAACCCCAACTGAACTCCCTATGTCCTGCTCAAGAATCCCCTCTGCTATAACTGCTGCGAGTTGATAACGCTAGGAAAAGTTTTTCATGGATATTCGTAAAATTAAGAAACTGATCGAACTGGTTGAAGAGTCCGGCATCTCCGAGCTGGAAATCTCTGAAGGCGAAGAGTCAGTTCGTATCAGCCGTTCACCTGCAAACGCTGGCTATCCGGTCATGCAACAGGCTTATGCTGCGCCAGTGATGCAGCAGCCTGCGCTGGCGACCGCCGTTGCGCCGGTTGCTGCTGCGCCTGCAGAAGCGGCTAAGCCAGAAATCACTGGCCACATCGTGCGTTCTCCGATGGTCGGCACTTTCTACCGTACCCCAAGCCCGGATGCGAAAGCCTTCGTGGAAGTGGGCCAGAAAGTCAACGCGGGCGATACCCTGTGCATCGTTGAAGCGATGAAAATGATGAACCAGATCGAAGCCGATAAATCCGGCGTTGTGAAGGCGATCCTGGTGGAAAGCGGCCAGCCGGTTGAATTTGACGAGCCGCTGGTCGTCATCGAATAACGAGGCGAAGCATGCTGGATAAAATTGTCATTGCTAACCGCGGTGAGATCGCTCTGCGTATTCTCCGCGCGTGTAAAGAATTAGGCATCAAGACCGTTGCGGTTCACTCAACCGCTGACCGCGACCTGAAGCACGTGCTGCTGGCGGACGAAACCGTCTGCATCGGCCCGGCACAGTCGGTCAAAAGTTACCTGAACATCCCTGCACTGATCTCCGCCGCCGAAATCACCGGCGCCGTGGCGATCCACCCGGGCTACGGCTTCCTCTCTGAGAATGCCGATTTCGCCGAGCAGGTTGAGCGCTCTGGTTTTATCTTCATCGGCCCGAAAGCTGACACCATCCGCCTGATGGGCGACAAAGTGTCTGCAATCACCGCGATGAAGAAAACCGGTGTGCCGACCGTGCCAGGATCTGACGGCTCGCTGACCGATGACATGGATAAAAACCGTGCCATTGCCAAACGCATCGGTTACCCGGTCATCATCAAAGCCTCTGGCGGTGGCGGCGGCCGTGGTATGCGCGTGGTGCGCAGTGAAAAAGATCTGGAACAATCCATCGGCATGACGAAAGCGGAAGCCAAAGCGGCTTTCAACAACGACATGGTCTACATGGAGAAATTCCTCGAGAACCCGCGTCACATCGAGATTCAGG